>NZ_JAMYOT010000008.1:0-330278 GCF_040320005.1 Mesorhizobium sp. M0816 | reverse complement strand
GGGCCGCGGCAAGTGAATCCACCCCGCCGCTGATCCCCAGCACATAGGTGCTGAGCCCCGATGCACGCAGATACGTGCCGAGAAAGTCGATACGCCGGCGTGCTTCCAGCGCGACGTCAACACTGGGAGCGACGCCCAACGCGTTGATAATCATTTCCTGTTCGGTCATTGGCAGTGGGTGCTCCTGATATCACAGCATTCCGTCTAGTAGCTCTGCACAGAGGATTCGGCGGGTTCGATGGGTTGTAGCGTGGGTAGGATATTGGGTTCGACGAGCAGTTCAATGCTGCGCGCGAGGCCGGGTCGCCTGCGGATCAATCCGGCCCGCTCGAGGATGAGCACCATCTTATGGACAGAAGGCGCGGTGACACCGACCTTGCATAAGGTCAAGGTCACCGAGCGCGCAGCACAAGACTTTGCCACTGCATGCGCGACCTCCTCGATATTCATTACCCCCAGGCCGACCGCGTCAGGGTGGTGCTCGTTAGTCTGCCGACCCACACGCCGCGCTCTATCAGGCCCTGCCGGCGTCAGAGGCGCGACGCATCCTGCGACGGCTGGAGTTCCATGACAGGTCCAAACACGTGAGCCGGCTCAACATGGTCGAGATCGAGATCGGCATCCTGCGTAGCCGGTGCCTCGACCGCCGCATCGAAAGTCGCGACAGCCTGTTTGCCGAGATCGCCGCTTGGGAAAACCAGCGAGGCGCCAGCGGCGCCCGCATCAACGGGATGTTCTCGACCGAACAGGCCCGCCTCAAATTGGCCAAAGCCTATCCTATCCAAAGCCCACCGCCAACGAGTCATAATCCCTGTGCAGAGCCACTAGTAGTCGTCGCAAGCCGCGGTCCAGATGCGGCAGCGGCCGATCAGCATAGCGGGCAAGCTGTCGTTGCCTACCCCCGCACAGCCCGTAGCGCCGCCATGAACGCGGCTCCTTCGGCCGGAACGATGGAGACCGCATTAAGTGCAGTCACCTCAACGACGCGAACGGCCAACGGGGCCGAGCGGGACCGGCGGAAACCGGATCAGGCGGTGCGCAACCCGACGCCATGACAGCCGACATCAATCAGGATGGAAAGGAACGGTGACAAGAGCGGGCATGCATCACACCAGCCCGCGCTTGGCCATCATCGCTTCCGGGGAAGGCATCTTGCCGCGGAAGGCGGTGTAGAGTTCTTCCGGGTCCTTTGAACCGCCGGCGGCGTAGATGTTCTTGCGCAGCCGCTCGGCCAGCGCCGGATTGAAGGGATCGCCGGTTTCCTCGAAGGCGGCGAACGCGTCGGCGTCAAGCACTTCCGACCACATGTAGGAGTAATAGCCGGCAGAATAGCCATCGCCGGCAAAGATATGGCCGAAATGCGGGGTGCGGTGACGCATGGCGATGGTGTCGGGCATATTGAGCTTTTCGAGCGTTTCGGCTTCGAAACGAAGCGGCTGGTCCGGCGCATCCGGGCGTGCGTGATAGGCCATGTCGACCAACGCCGAGGCGGTGAACTCGACGGTGGCGAAGCCGGCGCCGAAGGTGCGCGCCGCCAGCATCTTGTCGACCAGCGCCTTTGGCATCGGCTTGCCGGTCTTGATATGCAGCGCATGCTTTTCCAGCACCGCCGGCACCGTCAGCCAGTGTTCATAGAGCTGCGACGGCAGCTCGACGAAATCGCGGCTGACCGAGGTGCCAGCGACCGACGGCCAAGTGACGTCGGTCAGCATGCCGTGCAGCGCGTGACCGAATTCGTGGAACAGGGTCTTGGCCTCATCGACCGACAGCAAGGCTGCCACGCCGGCCGGCGGCTTGGCGAAATTCATGATGTTGTAGATGACCGGCTTGGAGCCAGGGCCAAGCCTATAACCGGATTTCAGCGCGCTCATCCAGGCGCCGGAGCGCTTCGAGGGCCGCGCGAAATAGTCGGCGAGGAACAGGCCGCGCTCGCTGCCGTCGGCATTCTTCACGACGAAAACACGGGCGTCCGGATGCCAGGTGGCAATGCCCTTCTTTTCTTCGAAAGAAATGCCGAACAATCGTGTCGCCACGTCGAAACAGGCGTCGATGATGCGGTCGAGCTGCAGGTACGGCTTCAGCTCGGCCTCGTCGAAGGCGAATTTCTCTGCGCGCAGCTTCTCCTGATAGAAGCGCCAGTCCCAGGCAGCGAATTTCTCGTTGCTGCCGGCCTCGGCCGCCAGCCGCTGCAATTCGGCCTGGTCGCTTGCGGCCTTTTCCACCGCCTTTTCCCAGACCGGATCGAGCAGCGCGTGCACCGCCTCCGGCGTCTTGGCCATAGTATCGTCGAGCTTCAATGCGGCGTAGGAAGGATAGCCGAGCAGCTTCGCCTTCTCGGCGCGCAGGCGCAGCATATCGCGCACCACTTCGGTGTTGTCGGTGGCGCCGCCATTCTGGCCGCGCATGATGAAGGCGCGGAACGCCGTCTCGCGCAGATCGCGGCGTTCTGAGAAGGTCGAGAACGGCTCGTAGATCGAACGCGACAAAGTGACGGCGTAGCGGCCCTTCTGGCCGCGCATCTCGGCGGCTTCCGCCATCGAGCTTTTCAGGAATTCCGGCAGGCCGGCCAGGTCGGCCTCGTCGAGGAACAACGCCCAGTCGCGCTCGTCGGCAAGCACGTTCTGGCCGAAATTGGTGCCGAGCGACGACAACTCCTCGTTTATCGATGCAAGCCGCTTCTTGCCTTCGGCGTCGAGCCTGGCGCCGGAGCGGACGAAGTTTTTCCAGGTCTTTTCCAAAACCCGCAGCGTTTCGGCATCGAGCTTCAAAGCCTCGCGGCGCTGATAGAGATCGTCGATGCGGGCAAACAGTCGCTCATTCATCGAAATCGCCGAGTAATGCCGCGACATCTTTGGCGAGATGTCGCGCTCCAGCGCCTGGATCGCCTCATTGGTGTGGGCGCCGGCGCGGCACCAGAAGATCGAGGAGACATGGTCGAGCGCCTCGCCGGCAAACTCGAGCGAGGCAAGCGTGTTTTCGATCGTCGGTATCCCGGTGTTGCCGGCAATCGCCTCGATCTCGGCCTCATGCGCCTTCAGGGCCGCGTCGAAGACCGGAGAAAAATCGCCGTCGCCGATGCGCGTGAAATCGGGCAGGCCGAGCGGCCCTTGCCATGCGGTCAGCGGATGGGCGGCGAGGTCGACGGTTGACGGCATGGGCAAACTTTCGCTGGGTGGGCGGGAGAAGCGGATCGTCACCGATGTAAGGCGCCGGCCCGTTGCGCGCAACAGCACGCCTGGTTAACGCCGATGCGTGCCCACGACTCGTATGCGAACCAGGATGCCCACTCGCGCGCAGTGCAGCAAAAAGTGCACTGTAACGGTAATTCCCATCTATAATAATCTAAAATCCATGGTCTCGTTGTAAAATTCAGGCATCATTTCGTTTCCGAGATAGATGACGCTTCCGTGACTATTTCTAATTTTATTTAGGTTAGATTTAGACAACTTGAAAACACGACTAAAGTATGCGTCGTATGCTTTCCTCACATCGCCTTCCGCCCAGTCTAATTTATAGTACATTCTGCCAGGCAACATTACATCGCCGCGCCACAGATTTATATCATATTCAATTACCGGAGATAATCTTGAACTAACTTGCAAACATTTATTTTCAGCGTCACGCTCAAGGACTATGTTGTTTAAAAAATCCTTTGACGATATCAGAACTCTTCTGTTTTTAAAAGACCGTTCTTCTTCTCGGATGGGCTCCCAAAAAATGGGGGTATCGCCATCTTCGATGGACGGCTTGACGAATACTATATTCTCAACACCCTTGGACAAGGCATGGTTGAAAACGATTTCATCTCTGTGCGACAGGAAAAGATTGAATTGCTTGCCCATCATTGCCCTCCAACACATAAGATTTCGAATTCCGATAATAGTGCACTTTTGCAGGGCGCGACCGTCGTTGTGAGTGGATTGACCGCATGGCTTGTCGCATTGGCGTTCCCACCTGCGTAACCACGTGACGTGGACAGGTCCGAATTGACGCCGGCAATTCCAGCGCCTATCCCCCGAGAAGCTCAAGACCAAATTTCGTCAGTAGCCGTCGCAGTTTTCGGCGATCGCGGCTTGCGAACTGGCGGTGATCTGGTCGTTGGCGACTGCAAAGGTCTCCTGCATCAGCATGTCGTTGCTGGGAAAATCATAGCAGGCGATCACAGTGGTGACGCCGCCCTCCGTCTTCTCGATCCGGTGGCGGATTTCGGCCCCGGCGACGGCGCCCTGCCACTCGGCGATCGAGGCGATGAATTCCTGCTTGCTTTGCACGACGCCGAGGTCGTCGAGCTTGATGCGGACGTTGTCGGCGAGCAGGTCCGACAATTCGGTGCGGTCGGCGATCAGCAGGGCCGAATACCAGCGGTCGATGATCGCGCTATCATCGGCGCGGGCGACAGTTATCGGGCACAGCAGTGCCGCCGCCGCGAACGCGATCCGAGCTCGCACCATGCCTCGTCTCCTACTCCGTCTCCGGCCGCTCGAAATCGCCGGTTTCCTTGTTCATCACCCAAAGCTCGCCGGTCGAAATATCGAACCAGGCACCGTGCAGCGACAGTCGCCCCTTGCCTTCGAGGATCGAAACACAAGGGAAGGTACGCAGATTGGCGATGGAATAGCGGATCGAGATGCGCTCCAGCGCCGTCTGGCGCTCGGTCGCGGTCATGAAGGTGCTGGACGATACGGTCTCGGCCGCGGGCGCGATCAGGCTCATCCACTTGCCGATGAAATCGCCCGGCGATAACGGCGCGGCCGTGGTGTCGAGCGCCGCGCGGATGCCGCCGCAGCGGCCGTGGCCCATCACCACGATGTTCTTGACCTTGAGGCTCTGCACGGCAAATTCGAGCGCCGCCGATGTCGAGTGGAACTGATCGTCTGGCGCATAGGGCGGCACCAGATTGCCGACATTGCGCAGCACGAACAGCTCGCCCGGCCCGGCATCGAAGATCGCTTCGGGCGCGGCACGGGAATCGCAGCAGGCGACGATCATCGTTTCCGGTGCCTGGCCCTCTCGCGCCAGCGAGCGATAACGCCCGCTCTCGGTGAGATAGCGGCCATTCATGAAATTGCGGTAGCCGGTGAGAAGATGCTCGGGAAGATGGGGCATGGGCAGCGGTGGGAGCCTTTCCGGGTTAAAGGCACGGTTCAATCCCGAAAGGCTCTAGCGCATCGGCCTGAAAATCGGAACCGATTTTCGGAAGGCGGGATGGCGTGGTTTCGAGGTGGCAGCCCGTATTTTGACACAGGTGAACGAACGCCGCCATTAATCGGCCTCAGAACCGCAGATTGGCGCCGGCGCGCAGTAGGAGCCAGTAGAACAGGCCGGTCGCGCCAACCGCCAGCAGCATCGCCAGGAAGAAGCCGCTGGGACTCTCGGCAAATGGCAGTCCGCCTGTGTTCATGCCGAAAATGCCGACGATCAGGGTTCCTGGCAAAAGCAGCGCGCTCATCACCGCCAGCGCCTTGAGGCTACGGTTCGATTCGTCGGCAAGCTCAGCCGCAAGCTCCTCCTGCAGCAGCCTTGCCCGGTCGTTGATCATGACGACCTCGCGGTCGAGCCGTTCAAGGCGCGCAGCAAGCCGGCGCAGAACTTCATGTGCGCCGGCGGAAAGGTTCCAGGCGGAACGGTCTTCGTCCTGGAAAAGCGCTGCCAGGGCCGAGATCGGCCGATGCAGGGATACGGCAAGGCGGCGCACATCCTTCAGCTGCCGTTTTTCGTCGGCAAGCCGCTCGGTCACGAGATGATCCTCGACTGCATCCAGCCGCTTCGTTGCCGCGGCGAGCCGCAGGCTGGTGGTCTTGCAAAAAGCCATGACTAGCATTTCGAACAGCTCGAATGCCGTGGCCGGCCGCAGCCCCGCGGCAAGGGCCGTGTGCACTTCCTCCACTGCCGCCAGCGGATGCCGGCGGCCGGTGACCAGCAGCCGTTCCGAGACCGCAAAATGCAATCTGCCGATGGTCGTCGACTGATGGGTGATCTCGCCATGCAGATCGGCCGAAATGCCGTGGACGACGCCATTCTCATGCGCCAGCACTAGGCTGTCCTCATGTCCTTCGAGGATTGCATGAGCCGACGCCGGCAGCGCGCAGGCATGGCTGACCCAGGAATGGGCGCGCCGGTCGACAAGGTCGACATGCAGCCAGACCCAGCCGCCCGCTGAGGCCAGCGCGGCCTCTATGTCTCGGGGCGCCAGCGGTTCGGGAGCTTTGCCGGGAGCGGCATGATAGGCCCAGACCAGCCCGGGAGCATGATGCTGGTCGTCCGCGGCAAGCAATGTCAGATGCGATGCGTCATTCATGGCCGCCGCCGAAACGATGCACGTTCAGGTGATCAGGGCGGCGCCGGGGCCGGTGCCGCGACATTCTGGTCAAACCCTGCCCCCGCTCAGAACACCTGGCGGAAGATGACGAACAACACGAAGGCAAGACAGATGGAGACCGGAAGGGTCAGTATCCAGGCCATCAGCATGTTGCGCACCGTCGACCATTGCAGGCCCGAGCCGTTCACCGCCATGGTGCCGGCAACGCCCGAGGACAGCACATGGGTGGTTGAGACCGGCAGGCCGAGATAGTCGGCCGATGCGATCGTCGCCATCGCGACAAGCTCGGCGGACGCACCCTGACCGTAGGTCAAATGGCTTTTGCCGATCTTCTCGCCGACGGTGACGACGATGCGCTTCCAGCCGACCATGGTGCCGAGGCCGAGCGCCAGCGCGATGGCGACCTTGACCCAGAGCGGGATGAACTTCGTCGCGTTGTCGACCGCCTTATGGTAGGTCGTCACCGCCTTCAGGTCGTCTGCCTCCATCGGCAGCAGCTTCTTCTTGTCGATCAGCTTCAGCGCTTCACCGATAAGATAGATGTTGTTGCGGGCGTTGCTGACCAGCGTTGTCGGCAGCTTTTCCACGGACGGATAGGGCGACAACATGGCGCTGGTGTCGTGGATGAAGCTCTGCAGGGCAGGCGTGGTCTCGTCCTTCCAGGTCTTGGTGCGAACGGCGTCGCCGACCGCGGTCGCCGCGTCAGTCACGACGACGCCGGGCTTGACGTATTTGCCGAGTACCGTTTCGACTTGCGTCGCCGCCGATTTGTAAGCTTCGAGATAGTTCACGTCCGGTGTGCGGTTGAGCGCGAACGCGGTCGGCACGACGCCGATCAGGATGAGCATGATGAGGCCCATGCCCTTTTGCCCGTCATTGGAGCCGTGGGCAAAGCTGACGCCGGTGCAGGTGAAAATAAGCAGCGCCCGAATCCACAGCGGCGGCGGCGCGCTCGACTTGGGCGCCTCGTAGAGCTCGCGGTTCCTGACCAGCAGCTTCATCACCAGAAGCAGCAGTGCAGCCAGGCCAAAACCGACCAGCGGCGAGATCAGGAGCGACAGGCCGACATTGGACGCCTGCGACCAGTCGACGCCGCTGGTGACGGAGCCGGCCGGGGCCATGAACTGGTTGGCGAGACCGACGCCGATGATCGAACCGATCAGTGTGTGCGAGCTCGAGGCAGGCAGGCCGAGATACCAGGTTCCGAGATTCCACATGATCGCCGCGACCAGCAGCGCGAAGACCATGGCCAGCCCCGCGCTCGATCCGACCTGAAGGATCAACTCGACCGGCAACAGCGAAATGATGCCGAAGGCGACTGCTCCGCTGGCGGTGAGCACGCCGAGGAAATTGAAGAAGCCGGACCACATCACTGCAAGCTCGGCCGGCATGGAATGCGTGTAGATCACCGTTGCCACCGCATTGGCAGTGTCGTGAAAACCGTTGACGAATTCGAAGCCGAGCGCGATCAGCAGCGCCAGCCCAAGCAGGATCCACGGCACCGCGATGGTGCTGGTCAGGTCCTGGCTGAGCGCGTAGCCGACATAGGCAAGGCCGCCCAGAATGATGACGGCAAAGGCCGGCAGAAACCATTTACCGGTGTCGTTTGGCCGGTCAAGCGGATGCTCCGGCCTTGGAATTCCTGCCTCGCTTGAAACAATATCGACCACACCCCACTCCTCCTGCGTTGCAGCAAAGAATGGGAGGACGCTATGTCGGCACGATGAAGCCTGTGTGACGGCAGGCACTTTGGGTTGACGCAACGGGCGATCGACGCGACCGAGGCAGTTGAACCCGGCCAGCGCATTCCTAGACTATTCCGCGATCTCCAGCAGGGTCGATATCAGCAGCCGGCGCTCTTCGGCGGAGAGAATGTCCGAACCGAACAGGTTCATGCTGCGAAGCCCTTCGATGGCGAGATAGCAGACCAGCAGCGCCCTAAGGTTCGGCGTTTCCTGCTTCAGCCGCTCGAACAGCTGCCGCCTGAACGATTTTATCGGGGTCAGGAAATCGGGATCCTCGGCAATCGCCGAAAATATCCAGGATGCCGACGGTTTCGATTCCTCGGCATGCTCGGCCGACAGCTTGATATAAGTTGCAAGCGGGCTTTCGCCGTTGACGCCGGCCGTGCGGGCGGACTCCAGGGCCTGCTCGAAGGCGCGCAGGTAATCCTCTACCAGCGCCTGCATCAATTTCGCCTTGGTCGGGAAATTGTAGAGAAGACCACCCTTCGACACGCCGGCACGGCTGGCGACCGCATCCAGCGACAGGCTGCCAGGACCCGTCTCGCGCGCCACGGCGGCGGCGGCGGCGAGAATCTTCTCGCGCGAATTTGCTCTGCGGGCCTTCATCAAGCGTTCCCCATTCATTAGCTTAGGCGGAATTGACAAGACCGTCCAGACGGTACAGTAAGATCGCCGTCATTTGAAATTGGGACCAGTCACAGGTATGTGTTCCGGTCGTCCGACCGTTATGCTGGGCCGTGGCCGAGGGGACTGTTCGTGATCAAGCGCTTCATCATCGCCTTCATTCTGCTCGTGCTGGTGTGCGGCGGCATCGTCGGCTTCAACCTGTTTCACGACATGGCAACCAAACAGTTCTTCGCCAGCATGAAGCCGCCGGCCGCGACCGTGTCGACGGTCATCGTCAAACCGATGTCCTGGACGCCCGGCATCGAGGCGATCGGCACTGTCAGTGCCGTACGCGGCGTCGACCTCACCGTCGAAACCGCGGGCATCGTCAAGGACATCCTGTTCCATGCCAATCAGAAGGTCGCCGCCAACGCCGTGCTGCTTCAGCTCGACGATGAAGTCGAGCGAGCCGACCTCGTGGCATCGAAGGCGCAAGCCACATCCGACCAGACGACGCTGATGCGCGCTCTTGAGCTGCAGAAGCGCGGGGTCGGCACCGACGCTACGCTCGACACGGCGCAGGCAGCAGCATCGGTCTCCGCAGCGCAGGTAAACAAGCTGCAAGCGGTGCTCGACCAAAAGCAGTTGACGGCCCCTTTCAAGGGTACCGTCGGTATTCCGAAAATCGACCTTGGCCAGTATCTCACACCCGGCACCGCTGTGGTGACCTTGCAGGACATGGATACGATGCGTGTCGATTTCACCGTGCCGGAGCAGCAGCTTCCGCAGCTGAAGATCGGACAGACGGTGCGGTTGGGCGTCGGCGGCGGCGACATGCCGTTCACCGGCAGCATCCGCGGCATCGATCCGAAGATCGACCCGACCAGCCGGCTGGTGACCGTGAGGGCGGAGGTCGGCAATCCCGAAGGCAAGCTGACGCCCGGCCAGTTCGTCCAGGTGCGCGTCGAACTGCCCGAGGAGAACGACGTGCTGGCGCTGCCGCAGACGGCGCTGACTTCCAGCCTGTACGGCGACTTCGTCTTCGTGGTGCGCCCGGCCAAATCCGCCGAAGCCAACGGCGCGGCGCCCGAGGCAAAGCCGGAAGAAAAGCCGGCTGCAGATGCTGCCAAGCCCGCGGCCGAAGCACCCGCGGCAAAACCCGACGAAAAGCCGGCTGCTACCCCAGCCAAACCGGCAGAGGAGGCCAAGCCGGCAGCGGAAGAACAGAAGCCGCAGCTCGTGCTCGCCCAGGTGTTCGTCAAGCCAGGCCGCCGCAACGCCGGCCTGGTCGAGATCCTGGAGGGCATCGCGCCCGGCGACGAAGTCGTTACCGCCGGCCAGAACCGGCTCTCCAACGGCATGTCCGTTGCCGTCGACAACACGATCGATCCGAGCAAGCCGGGGAACCAGCAGGCAGCCCAGCAATGAGCTTTTCCGACCTCTTCATCCGCCGCCCGGTCCTTTCGACCGTGCTTGCCTGCATGATCCTGCTTCTGGGTTTCCAAGGCATCTTCAACCTTTCGATCCGGCAGTATCCAGAGGTTGAAGAAACGGCCATCACCATCACCACTGCCTATCCCGGCGCCAGCGCCGACCTGATCCAGGGGTTCATTTCCGCGCCGATCGCGCGTGCCGTCGCGTCGACCGAAAACATCGATTATGTCACGTCGGCGAGCCGGCCGTCATCCAGCACCGTGACAGTGCAGATGAAACTCGGCTCCGACCCTGACGTGGCGCTGAACGAAGTCTTGTCGAAGGTCCAGAGCGTGCGCGGCGATCTGCCGGACGAAACCAAAGACCCGGTGATCGTCAAGGGCACCGGCCAGCAGTTCGCGATGATGTACATCTCGATGCAGAACCCGAACATGACGCCGGAACAACTCACCGAATATATCGAGCGCGTCGTGCGGCCGCGTATCTCGACGGTCGAAGGTGTTGCCGACGTGCAGATTTTCGGCGCCGCCGAATACTCGATGCGTGTCTGGATCGACCCGATCAAACTGGCGGCGCGCGGCGTGACGGCGGCGGAAGTGCTGACCGCCATCAACGAATCGAATTTCCTCTCCGCGCCCGGCGATACCGAAAACGAATATGTGGCTTCCTCGATCACGGTTCGCTCGACCCTGCAGACGCCGGAGGCTTTCGCTGCCCTTCCGCTCCGCTCGAAGGACGGCAATGTGGTGAGACTGCGCGACGTGGCCCGCGTCGAGCTCGCCGCGGCGAACACCGACACCAGGGTCACCTTCAACGGCAAGCCCGGCATCTTTCTCGCCATCTTTCCGACGCCGGCCGCCAATCCGCTGACCACCGCGGCGGCAATCCACAAGATCGTGCCGACCATCCAGGAGACGCTGCCGCAAGGCATGACGATGGAGATCGTCTACGATTCAACCGAGCAGATCAGTGCGTCGATCGAGGAGGTGTTCAAGACCATCGGCGAGGCGGTCGCCATCGTCATCGTTGTTATCCTGCTCTTCCTCGGCTCGTTCCGCTCGGTGCTGATGCCGATCGTGACCATTCCGCTGTCGCTGATCGGCGTCTGTTTCCTGCTGTTTTCGGTGGGCTATTCGATCAATCTTTTGTCGTTGCTGGCCATGGTGCTGGCGATCGGCCTCGTCGTCGACGATGCCATCGTGGTGGTGGAAAACATCCACCGCCACATGGAGGAAGATGGCTTGTCACCGATGCAGGCAGCCTTCAACGGCATGCGGGAGATCTCTTCCGCCGTCGTCGCCATGACGATAACACTGGCCGCCGTGTTCGCGCCGCTGGCCTTCACCGGCGGCCTGACCGGCGCGCTGTTTCGCGAATTCGCGGTGACGCTTGCCGGCTCGGTGGTGCTTTCGGGTGTCGTCGCCCTCACCATCACACCGATGATGTCGGCACGTATCCTGAGGTCCGGGTCGCACAGCCGCTTCCAGCGCATTGTCGACAATACGTTCGGGCGCGTCGAACACATCTATGAGCGGCTCGTCACCGGTTCGTTGAACTATCGCCCGGTGACGCTGATGATCGTCCTCGCGCTGGTCGCCACGACCGGTTTCATGTTCACCAAGACCTCGAGCGAACTGGCGCCGGAAGAAGACCAGGGCTTCTTGCTATCTATTGTGAACGCGCCGCGCTATGCGACCTCGGACTACACCGAGACCTATGTGAACCAGATTCTCGGGCTGGTGAATGATATCCCCGAAACCAGGGCGCGGTTCTCCGCCGTCGCGTTCCAAGGCCCGACGAACAGCGCTTTCGTCGGCTTTGCGTTCAAGGACTGGGCCGAGCGCGCGCGCAGCTCGAAGGAACTTCAGGAAGACATCACTGCCCGCCTTGCCAAGGTGGCAGGCGTCGATGCTTTCGTCTTCGCGCCGCCGACGCTGCCCGGATCGGGCGGCGGCCTGCCAATCACAATGGTGGTGCGCTCGACCGGCGAGGCCTCCCGAGTGTACGAGGCGGCCGAGGACATCAAGAACAAGGCGCAGGCCTCCGGTCGCTTCCTCGCCGTGCAGAATTCAATGTCCTATGACGCGCCGCAAGTGACGGTGACGATCGACCGCGACCGCGCAGCCGCGCTCAACCTGCCGATCGCCGACATCGGCCGGACGCTGACGCTTCTGGTCGGTGGTGCCGAGGTGGCGCAGTTCGACCGCGAATCAAACAGCTACGACATCATCCCGCAGGTGCCGCAGAGCTTTCGCGACAACCCTGAAAAGCTGGGCGAGTATTTCGTGCGCAGTGTGTCTGGCGAGATGGTGCCGCTCTCGGCGGTGGTGAAGATCTCGACCAACGCGTCGCCTGCTGTGATCGAGCAGTTCAATCAGTTGAATTCCGCAACAATTTCCGCCCTGCCGCTGCCTGGTGTCACCACCGGCGACGGTTTGAAAGCAATCGAGGATATCGCCAAGGAGAGCCTGCCGGACACTTTCTTTATCGATTATTCCGGCCAATCGCGCCAAGAGAAGGAACAGGGCAACACCATCCTGATCGCCTTCGCGGCGGCGGTGCTGGTCATATACCTGGTGCTGGCCGCGCAGTTCGAAAGCTTCCGCGATCCGCTGATCATCATGATGTCGGTGCCGCTCTCGATCTTCGGCGCCATATTGCCGCTCAACATGATTCCGAATCTCAATTTGATTTTCATGATCAGCGGCTTGCAGTTCAGCATTCCACCCGCGACACTCAACATCTACACGCAGGTTGGCTTGATCACGCTGATCGGCCTCATCACCAAGCACGGCATCCTCCTGGTCGAGTTCGCCAACCAGCAGCGTGAAATGCACGGCATGCGGCGCCGCGATGCGATCATCGCGTCGGCGAGGGTGCGGCTGCGGCCGATCCTGATGACGACGGCGGCGATGGCGCTCGGCGTGGTGCCGCTGATCATCTCCAGCGGCGCGGGTGCCGCGGCACGCTATTCGATGGGCCTGGTGATCTTCACCGGCATCCTGGTCGGAACCATGTTCACGCTGTTCGTTGTGCCGATGTTCTACACCTTTATCGCCAGCAAGGACCTGCCGCATCACGCCGAAAAGCCGGATCCGAACCTGATGCCGGTGATGCCGGATTAGACTGCACTAATAAAGAGGGCCGGATTTCCGGCCTTTTTGTAAGTGATGAGAGCAGCATCGCTCACTTGACGATGACGATGCTGGTGTTGGCCGGGCCGAAGACCTCGACGAGCTGGTAGAAATCGGCGGCGTTGTCCGGATGCAGACGCACGCAGCCATGCGAGGCTGGCTGGCCGAGGCGCTTGATGGCGCTTGTCGCATGTACGGCGTAGCCGCCGCTGAAGAACACCGAATGCGGCATCGGGGCGTTGTCGTATTTCTTCGAATACCACATTTCATGCATGCGGGTCGGCTTGAACGAACCGGTCGGCGTGACGTGCGTCCTGTCGCCGGTCGAGACCTTCCAGGCGAATGTCGGCCGGCCGTCGACCAGGATTTCCATGGTCTGCTGCGATAGCGACACACGCGCGACGATCTTGTTGGCGGCGGCGTGGGCTGCGCCGTTGCCGGCACTGACAAGCAAGGCAGTACCGGTGATCACGGCGGCGGCGATGTTGATGAGCTTGGCGGAAATGGCAGTGTACATGATGTCTCCCCTATTCTGCCGGTCCGGGCCGGCTCAATTCGATGACCGGCTTATCGGGGCGTCATGTTTCAAGCCGATTTCGCTACGTGCTCGTTTGTGTTTCGATTCTGTTTCCTCTGGTTAACAGAAAAGGTCCGTGCAAAGCGGCTTGCAGTTGCACAACGTCGTCTTGGCGGTGGCGTGTTTGCCTAAGCAGATCGGCCAAACCGCGGCGCGAATACGCGATTGCCTTTCGTTTGATAGGAATTCACCTGACTGCGAAACCGAGCTGCAACAAAGCGCAGCCTCGGCGGCATGATCCGGATACAGCGAACAGGCAAAGTTGACCTAACGAAAACAGCGGTCAACGAACGATCGGAAGACAACACTGTTTTCGCTACGGTCTGGATTGGTCTGGACAGTTTCCAGCCTGCGCGTCGACCGGCTCAAGCCCCTCTGGCGGGGGCGGCTTAGGGCCGTTGAGGATGCGCGGCGCCTCCGGCAACTTGCAGCCGAGAGGACCGAAGGCCCGCGCCGCAACGGGGGGCTCCGCTGGCGGCGCGG
Organism: Mesorhizobium sp. M0816; assembly: GCF_040320005.1. Taxonomy (NCBI): domain Bacteria; kingdom Pseudomonadati; phylum Pseudomonadota; class Alphaproteobacteria; order Hyphomicrobiales; family Phyllobacteriaceae; genus Mesorhizobium; species Mesorhizobium sp. M0816. The sequence goes on along the minus strand of NZ_JAMYOT010000008.1, from coordinate 315,980 downwards.
GCGCTTCGGGGGTTCCCCTGAAGTGCCCGTAAATTCCAATTTTGAGGAACGAACAGGATGAAAACGAAATTCGCCGCTTCCGTGCTTTCCGCCCTGCTTTACGTCCAGGGCCTGCTCGGCATTGCCGGCCTCGCCACCGTGCTGCTGAAGGAACGTGCCCATGCCGGCGAGGTCAGTACGAACAGTGACATGCTGTCCGGCCCGTCGCTTCTCGTGGTGCGCTGAAGAGCATCGGACCCCAAAGTGGAAACCGGTTTTGGGAAAACCCGATGCTCAAGACAAAAGGGTGGCCGTCCTGCCTTCAATCGGCGAATTGCGTGGGCGGATCGAACCGGTAGCCCGCACCCCGTATGGTGGTGATGGTTTCGGTATCGAGCTTGCGGCGCAGCCTCACGATGCGCGAATCGATCGACCGATCGAAGGCTTCGGCATTTTCGGCGGGCGCGGCGGCGATGATGTCGTCCCGCGTCAGCACCTTGCGCGGGCTGGCCAGGAACAGCCTGAGCAGCGCCACCTGCCCGGGGGACAGCTGTTCTTCCGTGCCCGAGCGGTGCATGACGATGGCCGATCGGAGATCGACGGTCGCGTTCTCCAGCACGATCAGTTCCCCGGCGCTCCTGCCGCGCCGAGCCAGAAGGCCGCCTACGCGAGCGGCAAGCTCCCTGACATTGAGCGGGCTTTCGACGACGTCGGCGGCGCCGAGTTCGAGCGCCAAAACCTTGTCGACCAGATCGGCCGGGCGGCAGATCAGGATGAAATCCGGTCCACCTTCGCCGCCATGTCGCCTGAGCAGGTCGCGCCCCTCTGCCTGGCTGACGCTGTCGCCGACAACCACGACATCGATACCCTTTTCCGAAAGCAGCGATTCGGCCTCCCACGGCTGTCGCGCCGCGCGGACGTCATGACCGCGCCGCTCGAGATGATCGGCGAGATCGGTCGCAATTACTTCAGCGACGGAAACAAGCGCGATAACGGATCGTGCAGCCATGTTTTTCTACTCCGCATACGGCAACCCAAGAAGAGTGCTGGACATCATGTTTATACCCAATCTACTTTCCGCTGAAAGCGGGAGCGAAAGCATCGTGCGGGCACGAATTGTCATTGTCGAGGACGAGCCCGACCTGAGGGATGCGGTCGCCGAGTATCTCGGCGCCAGCGGCTATGATGTGGCCACGGCCGAAAGTGCGGCGGCGGCGCGCGACCTTTTGGAAACCCAGTCCTTCCATCTGGCCATTCTCGACATCGCCATGCCGGGCGAGGACGGCCTGTCGCTCGGCCGCTGGATGCGGTCGAAAATGCCGATCGGCATCATCTATGCGACGGCGGCCGGTACCGCGCTGGACCGCATCGTCGGACTGGAGCTCGGCGCTGACGACTACATCGTCAAGCCTTACGAATTGCGCGAAGTGCTGGCCAGGGTGCGCAGCGTGCTGCGCCGCGTTCCGGAGCCGACCGAGCCACAAAAGGCCAAGGCTGAAACATCCGGCGGCCGCCGGTCCGTGAGCTTCGGACCCTTTCACGCCGATCTCGACGGCAGGCTCGTCACCGGCGCCAACGGCGCGGTCATCGACATGGCCAAGAGCGAGTTCGACGTGCTGGAGGTGTTCCTGACGCGCGCCAACCGGCTGTTGACGCGGGCGGCGATCTCCGAGGCGATCGGTTTCGTCGAGGACCCGGAGTCGTCCCGCGCCGTCGACATCCGCATCATGCGGCTGAGAAAGAAGATCGAGGCGGATCCGGCCAATCCGAAATTCCTGCGCACGGTGCGCGGCGAAGGCTATATCTTCTCGCTGCCAGTCGGGGAAAACAACTAAGGCCCGGCGGCTTGAGCAAGCCACGGCCAGGAAATGACGGCTGACCATGACGGCTGAAACAACACGCGCGGACATGCAGGGCGCCAGGCAGGGCGCGGCGATGGCGGCCGTGCATGTGGTTCGCCGGCTGCGCGAAGCCGGCGACTGGCAACGCGAAATGGAGGGTATTCTCCAGACGCTTTGCGAAGCCATGGATTGTCACCGCGGCATCCTGTTTCGCCTGCGCGAACTGCCCGGCCAGGGCTTCGCCCAGTCGGTCGCCGCTTATTGGATCGCTCCCCGGTTTGGCGGCGAACTGGCGTCACCGACCGTCATCATGCAGTCGGTCGTCGATTCGGACCCATTGCTGGAACGGCTGGCGGAGGACGAGCGTCAAGGCAAGATCTTCGCCGGGCACACACGCGATCTCGAAGGCTTTCTGCGGACCGATTTCGAAAAGCAGAACATCAAGTCATTCCTGTCGGTGTCGGTCTTTTCGCACGGCAATTTGTGGGGCACGCTGGCGGTCAACGACTGCATCCACGAACGCGAATGGACCGACCAGGAAGAGGCGGCGCTGCACATGGTGGCACTCGCCATCGGCGATGCCATCGAACGGTCGCCCTCCGACGCGCATGCCAGCGACGTCATTCGCCGCACCATGCTGCAGGCCTCTCTCGACGCCATCATCGTCATCGACGAGACCGGCTCGATCATCGAATTCAATCCGGCCGCCGAAAAGATGTTCGGCTATCGGCGCAGCGATATCCTCGGCAAGGACCTGCTCGACACGGTCGTGCCGGAATATTACCGCAAGGGCTATGCGTCCGGCGCCGAATACATGTCGGGCCGCGGCGCGCCGATGGTCGGCCAGCGGCTCGAAACGGTCACCCAGAACGCCGCCGGCGAGGTTTTTCCGATCGAGCTGACGGCAACCGAGATGCGGGTCGCCGATCGCCAGCTGATCTTCGGCTCTATCCGCGACCTGCGCGACAGATTGCGCGCCGAGGAGGAAATCAACCGCCAGCGCGAAAAACTGCACCAGAACGAGAAGATGGCGGCAATGGGCTCGCTGCTTGCCGGCGTTTCGCACGAGCTCAACAATCCGCTGGCCGTGGTTGTCGCCCAGTCGACGCTGCTGCACGAATTCGCCGCCGATCCGCAGACCAAGGTGCGCGCCGAAAAGGTGCGTGCCGCTGCCGAGCGCTGCGGCCGTATCGTCAAGAGCTTCCTGTCGATGGTCCGCCTGCACCCGGCCGCACAGGCCGAAACCGACCTCAACCAGGTGATCCGCGCCGCACTCGAAGTGACCGCCTATGGCGCACGGTCGAGCGGCATCATCATCGACACCGATTTCGCCAGCGGCCCGCTGCTGGCCATGGCAGATGCCGACCACGTGACGCAGGTGGCCGCCAACTTCCTCATCAACAGCCAGCACGCCTTGGCCGGCGTTGCCGGCGACCGTCGGATCAAGGTCCGGACGTTTCGCAGCGACCGCGGCAATCCCGGATTCTCGGTCGAGGACAACGGGCCAGGCGTGCCGGAAGCGATACGCTCACGCATATTCGAATCCTATTTCACCACCAAGCCGGTCGGTGTCGGTACCGGCATCGGCCTGTCGATCTCGAAATCGATCATCGAGCGGCACAATGGCAATATCTGGTTCGAGGAGGTTTCGCCGAGAGGTGTGCGTTTTGTCGTGCAGCTGCCGGCGATCGCTGCCGGCGCGGCCGCCGCCGGCGAAGCTCCGTCGCGGTCGAGCGGCTTGCGTCACGCGCTGATCATAGACGATGAGCCGGATGTCGCCGCGTCGCTGTCCGATATTCTGGAGCTGATGGGCATCAAGTCGCGGGTCGTGCCGGCCTGGGTCTCGGCCGCCGCGACGCTGAGCGGCCATGTGCCGCCGGACATCGTGTTTTCCGATTTGCGCATGCCCGGCACCAGCGGCATAGCCGCCTATCGCGAGCTACTCGCCGAAATGCCGGGTGTGGCGCGGCGCTTCGTGCTTGTCACCGGCGATCTGATCGGCGCGAAAGGCGAGATCGAAGCGCTGCCGGCGCAGCAGCGACCGCCGATCCTCGAAAAACCGTTCAGCACGCTGGATGTGCGCGGCGTGCTCTCGGCCATTGCCGAGCAGGCCGCTCTGGGCGGCTAGACTCCGCGATCTCGCCCCGGAAGAAAAAGGCTCCCGGCCGACATTGCGGCGGGAGCCTGACTGGAGTGCTGGAGGGCGCTCGCAAAAAAATCAAAAAACGTTCGGCGTATCAGCCAGCGGGGCGGCATTGGCGATCATGCGGACCGGTCGTGCCTTGCCCGACTGGGCAGCGATGACGCGTAGGCATTCCAGGCTCTCGGCGCCCCAGGCCTGCCCCTTGCAGGCAAAATCGATCTCCGGAATCGGCAGGCGCGCCGTCTTGGTGGTGGTCGTCGCGCCATCGATGAGGTTGGCCGGCGGGTTCAGTGAGGCGAAGGCCGGACCGACCGTCGGCGTCAACGCCATGCCGGCAAATGCGGCAGCCGCCAGCAGCATGAACATCGCCATTGGATGATCACTGGCGCGCTGGCGCAGCGCCAGCTTCGGGCGCCGGTCGTTACGCTGGGGACCCTGCTGGCGAAGGTCGGTATCGGTGATCTGGATTTTCGTACGCATCGTCGTTTCCTTCGGTCTTCTTCTTTTCTCTGTTGAAACGAACCTAATCGCACCTTGTAACCGGCCAACGATGATGAATTAACGATTGTGTAACCGGCATGAAACCAAGCCCGCAGCCATTCCTGGGCAAACCGATCAGGCGTAGCTGGCAGCACCGGTGGCATTCTCGTTTTCCGCTACCCACGGCACCAGATCCACGTCGCTTTTCCAGGCCCACAGAGCGTCGGGCGCTCAACACGTGTAAGGGGATTAACGTCTGGAATTCCCGGGATTTTCCCGGCTTCGATCATTCGGACTGGGCTCTCGAATCCCGCTCGATTTCCCGTAAAGAATTCGCCCCATTTTCCCAAGCCATTGCATTTCAACGGAAAATATGCTTTTATTGAACGAGCATTCAATAAATAAAGAGCCTTTTATGAACCCGCATCTGCGTGACGTGGCAATCCCCAACGATTGGGATCGGCGGGGGCTGCCGGGCTGGAGCTATCATTCCGACGCCTTGCTCGAACTCGAGAAAGAGCACGTCTTCCGCAACCATTGGCAGATCGCCGGCCATGTCTGCGACGTGCCGAACGCCGGCGACTATCTGACGATGGATGTGGTCGGCGAGCGGGCGCTGATCGTGCGCGGCAAGGATGGCGTTGTGCGCGCCTTCAACAATATGTGCCGCCACCGCGGCAGTCGCGTCGTTGCCGACAGCCAGGGCACTTGCAAGAATGCGCTGGTCTGCCCCTTTCATGGCTGGGTCTACAATCTCGACGGCACGCTGCGCGGTGCTGCCCGCCCCCGTTCCTTCCCCGACCTCGACAAGACCGAATTCGGCCTGATGCCGCTCGAGCTCGAAATCTGGATGGGCTTCATCTTCATCCGTTTCCGCAAGGGTGGGCCGCAGCCATCGGTGGCCGAGCTGTTGAAGCCGATCGAAGCCGAGATTGCCCATTACGGCGTCGCCGAGATGGTGCCGTCCTGGGGCATCTGGACCCAAAAGACGCCGGTCAACTGGAAATCGGTGCGCGATGTCGACAATGAAGGCTACCACGTCGCCATGGCGCATCCGGCGCTGCAGGACCTTTACGGTGCGACCTATTTCGACGAGCCGTTCGTCAACGGCGTGTCGCGCTCGTTCGCCACCTACAATCCGTATGCCGGACGGCGCTGGAGCGTCGCGCAATACATCAAGCTCGCACCCGAGGCGAAGCACCTGCCGGAACACCTGCGCAAGGCCTGGATCTACTACGGCATCTTCCCGAACAACGCGCTGTCGATCATGCCGGAATCGGTGCAGTTCTATCAGGAATTTCCGCTGTCGACGGGTGAGACGCTGCTGCGCGGCGCCATCTACCGCTATAGCGACGAGACCAGGCGACAGGCGGCAGCCCGCTACCTATCCTACCGCATCGACCGCGACACGTTGGCCGAGGACGTACAGCTTTCGATATGGTCCAACGAATCCATGCTGTCCGAAGCCTTCGGAGGTTTTTACCTCTCCGATCTCGAATATGGCGTGCGCACCCACCACGACCATTTGCGCAAGCAAGTTCCCGTGCTCGGATTGGAGACCGCGCCCGAGGAGAAGGATATGTGGGCACTCAACGAGGCGCTCAGATCACGCTCCTGACGCATGCCGCCCAAAATGTTGGCCCTGGTCCTCAGGCCCAGATGGCGACGGGAATGCCGAAACGATCGGCGAGGGGCGGATCCGGAAACGGCATTGCCTCGCCTTTGACGATGCGGCCGGCAACCAGCATCATCGCAGCGGCATCGAGGAAATCGTCGGCGGCCGCGCCGCGCGGCGGCGTCTGGTCGAGAAAATCCTCGCTATAGCCATGCCGGGCAAGCAGCGCCTTGCGTTCGGCCATGCCGGCCGGATTGATGTTGCCCCTGATCTTCTTTGGCAGGCGCATCGCCCGGTCGCCGTTCAGTTTGCAGAAGGCAACTTCCGGATGCGATTCGAACACGCGGCTGCGTAGTTCGGGGCGCGCGATCAGCAGCGAATCGATCTCACGGATCTTGGCGAAGATGCCGAAGGCCTGGATCGAGACACCGCGCGGCGGATCTGAGGTCGTCTTGGCTACCTCACTTGCCTTGCGATGTGCGGCGTACCAGGCGTCGACCGTGGTGAAGGCTTCGATCTCCGCGTAGAGCGCGGCGCGGGAGGGGATGGCAAAGACACTGGACTGCCGGGCCCCAAGCAGCGGCCGCACCAGCGCCTCCGGGCCGCGACCGCCTCTTTGGGAGAAATCGGGCAGGCCGATTGGCATATCGACCGCTACCAACGAGTCGGCGGGCAGTCGGTCGAGCAACGCCGCGAAGCTTGGGAAAACGGCTGTCGACGGTGCCGCACCGGGATCGCGGCGGACGGCTATCCAGCCGGCCTTGCAACCGTCGACGCCGACAAGCACAACACCCCAGGGCATAACATCGTCGGGCGCAACATCCTTGGGCGCATCATCCTGGGGCACGGCGTCTTCGGCCTGCGTCACGCCCGGCGGTCCCGTTCCGGATGCAGGAGATGGCGAAGCTGCACCATCGCCATCGGGTGCGACAGGCTCTGGGCATCGGTCTCGAGCTGCAACTCGTCGCCGCCGCGCTTGGCGGTCCGCGCCAGGATCTCGTAGACCGCCGCCGTGGTCGATTGCAGCGCCTTGGCGGCCGGCTGGCCGGACAGGATCCGCGCCAGGTAGACGGCCGCCGTCAGGTCGCCGAGCCCATTCGGCGGCTTGTCGATGAGCCGGTGTTCGGCAAGCAGTGCCTCTCTGCCGGCGAGCAGTAAATTGCCGGTGCCGCCGGCCATCATCGCCGGCGCCGATGTGACCAGCATGGCCGGTGGGCCGGCCTGCAGGGCCGCAGCCATTGCCGATTTCAAGTCGGGCAGCGGCGCTCCGGCCATCCATTCCAGCTCATAGCGGTTGGGCGTGGCGATATCGGCGATCGGCATCAGCCGGTCGCGCATGGCGATTGCGGTCGGCTCAGGTACGTAGAGCCCGCCCGAATCGCCCATCACCGGATCGCAGATATAGAGGGCGTCCGGCGTCTTCGCCTTCACTGCGCCGACCAGCGAAGCGACGGCTTCGGCCTGGCCAGCCTCGCCGAGATAGCCGGACAGCACGGCGCCGACCTCGCCCAGCCACGGCGCGCGCTCGAGGTCGGCCATCAGCGCCTTGAACTGCTCCAGCGGCGGCACGATGCGGGTGGCCCGGCCATGGCCTGGATGCCAGGGCAGGATGACGGTCGGTACCGCCCAAACCGGAAAGCCGAGCGTCTCCAGCGCAAAGACAGCGGCACGGTTGCCGACCGAGCCACGGGCGACATGGCTGGAGACGACGATGACCGCGCGCGGCGCCTCGGTTTTTTCGGCACTCATTGATTTTCCTAACTGCCCCTGGTGACGAAAAGCACGAGCCAGATCAACAGGCCGATGGCAATAAGCAAGCCCGCTGCCCGACCGATGCGGGTGCCCCAATATTCGATCGGGTCCGACCGGTCGGCATCGGCCGCGGTGACGTGGTCGCGCGCGCCTTTAGTGGTTCGTGCAAGGAACGAGGTGCCCCCCGGGTCGGTCTCGCGCGCCACCCGTTCGATGATGCGGCGCGATTCCGCGTCGCTGTCGTGGCGTTTCGCCATGGTGATGTCCCGTTTTATGCCGAGCTTAACCCGTTCGCCTCGTCTGTCACAGGGCCCGACGGCGAATGGCAGAAACCAGTAACACTTCTCGGCCGAAGTCATTTTCTTACGCAAGGATTGTGCTAATGCTTCGCCTGCCAATGCTATCGAGGGGACTTATCATGCTTGCCCAGCGCCTTTCTTCGCCGCCAATCTTTCGTAATTTAGCTGCGTTCCTGATCATGGCCGTCATGCTGCCGCTGCTTGCCGGCTGCGGCTACAACACCATTCCGACGGCTGAGGAAAACGCCAAGGCCGCATGGAGCGAGGTGTTGAATCAATACCAGCGCCGCGCCGATCTCATCCCCAATCTGGTCAACACGGTCAAGGGCTACGCCGCGCACGAGAAGGACACGCTCGATGCCGTGGTCGAAGCGCGCGCCAAGGCGACGCAGGTGACCGTGACGCCGGAAACGCTGAACAATCCGGAAGCCTTCAAGAAATTCCAGGACAGCCAGGCCGGCCTGACCAGCGCGCTGTCGCGCCTGCTGGCGGTGGTGGAGAACTATCCCGATCTCAAGGCCAACCAGAACTTTCTGGCGCTGCAAGCACAACTCGAAGGCACCGAGAACCGGATCACGGTCGCCCGCCGCGACTATATCCAGGCAGTGAGAGAGTACAATCTGACGCTGAGGACCTTCCCGTCGGTGATCTGGGCGACCTTGTGGTTCCGCGGCAACCAGCCGTTTGCGAATTTCACCATCGAGGAGGATAAGATGCAGCCGCCGAAGGTCGATTTCGGCACCAACACCACGCAAGGCGGGTGAACGGCGCCTGTTGAGCCTGGGCCTGTTGGCCTTGTATTCCGTCGCGCCCCCCTCTGTCCTGCCGGACATCTCTCCCACTTGGGGGGAGATTGGCAGCTCTTGCCAAGGCGGCCAATCACCGACCTTGGGAGTTGGCGAAAGCGGTCGCGATAGTCGATCTCCCCCCAAGTGGGGGAGATGTCCGGGAGGACAGAGAGGGGCGCGACGGAATACAAACCTGACGCTTCTGAGCGTCACTTTGCTTCTTCTTTGCCTTGGTCTGTTCCTCCCTGTCATCGCCTTCGCCGCCGACCTGCCAACCCTCACCGGACGGGTCGTCGACAATGCCGGCATCATCGAAGCCGCGACCGAGGCGGCGCTGACGCAGAAGCTTGCCGAGTTCGAGACGAAAGGGTCCGACCAGATCGTCGTCGCGACCATCCCCAGCCTCGACGGCGAGGAGATCGAGCCTTACGCCAACCGGCTGTTCCGCGCCTGGAAACTGGGCCAGGCGAAGGAGAACAATGGCGTCCTGCTTCTGGTGGCGCCGAACGACCGCAAGATGCGCATCGAAGTCGGCTATGGGCTGGAAGGCACGCTGACCGACCTGCACACCAAGCTGATCATCGAAAACGACATGGTGCCGGCCTTCCGTGCCGGCGATTTCTCCGGCGGCATCAGCAAGGCCGTAGACGACATGATCATGGTGCTGGAAGGCAATCCCGAAGAACTGGAGGCGCGCGGCGAACGCAACCAGCAGCCGCCGTTCAACAGCGACGATCTGTTCTTCACGATCTTCATAGCCATCTGGGCAATCATCTTTTTCGGCGGCCTCGCAGCCTCCATCCTGCCGCCGATCTTCGGCCAGAAGATCGGTCCCGGCCGCTATCGCTGGCTGGGCATGACCTTCGAGCCAAACCGGCGGTCGTCCGGCGGCTGGTCGGGAGGTTCCGGCGGGGGATGGTCGTCGGGTTCAAGCGGTGGCGGGTTTTCCGGCGGCGGCGGTTCGTCCGGCGGCGGCGGCTCCTCGGGAAGTTGGTGACGAGATGACAAGACACGCCATCAGCCCGGTGAAATCCGGCCGTTTCATCAAAATGATCGGCACCGCGCTGTTGGCCATGGCGGTGCTGCTGGTCGGCTTCGCGGCCTTCGCCGCCGCACTGCCGGTGCTGACCGGACGGGTCGTTGACAATGCCGGCATCATCGATGCCGCGACCGAGGCGGCGCTGACGCAGAAGCTTGCCGAGTTCGAGACCAAAGGGTCCGACCAGATCGTCGTCGCGACCATCCCCAGCCTCGACGGCGAGGAGATCGAGCCTTACGCCAACCGGCTGTTCCGCGCCTGGAGACTCGGCCAGGCGAAGGAGAACAACGGCGTCCTGCTTCTGGTGGCGCCGAACGACCGCAAGATGCGCATCGAAGTCGGCTATGGGCTGGAAGGCACGCTGACCGACCTGCACACCAAGCTGATCATCGAAAACGACATGGTGCCGGCCTTCCGTGCCGGCGATTTCTCAGGCGGCATCAGCAAGGCCGTCGACGACATGATCATGGTGCTGGAAGGCAATCCCGAAGAACTGGAGGCGCGCGGCAAGCGCAACCCGGCGAATGACAATCCTGTCGATCCCATCTTCATGCTGTTCATTGTCCTGTGGGCGACGATGTTCTTCGGCGGCTTGGCAATGGCGTTCCTGCCGCCGATCTTCGGCACGAAACTGTCGCCGGGCGTGTACAAGTGGCTGGGCATGACGTTTCGCTACGGCCGTGGGCCAGCTTCGTCATCCTCCGGTGGCGGTGGCTGGACGTCTGGGACCTCGTCCGGCAGTGGCTGGTCGTCTGGAAGTTCCGGCAGCGGTTGGTCGTCTGGAAGTTCCGGCGGCGGGTTTTCAGGCGGTGGCGGTTCGTCCGGCGGCGGCGGTTCTTCAGGAAGCTGGTGAGACATCAATCATGGCAACACCACCGATCAGCCCCGAGGATCATGAGCGCATCGCCGATGCGATCCGCGCTGCCGAATCAAAGACCGACGGCGAGATCTACTGCGTCGTGGCGCATGCCAGCGACGGCTATTTCTTTCCGGCCGCTTTCATGGCGATGCTCGGCATGCTCGTCGTCAGCCTCGGCGTCGGTTATGGGCTGGAAGCCTGGTGGCTGTCGATCCGCTTGCCGCATTTCGTCATCGCCGAGCTTCTGGCGCTTGCCAGTGTGCTCATCCTGTTGTGGGCATTGCCGGCATTGCGCATCCATTTGGTGCCGAGGCGGCTGCGCTACCAGGCCGCCCACGCCAATGCGATGAAGCAGTTCCTCGCCCGCAACGTCCACCGCACCACGGCGCGCACTGGCGTGCTGGTGTTCGTCTCGATTGCCGAGCGCTACGCCGAGGTGGTCGCCGACAGCGGGATCGATTCTCGTGTCGGCCAGCATGTCTGGGACGGTGTCGTCCGCGACCTTACGGCGCATGCCGGCGACGATCGGCTTGCCGAGGGGTTCGTCAAGGCGATCCAAGCAGTCGGTGCGGTACTGGCCGAGCATTTTCCGGTCTCGACCGGCGACAGCAACGAACTGGACGACCATCTGGTCGAGATTTGATCTCGCCAAAAGCGGTTTCGCAGCGTCTCAAGGACGCACCGTCCGGCTGTGTGAAAGCATCGCGGCGGTTGACCGGACTCTTGCAATCGGGCGCGGCGGGTTTATGGTTAACCAATCATGAATACGCTGAGCATCGACATCAGGAAAGCCGAACCGCGCGATGCAGCCGCCATCGCCGACGTGCATCTCGAGGCCTGGCGCGGCGCCTATTCGGGCATCATCCCGCACCGCACGCTGACATCGATGATCAACCGCCGCGGCGCCGACTGGTGGGCGAATGCCATTCGCCGCGCTGCCACCGTCCTGGTCGTCGAAATCGGCGGCAAAATTGCCGGCTATGCGACGATCGGCAAGAACCGCGCCCGCGAACTCAGGCAGCAGGGCGAGATCTACGAACTTTACCTGCGGCCGGAATATCAAGGCATCGGGCTCGGCAGCCGGCTGTTCTCGGCCGCGCGGGCACGGCTGGCCGACCATGGCCTGAAAGGCATGGTGGTCTGGGCGCTGGAAGACAATCAGAACGCACTTGCCTTCTATGCCGGCGCCGGCGGCCGCGATGTTGCCGAGGGCGTCGAGATCTTCGAGCAGAAGGCGCTGAAGAAGGTCGCTTTCGTCTGGGAATGACGGCCAGCGCATGATCCGGCCGGTTTTCGGTTCGGACGATCTCCCCGTACCATTCGCCGCATTGCACCATTCGCCGTCGCCCGCTATCGATCTCCAATCGAGAGAGGGATAAAGCGATGCGTATCGAAGCGATTGCCAGCGGAAAGAACCCGCCCGAGGACGTCAACGTCATAATCGAGGTGCCGATCGGCGGCGAGCCGATCAAGTACGAGATGGACAAGGAAGCCGGCACCCTGTTCGTCGACCGCTTCCTGCACACGTCGATGCGTTATCCCGGCAATTACGGTTTCGTACCGCATACGCTGTCGGGCGACGGCGACCCGATCGACGTGCTGGTCTGCAACACGCGCGCGCTGGTGCCAGGCTGCGTCATCAATGTGCGGCCGATCGGCGTGCTGGTGATGGAGGACAATGCGGGCCAGGACGAGAAGGTGATCGCGGTGCCTTCACCCAAGCTGACCTTGCGTTACGAGGACGTCCACGAATACACGCAATTGCCCGACATCACCCGCCAGCAAGTGCAGCACTTTTTCGAGCACTACAAGGATCTCGAACCCGGCAAATGGGTCAAGATCGAAGGCTGGTACGATGCGGCCTATGCCAAGAAGATGATCGTCGAGGCAATCGAGCGGGCCAGGCGCAAGTAATTGTCGGGCGCAAATAATCAGTTGTCGACGCGGCCGAAAGCGGGCGCGTCGCCGATCACTACGCGCTTGTCCTTGCCGCAGGCGAAGGTGCGTGCCTTCTCGTCGGCAAGCTTGCGCGCCTGATCGTTGGCGGCGGGATTGCCGGTGGCGAGCACAAGGCCGATCGTGCAGCCTTCGCGGGCGTCAGGCTGGGCAACCTTGGCGACGATCAGCACTTCCGTCGACTTGTTCTCGCCCTCGGTATCGCTGATCGAGCGACGATGAATGACGGCGAAGGGAATGGCAGTTTTGCCGTTGGTTTCGATCCGCCACTCTACTTTGGGTCCAGCCGAATTGAGGCCGGAAAAGCTTTCCCAGACCGTGGTCATATCGCCAGGTGGAAAGCCGTAGAACAGCGATTCCCGCGCATCGTCGTAGGAAACCAGCACCGGGTAACCGCGGTAGCCCGAACAGGCGAGATCGGCCCAGTCCCCGTCGCCTTCTTCCGCTTGGGCATAGGTGACGCAGTCCTTCTCCCAATCGAGATCGGTATAGACGCTGGATATGTCGCCGGCCCGGGCCGCCTGGCAGAAACCGGCGAGGACAAGCGGGATCAAGAGAGCGCGCATGGCGGAACAACTCAGTTTCGGGGGCGCAGCGTACCGTCAAATTTAGCAGCAGCCTAGAGGAAGTCAGGCTGCGCACAGTGGTCTGGCAAAACGGAACACTATTTCTTCAAACTTGCCTCTATCAGAAAATCGGCGTTGCGGGCCACCGACTGCGCCGGTCCGCCGGCACCGAACAGCTGGCCGCTAATATAGGCGCCCTCGATCAGCAGCAGCAGCCCGTCGCCCAGCGTCTCGGCGTCGCCGGCGCCCATCGCCGCCGCCATGGCGCGCAAGCGGCGGCGCAGTTCCTGCTTGTTGGCCTCGCTCACGACGCGGGCCGGATGGCCATGTTCGGGATATTCGACCGCGGCATTGGTCATGCCGCAGCCACGATAATCGGGCCTTTGCGTACGCTTGCCGACACGCGTCAGGAAGGCGACGATCTGCGCGCGCGGATCGCCGGGATGGGCATTCACCGCCTCGTCGAAGCGCTCCCAGAATTCGAGGTCATAGTGCCGGAGATAGGATGCGGCCAGCTCGTCCTTGGACGGAAAGCTGCGGTAGAGGCTGGGCTTGGTGACGCCGGCACGCCGCACGATCTCGTCGACGCCGATCGCCCTGATGCCTTGCCGGTAGAACAGATCGCGCGCCACCTGGAGAATCCGTTCGGCGGCGCGAGGCGGGGGTGCGTCATTCGCCTTGATCGTTGGTTCAATGCTTTTCATGCCTGGTCTGCCGATTAGCTGGTTGACAATGTTACCGGTCGGTACGTATGTTTCGCATTCCTGCAACGTACCGGTCAGTAACATGATAGCTCAATCCCGCCCGTTTGGCCAGCGCTACGCTTTCGTCGTGGTCGCCGTCATCTTCCTTTGCCTGCTGATCGCAGCGGGCCTGCGTTCGGCGCCGGCAGTCATGATGCTGCCGCTGGAGAACAGTTTCGGCTGGCGGCGCGACGTGGTGTCGCTGGCGGCGGCCACCGGCATCTTCCTCTATGGCCTGACCGGGCCGTTTGCCGCGGCGCTGATGGAGCGGATCGGGCTGCGCCGCACCTTGCTTGCCGCGCTGCTGTTGATGTCGGGATCGACCGCGCTCAGCCTGTTGATGACCAAACCGTGGCATCTGCTCCTCACCTGGGGCGTGTTTTCCGGCGTCAGCTCGGGCGCCGTCGCCACCGTGCTCGGCGCGACCATCGTCAACCGCTGGTTCAAGACCAATCGCGGCTTGGTGATGGGACTGATGTCGGCGTCCAGTGCCACCGGGCTGCTGGTCTTCCTGCCGCTGATCGCCGCGCTGGCTCAGTCGGGTGGCTGGAAGCCGGTTGTCATCGCGGTCTCGGTTGCCACCGCCTGCCTGCTGCCGCTGGTCTGGCTGCTGGTGCCGGAGCGGCCGGCCTCCATCGGCATGGTACGCTATGGCGCCGAGCTCGACGACGTGCCGCCGTCACCACCTGCCGCGCAAGGCAATTTCCTCGCGCATACGATGAGCACGCTGCGCCGCGCCGCCGGCACGCGCGTCTTTTGGTATCTGTTCGCCACCTTCTTCGTTTGCGGCTTCACCACCAACGGGTTGGTCGGCACGCACCTGATCGCCTTTTGCGGCGATATGGGCATTGGCGAAGTGCAGGCTGCAGGCCTGCTCTCGATGATGGGCATCTTCGATCTTATCGGCACAACGCTGTCGGGCTGGCTCACCGACCGTTTCGACCCGCGCAAGCTGCTCGGCGTCTATTACGGTATTCGCGGCCTGTCGCTGATCTATTTGCCCTATTCCGGCTTCTCGGCGACCAGCCTGATCATCTTCGCCGTGTTTTACGGACTGGACTGGATCGCCACGGTGCCGCCGACGCTCAGGCTTTCCAACGAGGCGTTCGGCGACCGCAGCGGGCCGATCGTCTTCGGCTGGATCGTCGCCGGCCATCAGGTGGGTGCGGCAACCGCCGCTGCCTTCGGTGGCACCATGCGTGAGCTTCAGGGCAACTATGAGCTTGCCTTCCTGATCGCCGGCATGACGGCAATAGCCGCCGCCTGCATCTCGCTGCTGATCAACACCAGCCGCCCGGCGTTTGATCCGGAACCGCAGCCGGCGTAGGGCGCGATCGGCCGTGCTAATCTCCCCCCTTGAGGGGGAGATGGCCGCGAAGCGGCCAGAGGGGGTCGGTCCGACTGGGCTCGGCCCCTTATCGCCGATGCAAGAGGTCGGTGCTCCATGCGAGACGACCCCCTTCTGTCGCCTTCGGCGACATCTCCCCCTCAAGGAGGGAGATTCGCCAGCCTGTTCACTGTTATCAAACCTTCATCGTTTCGAAATGTGCCTGAAACATTGAAGCTGGAGCTTGGCGGCGACGTTCAATGCCATCCAGGAGACAGCCATGAACAAGATTTCGATGACGCGGCGCGCGTTCGTCACGTCGGCCAGCGCCGTTGGCCTGGTCGGCGCCTCGGGCCTCGCCCTTCCCTATTACTCGCGCGCCAATCAGCGCCCGGCTTTCACCCATGGCATCCAGTCCGGCGACGTCGACGCCACCAGCGGCATGGTCTGGACACGCACCGACCGGCCGTCGCGCGTCATGTTCGAGGTGTCGCCGACCGAAAGCTTCACCAATGCCGTCCGCCTGGCGCCGCTCGATAGCTCGCCGGCCAGCGATTATACGGTGAAGCGGCTGCTTACCGATCTCGCCTCCGACCAGGACATCTTCTACCGCATGGTCGCGGCCGATCTTGCCGACATCAACGCCGTTTCCGAGCCGGTCGTCGGCCGCTTCCGCACGGCACCTGCCTCGAAACGCGACATTCGCTTTGCCTGGTCGGGCGACACCGCCGGCCAAGGCTGGGGCATCGACGAGACCGGCATGAAGACCTACGCCACCATTGCCAAGCACACGCCCGACTTCTTCCTGCATTCGGGCGATACGATCTATGCCGATGGTGCGATGAAGGACGAGGTCGACCTGCCCAACGGCGGCAAGTGGAAAAACAAAGTGCTGATCGATGAGAAGCGCAAGGTTGCCGAGACGCTGGACGAATACCGGGCGCAGTGGAAATACAACATGATGGACAGGCATGTGCTGGCGCTCAGCGCCATCTGTCCGACCTTCTATCAGTGGGATGACCACGAGGTGCTGAACAACTGGTCGGACTCGAAGGACCTGAGCGCCGACGATCGCTACACTGAAAAATCCATCCATGTGCTGGCGGCACGTGCGGCGCGCGCCTTCCACGAAATGACGACGATCCGTTACGAGCCGTCGGAGCCCGGCCGCGTCTACCGCAAGATCGCCTATGGTCCGCTGCTCGACGTGTTCTTCCTCGACATGCGTTCCTACCGCGGCCCCAACGGTCCGGATATGCAGGAGACGATGACGCCGCAATCGCGCATCCTCGGTGAACAGCAGATCAAGTGGCTGAAGCGTGAACTGGCGAATTCCAACGCAACCTGGAAAATCATCGCCGCCGACATGCCGCTCGGCCTCGTCGTCTGGAACGACGGCACCAAGAAGGTAGGGGCCGAGGCGGTCAGCAATGGCGACAATGGCCCGGCCAAAGGGCGTGAGCTGGAAATTGCCGACCTTCTTCGCTATATAAAGAATGCGGGTATCAGCAATACTGTCTGGCTCACCGCAGACGTGCATTACACAGCCGCGCATTACTACAATCCGGACAAGGCGCAGTTCCAGGACTTCAATCCGTTTTGGGAATTCGTTTCGGGTCCGATCCATTCCGGCACGTTCGGGCCTAATGGTTTCGATATGACATTCGGCCCGGAGCTGAAGTTCATAAAGGCACCAACTGCCGAACAGGGTCAAAACCTGGCGCCTTCGGCCGGCCTGCAGTTCTTCGGGCTCGTCGAAATCGATGGCGCCACCGAGCAGTTGACGGTGCGGCTGATGGATCGCGACGACAGCGAACTCTACAAGGTCACGCTCGATCCGGTGCGGTCGGCGTGAGCGACGGCGCCACTACCCTCGGGCCAGCCCGAGGGTAGGACGTATATCAATCGGGATAGCAGACGACGGGAATGTTGGGCCAGACGGCGCTGTCGCATCCGGCATTTTGCTGCCGCTGCTTGAAGGCGGCGCTGACCGGCCCGGTCACCACCGGATCGACGCCATCGGGAGCATCGGCAAAAAGCTGCTCCGCCGACGGCTTGTCGGACGGCAAAGCAGACCGCGTCTCCTTGAACGACGCCGCCGACTGCGCCGCGCCGGCCGCGAGGAGGACGGCGAGCGCGGTACATGCCAAAATCGGCCGGAGTTTGATGCCTATCTCGATCATGAAATTCGAACTGTCCGGACCATGAAAGGTTCCGCCTTGGTTAATAATTCCACTTCACACCAAGACATTTAAGATTTGGTGACTTTATTTGGTGGCTCGCCTCCTCTTTCGCAATTGCGAAAAACCCTGTATGAGCCGCCCAACCGAAAGAGGCAGCGCCTTTTGGCCTGCTGCCTGCAACGCTCCCGAGACCGAAACATGAAAATCCGCAATATCGCGATCATCGCGCACGTCGACCATGGAAAAACCACCCTCGTCGACCAGCTTCTGAAACAGTCCGGCTCGTTCCGCGACAACCAGCGCGTCGCCGAGCGCGCCATGGATTCGAACGACCTCGAAAAGGAACGCGGCATCACCATCCTGGCCAAGGCGACCTCGGTCGACTGGAAGGACACCCGAATCAACATCGTCGACACGCCCGGCCACGCCGACTTCGGCGGCGAGGTCGAGCGCATTCTGTCGATGGTGGATTCGGCCATCGTGCTGGTCGACGCCGCAGAGGGGCCGATGCCGCAGACCAAATTCGTGGTCGGCAAGGCACTCAAGGTTGGACTGAAGCCGATCGTCGTCATCAACAAGATCGACCGGCCAGATGCCCGCCACGTCGAAGTGGTCAACGAGGTGTTCGATCTTTTTGCAGCACTTGACGCTACCGACGAGCAGCTCGACTTCCCTATCCTTTATGGTTCAGGCCGCGACGGCTGGGTTTCGGAAAACCCCGAAGGTCCGAAGGACCAGGCTCTGGCGCCGCTGTTCGACCTCGTCATCAAGCACGTGCCGGCGCCGACCGTTCATCCCGGCCCGTTCCGCATGATCGGTACCATCCTGGAAGCCAATCCGTTCCTCGGCCGCATCATCACCGGCCGTATCGAATCCGGCACGCTGAAATCCAACCAGGCGGTCAAGGTGCTGCACCATGACGGCACCCAGGTCGAAACCGGCCGAATCTCGAAGATCCTCGCTTTCCGAGGGCTCGAGCGCCAGCCCATCGACGAGGCGCAGGCGGGCGACATCGTCGCTATTGCCGGCCTGTCGAAGGGCACCGTCGCCGACACGTTCTGCGACCCGTCGGTGACCGAACCGCTGCATGCGCAGCCGATCGATCCGCCGACCGTGACGATGTCGTTCCTGGTCAATGATTCCCCGCTGGCCGGCACCGAAGGCGACAAGGTGACCAGCCGCGTCATCCGCGACCGCCTGCTGCGCGAGGCTGAAGGCAATGTCGCGCTGAAGATCGAGGAATCGCCGGACAAGGATTCGTTCTTCGTCTCCGGCCGCGGCGAATTGCAGTTGGCCGTGCTGATCGAGACGATGCGCCGCGAAGGTTTTGAGATCGCCGTGTCGCGGCCGCGCGTCGTCATGCAGAAGGGCGACAGCGGCGAATTACTGGAGCCGGTCGAGGAAGTCGTCATCGACGTCGACGAGGAGCATGCCGGCGTCGTCGTGCAGAAGATGTCGGAGCGCAAGGCCGAGATGGTCGAGCTTCGCCCTTCGGGCGGCAATCGCCAGCGCATCGTCTTCCACGCACCGACGCGCGGCCTGATCGGCTACCAGTCGGAACTGTTGACCGACACGCGCGGCACCGCTGTGATGAACCGGCTGTTCCATGCCTATGAACCTTACAAGGGTGAGCTGCCGGGCCGTACCAACGGCGTGCTGATCTCCAATGAACAGGGTGAATCGGTGGCGTACGCCATGTGGAACCTGGAAGACCGCGGCCCGATGGTCATCGACCCCGGCGTCAAGGTCTATCAGGGCATGATCATCGGCATCCATTCCAGGGACAACGACCTCGAAGTCAACGTGCTCAAGGGCAAGAAGCTGACCAACATCCGCGCCGCCGGCAAGGACGAGGCGGTGAAGCTGACACCGCCGATCCGCATGACGCTGGAACGCGCGCTGGCCTGGATCCAGGACGACGAGCTGGTCGAAGTGACGCCGAAGACCATCCGCCTGCGCAAGCTCTATCTCGATCCGAACGAGCGCAAGCGTTTTGAGAAGTCGGCGAAAGTGGTCGGCGCGGCGTAAAAGGCAATACCGCGCAATGAGCGGTAAACTCGTCACGGCTGTCATATACGACAATCGACCCGAGGCCGAAGTTTGCGTGTCGATGCTCGACGCGTATGGAATTTATGCTCTCGCGAATTATCTTCTCGACACGGGCAGGCTTGGCTTGATCCATGTGCAAGTCGCCGACAGCGATCTCGATGCGGCCAAGGGTTTGATTGGCTCGGCCTCCAAAGAGGGCGACTGACCCTTGGCCGTAACTGTCTCTGATTACGGATTCCCTTGCCGTCGCCTCATCCACCTGCAGCCGAAATGATTTCGTCCCGGTCTGGTTCGCCAGACAGGTGGATCCGGATCGCCGTTCCCGCCCGCGCCGGCCGGCGCAAGGCTTTGGCCCCGTCCGGACCAATGACCAGCAATCGTTTCTCTTCCCAAACCTGAAGCCGCGATCGCGAGACACCGAGTTCGCTGGCCAGCAACCGATCGAGCCGCAGCGTTGTCGGCATTTCGAGCCAGAGCTGAAGTTCGAGAGCGCTGGTATTTCCCGGCCTGTCCCCGAGCACCTGCTTATGAACGATGGCTTCAGGAAACTCCTCGACGCGCCCGATCCTGCTTCGCAATGCGGCAACATCGAAAGCATGGCGCCGCGCCAGGACCGGATCATTGCTTTCGAGCGCCTGCAATATTGCCGGTTCGATATCGCGGCGGCTGCAGCGCTCCAGAATGCCGAAATTCCAGGAATTGTCGCAGTCGATGCAGCGGTAGATCAACCAGGCGTCAATGCGCTTGCCGTTGGCATTGACCCGGAATTTGCCGCTGCAGCGATAGGCTTTCAGGCCGCCGCAGCGATTGCAGTTGAGGTGAGGTCGAGGTGCGGTCTTGGGTGTGATCGCCCAGCGGATACGCAGTATCGAAGGCATGCCGAAAAGCCCTTCCCGTCGGGAAGTTCGTCAGATCGGCGATATCGAGAACCCTTGCGGGCACGGCGTGGCGAGAGACTGCGGCAGTTGGAAATCAGGTGTCGCGGGTGGTTATGCGCGACAGCGGTTCAGCAGTGCCAAACCGGCCTCGAACCGCCACCCGAGGAACACATGATGTGAAAACAGGCATCGCGGCTGCGACGCCCTGCTCTGTGTTGGGGGAGTTGACGAGACCGGCGGTTACGCAGGCAAAGTGAAGCTCGGAAAGGATTTCGGAACGACATCTCTAGCCGTGAGGTGCCTGGCCGACAAGCCTTCTTTCGGTAGACGCTACCGTCGCCGGAACAGTTGGGTTATGTTGAACGACCCAAACATTTCAAACGAGACCGCGTCATGCATTTCACGTCGCTGCTGATTTTTGCCGGCGCCCTGCTTGTTGCAGCCGGCTCGCCCGGCCCATCGATCGCCGCTCTTGTGGCGCGGGTCATCTCGAAAGGGTTTCGCGACGTGTTTCCGTTCCTGCTTGCCATGTGGATCGGCGAAGCGATCTGGCTGTCCCTGGCGGTGTTTGGCCTCGCCGTGGTGGCGCAGACGTTCCATTTTGCCTTTGTCGTCGTGAAGTGGGTCGGCGTCGCCTATCTCGCCTGGCTGGCCTGGAAGATGTGGACCGCGCCGGTCGAGGCAAAAGAAGGTTCGCTGCCGCGCGAAGATTCGCCCACCAAGCTGTTCTTTGCCGGCATGGCGGTGACGCTCGGCAACCCGAAGATCATGATGTTCTACCTGGCGCTGCTGCCGACCATCATCGACCTCGGTTCGGTCAGCATGATCGGCTGGGTCGAGCTGACCGCGACCATGGCCGTTGTCCTGGTCGCTATCGATTTGACCTGGGTGCTCGCCGCATCACAGGCGCGCAAGCTGCTCAAAAGCAAGCGGGCGATGAAGATCGCCAACCGCGTCAGCGCCGGAACCATGGCCGGCGCTGCGGCGGCTATCGCGGCGCGGTCCTGAGCCGGCGCGTCAACCCATTTCGATTATCGGCGCAATCTCGACGCTGAAACCCGGGTCCGTCAGGATAGGACAATCCTTGGCTTTGCCGACGGCATCGTCGATGTCTTTCGCTTCGATGATGGTGTAACCGGCGGTCGGATTGCTACCGCCATTGTTCTCGACCTTGCCGCCGGGCAGCAGGGTCTTCGACATGCCGACTGGATTGCCACCGTCGACCACGGCTGAGCCAAGCTTGCCGTACCAGCCGTTCCAGGCATCCATCGCTGCCTTCCGTTCGGCCTCCTCGGTCGGCATCTTGCCCGAGCCATGATAGACGTAGAGAAATTTCGCCATGTTCTCCTCCTTTGATCGGCGGCATCGAACCGGCATGCGGTCATGCCGCATGCCGATCATCGGACCAAACCGGCAAACAAGCAACGAGAATGCGAAGTAGCTAATATAATGTGCGGTTGGCTCGCAACGGCGGTGCCCTATCGCGCCATCGCATGGTATTCATCGTTCGGCCGCATGTCGATTGCCGATGCAAGCCGGTTCGACATGTTGAAGAACGCCGCGGTCGAGGCGACGTCCCAGATGTCGCGGTCGGAAAAGCCGACTTGCCGCAGCGCCGCCCGGTCCGCTTCGACGATCTTTGCCGGCTGCCCGGTCAGCTTCACCGCGAATTCGAGCATGGCGCGTTGCCTGTCCGACAGCTCGGCGGCGCGAAAATTCATCACCATCATCTCGCCGAAGGCCGGGTCGCCGGAAAGCTGGCGCACCGCCGCGCCATGCGCGACCAGGCAATAGTAGCAATGGTTGACCGACGAGACGGCCACCGCGATCATCTCGCGCTCGAGTTTCGACAGGCCGGATTCACCCAGCATCAAATCATTGTACATGTCGGTGAAAGCGCGCAGCTTCTTCTCGTCGAAGGCATAGGCGAGCAGCACATTGGGAACGAGGCCGAGCTTCTCCCGGCACTTGGCGAAATAGGCCTTGGTCGCGTCGCTCAGCTCCGCCGGTGCCAGGTCAAGCGCGGTAATTTTCTCCGTCATGGCGGATTTCTCCTCGTTTTCGCCAGGCTGCCGGTGAATTCCGACATTTCGTCGCAAGCCGTCAAACCTTTGTCGCCAAATACCCGTCATCTGTTAGCATAGCCGCAAAAACATGTGACGGGAGGGACTCATGGCCAGCGTAAAGTCAGCGAGCCGGTTGAAAAAAGCCGGCGTGACGAGGGGTGAAGCCGCGGGTGGCGAAAAGCCCGGCAGGCTTGCCGACTACCTGCTGGCCCGAGCTCCGGCCGAAGATGTCGCCGCCTACGACGTCATCGATCTCGAACGCGCTGCCGAACTCGCCGGCCGCGCAGTGTCCAGGCACAAGAAGGACGACTGCGTCGTTGCCATAGACGTCGATTCCGGTGTCGTCCGCCAGGGCCGGCCGATGACGGTGATCACCGTCGTCAACGACAACATGCCGTTCCTGTTCGATTCCGTCCTCGGCGAGATTACAGAAAGCGCCGGCGAGCCGCTGCTGGTTACCCATCCGGTCATAGTCGTCAGGCACGGCAAGAACGGCGTCGACGAAATCCTCGGCGATGGCGGTTATGCCAAGGGCGACCACAGCCATGACCGACTGAGCGTCATCCATGTCCATATCGGCCGCCTTTCGGCCGAGCAGGCCGAAGGCCTGGCCGCACGCCTGACGAAGCTGCTCGGCCAGGTGCGAGCCGCCGTCACCGACTGGAAGCCGATGCTTGCCCGCCTCGACCAGGCGATCTCGGAATTCCGCTACTCGCCAGTGCCGCTCGACAAGGCCCATGTCACCGAGGCGATCGCCTTCCTCGAATGGCTGCGCGACGACAATTTCACCTTTCTCGGCATGCGCGAATTCAACTACACTGGCGGCGAGACGAGCGGCATGCTCGAGCGCGCCGAAAAGCCCGGCCTCGGCATCCTTTCCGATCCCGACGTGCTGGTGCTCAGGCGCGGCACCGAAGCGGTGAGCACGACGCCGGAAATCCGTGCCTTCCTGCATGGGCCGGAACCGCTGATCGTCACCAAGGCCAACGCCAAGTCATCGGTGCACCGCCGCATCTACCTCGACTACATTGGCGTCAAGACCTACACCGGCAAAGGCGTGCTTTCAGGCGAGCTCCGTATCGTCGGCCTGTTCACCTCGACTGCCTATACGCGCTCGGTGATGAAAATCCCCTACCTGCGCTCGAAGGCGGAAACCGTCATTGCCAAATCCGGCTTCAATCCAAGCGACCATTCCGGCAAAGCTTTGATCAACGTGCTGGAGAGCTATCCGCGCGACGAGCTGTTCCAGGTTCCGGTGCCGATCCTGCGCAAGCATGCCGAAGCCATACTGGGCTTGATCGAGCGACCGCGCGTCAGGGCATTGGTGCGTGTCGACCAGTTCGACCGCTTCGTCTCCGTGCTCGTCTTCGTGCCGCGCGACCGCTACGACAGCGTCGTGCGCGAGAAGATCGGCACCTATCTGAAGACCGTCTTCGAAGGCCGGCTGTCGGCCTATTATCCGGCCTTCCCGGAAGGCGGGCTGGCGCGCGTCCATTTCATCATCGGCCGCTCCGGCGGCAAGACGCCGAAGGTCGAGCAGGCGACGATCGAGGCGGCGATCCGCGACATCGTACGGACGTGGGACGATGCACTGCGCGGGACCGCGACAGAGACCGGCGCCGATGCGAGACTCACGGCCATCGCCTCGCGTTTTTCGGAAAGTTATCGCGACAGTTTTCCGCCGGCCGTGGCGCTGGCCGATGCCGGGCGCATCGCCAAGCTCGATGCGTCAAATCCGATCGCCATCGACTATTACCGTCACACCGTCCAGAAGCCGCATCAGGCGGCGCTGAAGATCTATCACCATGGCAGCCCGGTGGCGCTGTCGCGGCGCGTGCCCGTGCTGGAAAACATCGGTTTCCGCGTCATCAGCGAGCGCACTTTCGAGGTCGGCGACATTCAATCCGGCATGGTCTTCATCCACGACATGGAACTCGAGAACAGCTACGGCAGGCCGATCGACCTCGGCAATGGCGGCGCGCTGTTCGAGGATGCGTTCCTTTCCGTCTGGCGCGGCGATGTCGACAATGACGGCTATAACGGCCTTGCCCAGACCGCCGGCCTGTGGTCGGGCGAGATCACCGTCCTGCGCGCCTATGGCCGCTATCTGCAGCAGGCCGGCATCCCGCAGAGCCAGGATTTCATCGCCGCCGCACTCAACCGTTATCCCGAGATCGCCCGCGGCCTGCATGCGCTGTTTGTCGCCCGCCTCAGCCCGACGGCCGAGACGGAAGGCGTCGTTCAGGCCAAACATCTGAAAGCCAAGATCACGGATGCGCTGGAAGACGTTCCCAACATTGACGACGACACCATCATCCGCCGTTATCTGAATCTGATCGAAGCCTCGCTGCGCACCAATCATTTCGTTGCCGATACGAAACGGAAAGGCCAATCGCTGGCGATCAAGCTCGATTCGCAATCGGTCGACGGGCTGCCGGCGCCGCGGCCATGGCGGGAGATCTTCGTCTACGGCTCCGAGGTCGAGGGTGTGCATCTGCGCTTCGGCCCGGTCGCGCGCGGCGGCCTGCGCTGGTCGGACCGTGCGCAGGACTATCGCACCGAGGTGCTCGGCCTGGTCAAGGCACAGCAGGTCAAGAATGCGGTGATCGTGCCGGTTGGCGCCAAGGGCGGCTTCTACCCGAAAAAGCTGCCGATGAGCGCCGGGCGCGACGCAATTTTCGAGGCCGGCACGGCCGCCTACAAGAATTACGTTTCCAGCCTGTTGTCGATCACCGACAATATCGGGCTGGACGGCGTCATCCCGCCAGCCGGCGTCGTGCGGCGCGATCAGGATGATCCGTATTTCGTCGTCGCCGCGGACAAGGGCACGGCGACCTTCTCGGACATTGCCAACGCCATCAGCGAAAGGCACGGCTTCTGGCTCGACGACGCTTTCGCCAGCGGCGGTTCGGCCGGCTACGACCACAAGAAGATGGGCATTACCGCCAAGGGCGCCTGGGAAGCGGTCAAGCGGCATTTCCGCGAGATGAACCGCGACATCCAAACCACGCCGTTCACCGTCGTCGGCGTTGGCGACATGTCGGGCGACGTGTTCGGCAACGGCATGCTGCTGTCGGAGCAGACCCGGCTGATCGCCGCCTTCGATCATCGCGACATCTTCATCGATCCCGATCCCGACATGGCCGCTTCGATGGCCGAGCGCCGGCGTATGTTCGCTCTCGCCCGCTCAAGCTGGCAGGATTACGACAAGACGAAGCTGTCCGAAGGCGGCATCATCGTCTCGCGCAGCCAGAAGTCGATCACCTTGCCGGCCGCCGCGGCTGCAGCTATCGGCCTCGGCAAGACAACGGCCACGCCGGTCGAGATCATGAATGCCATCCTCAAGGCGCCGGCAGATCTTTTGTGGTTCGGCGGCATCGGCACCTATGTCAGGGCATCGGGCGAGACCAACCAGGACGTCGGCGACCGTGCCAATGACGCGATCCGCATCACCGCGCTCGACCTGCGTGCCAAGGTCATCGGTGAAGGCGCCAATCTCGGCGTCACGCAGCGGGCGCGCATCGAATTCGGATTGAATGGCGGCCGCTGCAACTCAGATGCGATCGACAATTCGGGCGGCGTGAACTGCTCAGACGTCGAGGTCAACATCAAGATCGCGCTGGCTTCCGCCATGCGCAAGGGATCGCTAACGCGGCCGTCGCGCAACAAATTGCTGGCCGAGATGACCGACGAGGTCAGCGCCCTGGTGCTGTCCAACAATTACCAGCAGACGCTGGCGCTGTCCCTTGCTCGCAGGCGCGGCCTTGCCGACATTGCCCATCAGAGCCGCTTCATGGAGGCGCTCGAGGCGCGCGGGCTGCTCGACCGTGCCGTCGAGACGCTGCCGTCGCCGGCGGCTCTTGCCGAGCGCGATGCGCGCGGCGAGCCGCTCACCCGGGCCGAGCTCGGCGTGCTGCTTGCCTATGCCAAGATCGTGCTGTTTTCCGATATCGTCGCCAGCGACGTGCCGGATGATCCGCATTTCGACCGCGACCTGATGGGTTACTTTCCCGACCGCATGGCAAAGAAATATGCGGCGGAAATCCACGGCCATCGCCTGCGCCGCGAGATCATCGCCCGTGTCGTCGCCAATGATCTGGTCAATCGCGGCGGCCCGTCCTTCGTCAACAGGCTGCAGGAAGCGACAGGGCGCAGTGCCGCCGATGTCGTGCGCACCTTCGCCGTGGTGCGCGATGGCTTTGCACTGCCGGCGCTCTATCGCCAGATCGATGCACTCGATAACCAGATCGACGGGCAGATCCAGCTCGACCTCTATCAGGCGGTCAGCCGGCTGATCTATGTGACCAGCGGCTGGCACCTGAAGAACGATGCCGACACTGCACTGCTCGGGCAGCGGATTGCCGAGTTGCAGGATGCGCGCAAGGCGCTGGAGCCGAAGCTCGTTTCGCTGCTGCCGGCCTTCTCGCGCGAGCGGATCGAGGAGCGGCGGCACAGCCTGTCGAAGGGTGGCGCGCCCGAGAGCCTTGCCGAGCAACTGGCGTTGACCGATGTGGCGGAACTCATCCCCGACATAGCGCTGACGGCGCGGACGGCAAATGCCGGCATCGTCGCTGCCGCCAAGGCGTTTTTTGCAGTCAGCGATGTCTTCCGCATCCCGCGCGTCGAAGATGCTGCGCGCTCGATCACGCCCTCGGATTATTACGATCAACTGGCGCTTTCCCGCGTCACCGACACGATCGGCGCGGCCAGGCGCGGCATCGCGGTGGCGGCGCTGACCGGCCATGCCGAGGCGGCGGATCCGGTGTCGGCATGGTTGGAGGCCGGCGGCGAACGGGTCGGACGCATCCGCGAGCGGTTGCAGGCTCTGACCGAGGGCGGCGACATCACCGTGTCGCGGCTGTCGGTGGCATCCGGCCTGATGAGTGATCTGACGCAGCTGTGAGACGTCTTCCATATCGCGCGGGATTGCCGGCAAGAACCGCGCTATAGAGCAAACGGCGCGCTGCTTTGGGGGGCGCCGGACCATGATCCCAAAAAGTGACGATCGGCTTTTGGACAAGATCGTGCTCAACAAGAAGACGGAGCATCATTCCGATTCGATCGGCATGGAGCAAGCTCCAGCGGAGGGGACATGGCTGAGATGGCAGTGCAGCGGGCATCGGGACGCGGCATCTGGGGATGGATGCTGTTCGACTGGGCGGCACAGCCGTTTTTCACGGTCGTTACCACCTTCATCTTCGGTCCTTATTTCGTCTCGCGCATGGCCAGCAATCCGGAGACCGGGCAAGCGGCCTGGGGCTACGGCATTGCCGCCGCCGGCCTCGTCATTGCCGTTTTGTCGCCGGTCCTCGGCTCGATCGCCGATCAGACCGGACCACGCAAACCGTGGATAGCCTTCTTCGCCGCGGTTAAAATCACCTGCCTCACCCTGCTGTGGTTCGCCGCGCCCGGCTCTAATCTTTTTCTGGTCGTGGCGTTGTTCTCGCTGGCGTCGGTCGCGGCGGAATTCTCGACTGTGTTCAATGATTCGATGATGCCCCGCCTGGTGCCGAAGAGCGACATCGGCAGGATCTCGAACATGGCCTGGGGACTCGGCTATCTCGGCGGCATGATCGCACTGATCTTCGTCGTTACCGTCATGGCCGGCTCGCCTGAAACCGGCAAGACCGTCGTTGGGCTCGACCCGATCTTCGGCCTCGACCCCAGGCTCGGCGAGGACGCGCGCGCTACCGGGCCGTTGTCGGCGGGCTGGTATTTCCTGTTCATCCTGCCGATGTTCTTCTTCACGCCTGATGCGATCAAAGGCATTCCAATCGGGCCGGCGGTGCGCGAAGGCCTGTCGGAACTGAAGTCGACGCTGGCCGAAGTGCGCAAGCGCAGCGGCATTTTTCGCTTTCTCGTCGCCCGTATGATCTATCAGGACGGCGTCAATGCACTGCTGGCGCTGGGCGGAACGTTTGCGGCGGCAATGTTCCATTGGTCGATTACCGAGATCGGCCTGTTCGGCATCATCCTCAACGTCGTTGCCATCGTCGGCTGCCTGGTTGCCGCACGCCTCGACACAGCGCTGGGTTCCAAGACCATAGTGATGATTTCGCTGGTCATGCTGAGCATTGCCACGATCGGCATCGTTTCGACCGGACCGGGCTATACGCTGTTCGGCGCCTGGGTGATGCCCGGACTGGATGGTGGCGGATTGTTCGGCACGGCGGCGGAAAAAGCCTACATTTTCTACGGCCTGCTGATCGGGCTTGCTTTCGGCCCGGTGCAGGCATCGTCGCGCTCCTACATGGCGCGCAGCGTCTCCGCTGCCGAATCGGGCCGCTATTTCGGCATCTATGCGCTGGCCGGCCGGGCAACCAGTTTTGCCGCACCCTTCATGGTGGCCACGATCACCCTGGCCAGCGGCTCGGCGCGGCTCGGCATGGCGGCGATCGTGCTGTTCCTTGGCGCCGGCATGGCGATCCTGATCGGCACGCCCTATCCGGCAGATCGGCCGGCGGAGTGAGCTGCTCTTGCCTTCTCCCACAGCGGGAGGGTAACGCGTTCAATGCCGGAAATGCCTCACTCCGGTGAAGACCATGGCAATGCCGTGAGCGTCGGCGGCGGCGATGACATCGTCGTCGCGCATCGAGCCGCCGGGCTGGATGACGGCGGTGGCGCCGGCTTCGATTGCCGACAAAAGCCCGTCCGCGAACGGGAAAAAGGCATCCGAGGCGACGACCGAGCCCCTGGTCAAAGGCTCCGTCAGGCCGGCAGCCTCGGCCGCGTCGAGCGCCTTGCGCGCCGCGATGCGCGAGGAATCGACCCGGCTCATCTGGCCGGCGCCGATGCCGACTGTAGCGCCATCCCTGGCATAGACGATGGCGTTCGACTTGACGTGCTTTGCCACGCGAAAAGCGAATTTCAGATCGGCCAATTCGGCCGGCGTCGGAGCGCGCCTGGTCACCACTTTCAGCTCGAGGTCATCCACCACCGCGTTGTCGCGGCCCTGGACCAGCAAACCGCCAGCAACCGATTTCAAGCCAAGGCCCGCCGCGCGCGGGTCGGGCAGGCCGCCGGTGACCAGCAGGCGTAGGTTCTTCTTGGCGGCAATGATGCGGACTGCTTCTTCGGACGCCTCCGGTGCGATGATCACTTCGGTAAAGGTCTTGACGATCTCTTCGGCGGTTCCGGCATCGAGGATGCGGTTCATGGCGACGATGCCGCCGAAGGCCGAGACCGGGTCGCAGGCCAGCGCCTTGGCATAGGCCGCCTGCAGCGAAGCGTCCTCAGCGACGCCGCACGGGTTGGCGTGCTTGATGATGGCAATTGCTGCGGAGCGCGACGGGTCGAACTCGCCGACCAGCTCGAAGGCAGCGTCGGTGTCGTTGATGTTGTTGTAGGAAAGCTGCTTGCCCTGAAGCTGGCGCGCCGTGGCGACGCCCGGCCGCCTGTCGCCGTTGACATAGAAGCCGGCGCCCTGATGCGGGTTTTCGCCATAGCGCATCACCGACTGCAGCTTGCCGCCGAAGGCGCGCCATGTCGGATGCTCGATCTCAAGCGCCTCGGCGAACCATCCCGAGATCGCCGCATCGTAGGTGGCGGTGCGGGCAAAGGCCTTGGCTGCCAGCTTCTTGCGGAAATCCAGCGACAACGACCCGAAATTCATCTCCAGCGCGTTGAGCACCGAGGCATAGTCATCGGGATCGGTGACGATGCCGACATAGGCGTGGTTCTTGGCCGAGGCACGGATCATCGCCGGGCCGCCGATGTCGATGTTCTCGACGATCGCCGCGTAGTCGGCGCCGGAGCGACGCACCTCTTCGAACGGATAGAGATTGGAGACGACGAGATCGATCGGCTCGATGCCGTGGTCGCGCATCGCTGCGGCGTGCTCGGGATCGTCGCGCACGCCAAGCAGTGCGCCATGCACCGACGGGTGCAGCGTCTTGACGCGGCCGTCCATGATCTCGGGAAAGCCGGTGAGCTCGGACACGTCGCGCACCGCCATGCCCGCCTCGGCAAGGGCCCTTGCGGTGCCGCCGGTCGAGACTAGCTCGACGCCGGCCGAAGCCAGCGCCCTGGCGAAATCGATCAGGCCGGTCTTATCAAAGACGGAAAGGAGCGCGCGACGGATGGGTACAAGGTCGGGCGCGGGAATGTTCTTGGCGGCGACGGCCATGGGCTGGCGGCCTTTCCAGTTCTGGTTGGAGAGCGTCCGCGGGCCGTAGCATATGAGGCCCGGAAATCAAGCCGCAAGACTTGATCAGTGTCTGCCGTTGCCACCGGCTTCAGCTTTTTCCGGACGGCCGGCGATGATGGTGCGCGTCAATTGCCAGTGGACCTCGGAAATTTCCGAGGCCTTGAACGCAAGCACGATCTGGCGGCTGCGGCGCGGGCCGCCAAGCCCTGCGAAATAGATCGATTCCTCGACCTCTGGCACCACTTCGGTAGAGGTAAACACCCAGGTGTCGGCATGGTCGGCGGCCAGCACCAGACGGTCATGCTCATCCTGGAGCAGGCTTATATCGGGATGGACATGGAAACGCACCGTGACGAAGTCACGTCCATTGTTGCGGATAGAAGCGCCGCCCGGGCGCAGGAAACGGTCCCTGCCGGCAAACACATTGCCTTCGGTCGATAATTTCAGCTCGCGCTCATGCAGGAAGCCGAAGCGCGCCACATAGCCGTCATGGCGGGCGATGAAGCCCTGGCTGCCCTTCTGGTCGGTGCGCTTGCAAGGTACATGCTGCGGTCCGCCGATCAAAGGCGTGCCGAGCAGGTCGTTGACGCGCAAGGAGTGATTGAAGCGCGCCGACGACGTGTCGTTGATGGTGGCGGTCGAGTGGGCGGCGGTGGCGCGGGCAAGCGGCCGGAACTCGGCGGCGCCATAAGTATCTATTCCGGCGTTGACGATATAGTGCTGGCGGCCCGACGACAATTCGAAGGCGAGGCATCCGGCGTGAGCGGCATTGGATACGTCGACGGGGGGCGGCGGGCCGGTATCGGCGATCACAGTGACACCGCCCATCGACAGGCGCTCATAACCCGAATGCGGCGCGTGCAGCAACGGTGCGCCGGCGGTGTCGTCGTGATGCAGGATGCTGGCGATACGGTCGTGAATGGTGGCGCCCATGCCGTTGAAGCGGGCAAGGCTGCCGTCCTGATGGCGAAAGAAGCGCAGTGCCGGCAGCATCCGGTCGATGGCGCCGATCAGGGCGGCCGGCGGCGTCTCGGCCTGATTGGCGTATGTCTGGCGCAACGGCAGAAGGTCGGCGAGGATTTCAAGCACGGTCATCGGATTACGCGAGATATGGCCGCCGTCAGGCAGGATCTGGCGGTCGAGCTCCTCGGCGAGATTGCGGGTAGCACCGCGTAGCGCCGAGGCCGGCGCCGGCAGCGACAAAGCGGCAAAGGCCAGCGCAATGCGGGCGCGCAGCCTGTCCTTGCCGTCCGGCATCTCGCGCACCATGGCGCGCAGATAGCGGATCTGGACGGCGAGCGATTTCAAGAACGCGCGGTAGAACGGAAATTCGGCGCCCTGCAACACGATCGAGGAATGCTGCAGCCAGGCAATGACACGCTTGGCCGTCGTGCCGGGCTCCCAGGCGACGCCGGAAATATGGCTGCCATGGATTGCAATCCAGTCGGAAACCAACGCCCGCGCGTTGGCGGCGGCGAGCTCGGTACCGGCGGCACGCATATGGCGCAGCCAGCGAAAGCCATGCAGCGTTTTTTGCCAGCCGGGATTGGGCACGTCGATCTGGAAGGGCGATTTGCCGCCGGTCTCGACCAGATGCCCCGAAAGCGGATAGCGGCCGTAATAGATCTCGAGCGCGATCTGAGGATCGGCGAGCCGCAGGTCCGGTGGGGCGATCAGGACGCGCTCCGGCGTGCGGCCTGAGTAGCGCCAGCGATAGAGTGGCCCGGCGCGCAAGCGCCGGCGCGTCTTGCGCCAGAACTCCCTCGCGACAAGCGTCCACAGACGCGTCGTGTTACCGGCAGCGATTGCCAAAACCCCTCCTGATCGTCCTCACCCAAGCACAAGTTTATATGATTCAAGAACTTGTGCGAAGGCGAATTCCGCGGCGGTGGGGCCGTTCAGCCTGTTTTCCATGCCTCCTCGCCCCATGAAGCCGGACGGCACTTCAAGATCGGCCCTTAGCCGGCTCTGCGCATGCGGGCGGCGAAGAAGCCGTCCAGCCCGGAGCGGCCCGGCGAGCCTAGCTCCAGATCGGCAGGCGTGGTGCGCAACGTGCCTTGCGGCGTCAGAAACGGGTCGATGCCGGCGATCTCACCCGGCCGAAGCGGGTCGTCGACAATCTCCGCATTGCCGGCGAGAAAGTCGCGATAGAGCTCTTCGCCTTCCAGCGGATCGAGCGAACAGTTGGAAAAGACGATGCGTCCACCAGGCTTGACCAGGGTGACGGCGCGGGCAAGCAGCCGGCGTTGCAGGTCGGCCAGTTTTTCGACGTCGGCCGCCGTCTTCGTCCAGGGAACGTCGGGATGCCGCCGCACCGTCCCGGTCGAAGAGCATGGTGGGTCGAGGAGGACGGCGTCGAAGAGGTCCTTCGGCTCGTATTTGAGCAGATCGGCCTGGACGATCTCGGCGGCCAGACCGAGCCGTTCGAGGTTCTGCGTCAGCCGTGCCAGCCGCGTTTTGGACATGTCGAGCGCGGTGACGTGGGCGCCGGCGAGGATCAGCTGGGCGGTCTTGCCGCCCGGCGCGGCACAGAGGTCGGCGATTCGCAAACCATTGATGTCGCCGAACAGCCGGGCCGGCAGGCTGGCCGCTGCATCCTGAACCCACCAGGCGCCTTCCCCAAAGCCGGGCAGTTCGGTCACGGAAGCGCTGAGCTTTTCCACCCGCACCGTGCCGGTCGGCAAGACAAAGCCGCCGAGCCGTTCGGCCCACAGCGCCGGGTCCGACTTGACCGAGAAATCGACCGGTGCCTCATGGCGATGGGCGAGCAGTATCTGCCTGGCCTTGTCGAGGCCGTAGACCGTTTTCAAACGGTCGGAAAACCATTTTGGCGCCTCGTCGGTAGCGGCACGTGCTGCGGCGAGCTCGTCCTGCTTGGCCCGCGCCAGCGTGCGCAGCACGCCGTTGACGAGGCCGGAAAAGCGCGCCGTGCGCGGATCGGACTTGGCGTGTGTCACGGCGAGGTCGACGGCGGCGCTGTCGGGAACATCGAGGAACAGGATCTGCGCTGCCGCCACATGCAAAATGTGCGAAAGCGCCGTGGCGTTGGGCGGCAGCGGCTTTTCCAGGCGACGGGCCAAAAGGCCTGATATGGTCATGCGGTAGCGCAGGGCGGTGACCAGAATGGCGCGCACCAAGGCGCGGTCGCGCAGGTCGAGCGCCTTGTACTGCGGATGGCCGTTCTCTTGGTCGGTCAGCCCGTCGAGCGGCGTCCTCGCGTCTATAACCGCGGCAAGCAGGCGCGCGGCTGCCTTGCGCGCGGCGAGGCCGGCTACGGCCTCGCCGCTCGAATTGTGTTCACGATCGCCTGAAATTCCGTGCCGGCGCTTCGCTGAACTCACGACCACGGACCTTTGGGGCCGGTCGGATTGCGTCCCCAGGGATTGGGTCTCGGCTTGGCCGGCTCAGCCGGCCTCTCGGGCCGCGCGGCCCTGTCCCACGGACCAGACGGCTGCTGCCCGGTCCCTTCCGGCGCCGGCCTTGGCGTCGCGGCCGCTTCGGGTGCGCCGGCCATTTCGCTCGCCATCCTCTGCAACGCGGCGATGCGGTTTTCTGTGCTCGGGTGAGTGGAAAACAAACTGTCCATGCGCTCGCCGGAAAGAGGATTGATGATGAAGAGATGGGCGGTTGCCGGATTGCGCTCGGCATCCGGGTTGCGGATGCGTTCGGCGCCCCGCGCGATCTTGTCAAGTGCCGAGGCGAGCCACAGCGGGTGTCCACAGATTTCGGCACCGCGCCGGTCGGCCTCATATTCGCGGGTGCGGCTCACCGCCATCTGCACGATCATGGCGGCCAGGGGCGCGACTATCATCGCCACCAGCACGCCGACGATGCCAAAGGAATTGTTATTGTCGCGGTTGCCGCCGAAAAAGAAGGCGAAATTGCCGAGCATCGAAATTGCGCCGGCAAAGGTGGCGACGATCGTCATGGTCAGCGTATCGCGGTGCTGCACATGGGCGAGCTCGTGTGCCATCACCGCCGCGACTTCTTCATGCGATAGCCGCTCGAGCAGGCCGGTGCTGGCGGCGACAGCGGCATTTTGCGGATTGCGGCCGGTGGCGAAGGCATTGGGCTGCGGATTGTCGAT
Source organism: Mesorhizobium sp. M0816 (assembly GCF_040320005.1). Classification (NCBI taxonomy): domain Bacteria; kingdom Pseudomonadati; phylum Pseudomonadota; class Alphaproteobacteria; order Hyphomicrobiales; family Phyllobacteriaceae; genus Mesorhizobium; species Mesorhizobium sp. M0816. Next base: position 281,184 of record NZ_JAMYOT010000008.1, on the reverse strand, counting down.
GAGATAGGTTCTCGGCATCGGCAGGCCGGCACGTTGCGCGAGACCCTTCACGATGGCGTAATATTCAGGCGCGTTGCGTTCGTCGACTTCGATCGCACGGTGCATCGACAGCACCATCTTGTCGGCGTTCCAATAGCTGAACAAATTGGTGCCGGCGGCGATCAGCAACGCGATCATCATGCCGCCGGATCCGCCGATGAGATAGCCGACACCCATGAACAGGGCCGTCATTGCGGCCAAAAGCATGGCGGTGCGAAGGGTGTTCATCGTCTGCTCCGTTCTGGCCCAACAAAGGGGTCGATCCTTGTGGGCCCATCGCTATATGATGGGAAACAGCGGTTCCCGTTTCAATCGGGGCCTGTTTCAATCTAGCGGAAGATCGCATGATCGACAAAACCAGCCAAACGCATGCTAACGGCTCGCCGCAAAAGCCGCTGACCCCGGCAGCCAGGCGCGCCTTGGTCGAGGCCGAGGCCCGGCGGGAGAAATATCGCGAGCAGGAAGCCACGCTGCCGAGGGAGATGGGCGGGCGCGGCGGCAAGGAGCCTGGCCGCTATGGCGACTGGGAGGTCAAGGGCCTGACCAGCGACTTTTAGCCCAGGCAGGGTGCTAGTCAAACAGGCAGCGCGGCCCGCTCCACTCCGATGGCAATCCAGCCGCTGGAATCGACGGCGATGCCGATCGCGTCATAGCCGGCGATGGTGGCATGCGGCGTCTCCAACGGATGCCGGTGCGTGGCGCTGATCACCACGACCGCAGCGCCCGCGGCTTCGGCCGCCGCTATGCCGGCCGGCGCGTCCTCGAAGACGAGGCAGTCGCCCACATCGACGCCGAGCCGTTCGGCCGCCAGCCGGAAGCAGTCGGGCGCCGGCTTGCCGCGCGATACATCCTCCGCCGCAACAATCACGGCGGGAGCCGGAATACCCGCGGCCTGCAGGCGCAGCAGGGCGAGCTCGCGCGGTGCCGAAGTGGCGATCGCCCAGCTTCCAGGCGGCAGCGACGCCAGGAAGGCCGCGGCGCCGGCAATCGGGCGAATGCCCTCGACATCGGCCGCCTCGGCCTGCAAAAGCGAATCGGCTTCGCGGGCAGGATCGACGCCTGGGAGCGCCAGCCGGCCGATGGTCTCGATCGCCCGCACGCCGTGGATGGTCGGCAGGAATGCGGCGACGTCAAGACCTTGCCGATGCGCCCACGCTGCCCAGACCCTTTCCGCTGCGGCGATCGAATTGAGAATCGTGCCGTCCATATCGAACAGGAAGGCCGCGAATTTTCTGCCTGCAAACATCGGTTTCCCGGGGTCATCTTGGAGGGATTATTTCGAAAGACGCGTGTCAATCGACCGTAACGTTGCCGCGTCCGTATGGGAAGCCGCGAGGCGTCGTTTTTGACGACCACAAGGAACCGCCACGCACTGTCCCGCGTTGATCGGCACTATCTTCCATGACGATCGCAGGGGAGGGCGATGCTGATTCGGCTCGGCTATGAAATTGCCATTGAATGCGTTGCAGCAACGCCGGTCGTTTCATTGCTCGATATCCACGGGGATCGCCAGGCCGACATCAAGCGGCAGACGCGCGTGCTGACCTCGCCGTCGGTCCCGACCAGGGTCTACCACGACCTTTTCGGCAATAGCTGCCGCCGCTTCACGGCGCCGGCCGGAAGCTTTCGCATCCTTTATGACGCGGTGGTCGAGGACAGCGGCGAGACGGACGAAGTCAACACGCTGGCGAGAGAAGTCCCGGTTGCCGAATTGCCGGACGAGGTGCTCGGCTATCTGCTCGGCAGCCGTTACTGCGAGACCGACCATCTCGGCGACCTGGCCTGGCAACTTTTCGGCCAGCTTCCACCGGGCTGGGCGCGGGTGCAGGCCATCGTCGACTATGTCCACAACCGCCTGTCCTTCGGCTACGGCTATGCGCGCTCGACCCGCACGGCGGCGCAGGCGCATGAGGAACGCGTCGGCGTCTGCCGCGACTTTGCCCATCTGGCGATCACGCTCTGCCGCTGCATGAACATCCCGGCCCGCTACGTGAACGGCTATCTCGGCGATATCGGCGTGCCCGCCGATCCGGCGCCGATGGATTTCTCGGCGTGGGTGGAAGTGTTCCTCGACGGCAGGTGGTACACTTTCGATCCTCGCCACAATGTGCCGAGGATCGGCCGCGTCGTCATCGCCCGCGGCCGCGACGCCACCGACGTGCCGCTGCTGCACAGTTTTGGCCCGCATCGGCTCACCCTGTTCAAGGTCTGGACGCACGAGCAGGAAGGTAATCTGTTCAAGCCGCCTTGTCGTGGCGTCGACAAGACGGTCAGCGCACGGATGCTGGCCTAGTCTTTCGGGACACATTCACAGTCCGTGTTTCCATTTCCCGCCACCGCGATCGTGCTGAACCGGTTCGATACATCTCGTCTGTACCGGATTGGGACGCAGTCCAGTCGTCCTGAATTGCGAGCCTGTTCGTGGTAAGCGCTTTGTCGACAAAGCCGTGCCGGCGCAGCTTTCGTTTACCCTCTGTTTACCCTGCCGCCGCTCGAAACCGTTTGGAAACAATGACCTGATCGCGGGCCGGTCGCTTTCCCGGGCCTGGCGGCGCGATCCGGCCGGATTCCTGCAATGCGCGTTCGGACAGCTGCAGGCTGTAGCGAATGGAGGCGGAAGGAATGCGGCGTTTCGGGGGTCTTGTTCAGACGATCGGCGGCTTTGCCGGGGATCGCAGCGGAAATTTCGCGGTCCTGTTTGGGATAATCGGCTCAGTGCTGGCACTGAGTGTCGGCTTTGCGGTCAACGTGTCCCAACTCTACAATGTAAAATCGAGCCTGCAAGGCGTGGTCGATGCAGCGGTCACCTCGACGGCCCGCGACCTGACAACCGGCGTCATCAGCGAGGCCGACGCCAGCAAATCGGTGCAGGCCTTTCTCGATGCCAACAGCACGGCGGGTATCCTCCAGGACAACCAGATCGTCCTCGACAATCTGGTTGTCGACAGGACAGCCAAGACTGTCCAGGCGGACGTCCATGTCAACGTCAACTACTATTTCCCGCTTTTCAGCACGGGTGGCATGCAACGCGTCCCCGCATCGACGACGGCGCTCTATTCGGACAAGCAGATCGAAGTCGCGATGATGCTGGACGTGACCGGGTCGATGGCCGGCCAGAAAATCATCGATCTGCGGGCGGCCGCGGCGAATGCTGTCGACAGCTTCCTGGGCGGCCAGGACCCCTCCAAGCCACGTGTGCGGGTTGCCATCGTGCCTTATGCCAATTCGGTGAATGCCGGTACACTTGCCGCCAGCAGCGTCTATGTGGAAACCACCGCCAGTCAACGCAAACAGGCGCCGGCCAATGACGCCGTGCAGTATGTCTCGGGCTTTATCCGTCCCGATAATTGCGCCACCGAGCGCAAGGGGACCTATCAGTATTCGGATGCGGGCCCCGACGTCAGCATGGTCAATCGCGACTACCTGCTGTCATCCTTCGCCTGGCAGACCGGCACCGCCGCCTGCCCGATCGCCGCGCTGATGCCGCTGACAGCGGATGCGACGGCGCTCAAGACGGTCATCAAGAATTTCGTCGCCTCCGGCGGCACCGCCGGCCATATCGGCGTGCAGTGGACCTGGTACATGCTTTCGGAAAACTGGGGCAGTGTGATGAAAGCCTCGGAACGGCCGGCCAAGATGGATCCAAAGAAGGTTGCCAAGATCGCGATCCTGATGACCGATGGCGAATTCAACCTGTCCTACTTCGATGCGAGCACGGTCAGCGACGTCTACAATGACGCCGGCAAGGAGCCGACCCGCACGGCCGCCAAGAAACTTTGCGCTGCCATGCGCGACAAGGGCATTGAGGTCTTCACCATTGGGTTTGACCTAAACGAAACGAATGCCAAGGCGACGCTCCAGGATTGCGCGAGCCCGGACACCGCCAAGATCAAGCACTTTTATCAGGCGGCCAATGGAACGGAACTCAACCAGGCTTTCCAGGATATAGCGCGCAACGTCGAGATGTTAACCGTAACCAAATAGGGGACAACAGCCCAAAAAGGAAAGGCCGCCGCTTCTCGCGAAGCCGGCGGCCTTCCGTGTTTCCGTCCATGGCGCGGCTCCTGGCGGCGACCCTGGTCGCCAGCCGCGCATCTCGCGCCTTAGCGGGAAGACTGCTTCCCGAAAGTGCGATCCGCTGAGGCCACGTTCTGGAAAACGAAATCACTCGACATCGGATCACCTCCTTTCGATTTGTTGAACACTCCCTCATGATGGGGTGTCATCCGGCAAATGGCAAGGCGCGGCACCCGAAAATCCTGAACAAGCCTGCTTGTGCACTCGGGCGGCTTGCGGCCGGCCGATCGGGCAGGCAAGATCGAGCCGCTATTGTTCCGGGCCACTATTTTGCCGGGTAAGGGAGGACGGGATGGAGGCAGCCGAGAGAGCGGCCCGGATTGTTCGGACGGTCATCGAGACGCTGAAGCCGGGTTTTGCGGTGAGGCTGTGGACAGGCGAGCGGATCGGCCCGGCTGCCGGCCCGGTGCTCACCATCAACGACCAGGACATCGTCTGGCAGATCGTACGTCGGCCCTCTTTATCGACGCTGATCGAGATGTGGATTGCCAAGGCGGTCGACGTCGAAGACGGATCGCTGTTCGATTTCTACGCCTTGCCCACGCACGGCAAGCTCAGGACGAAGCTCAAGACATTGCCGAAGCTGGCGATCCTGCGCGACCTGCCGGCGGTGCTGTTTTCGCGAAAACAGATGACGACGCGAACCGATCTTTCCGGCCGCAATCCTTTCGTCAGCGGTTCGAGCAAGGAGGCGATCGAGCATCATTACGACATTTCCAACGCATTCTACCGGCTCTTCCTCGACGAGCGCATGGTCTATAGCTGCGGCTACTTCAAGGATTTCGCCAACGATATCGATCAGGCCCAGAGAGACAAGCTCGACCATATCTGCCGCAAGCTTCGGCTGAAGCCCGGCGATAGATTGCTCGACATCGGCTGCCGCTGGGGAGCGATGCTCATCCATGCGGTGAAGAATTATGGCGTCGTCGGCCACGGCGTTTCGCTATCGGAAGCACAGACCGAGCTCGCCCGTGAACGCATCCGCGCCGAGGGGCTGGAGGACCGCATCACCATCGAGATAAAGTCCTATGCCGAGCTGTCCGGCTCCTTCGACAAGATCTCGTCGATCGGCATGTTCGAGCATCTGGGGCTTGCCAACCATGCGGCCTATTTCTCGAGGATCCATCGCCTGCTCAAGCCGGGCGGCATCTATCTGCACCACGCCATCACCCGGCGCGACAAGGGCAGCTTGAAGAAGACGCTGCGCAAGGGGCCGGAATTCAAGGCGCTGATCAAATACATTTTTCCGGGCGGCGAACTCGACACGATCGGCATGACGCTCGGCAATCTCGAGGCCCACGGCTTCCTCGTCTACGACGTCGAAAATTTGCGCGAGCACTATGCGCGCACCTGCAGGCTATGGGCCGAGCGCCTCCACGCACGCTTCGACGAAGCTATCGCCGAGGTCGGCGAAGCCAAGGCGCGGCTCTGGCTGCTTTATCTCACCGGCTGCTCGATTACCTTCGAACGCGCCTCGGCGCAGGTTTTCCAGACCGTCGCCACAAGGCGCGCGCGTGGGCCGAGCGGCCTGCCGCCGACGCGGGCGGATTTGTACCGATAGCTACAGGAGGCGCATCGTGGCGCCGATCTCGACGCGGGCCGGTCGATCGACGGTGCAGTAGACGCCGAGGTTATGGGCGTTGTGGCGGACCAGGCTGCGCAGGATTGCCGGGTCGTGGTCGAACCCGTCCTGGCCAATGATGGTGAAGCCGCAGCGGCGGCACGGCTCGGAGATGGTCAGGAGCAGGTCGCCGATCGCCAGCTTGCGCCCGATCCATTCCGTCTCGGGGAACGACCCCTCGACCTCCGGCACATCGACGACGATGTTGGGGCGGAAGCGGCGCGCGTCGGCGGTGCCCTTTGGATGCAGCACTTTCAAACGCGCCAGTGAGGCGGTGGTCAGCAGATGAATAGGGGCTTTGACGTAGCGTTCCGTCAGCAGAGGGCCGGCGTAATCCGGAGCAGCATTTTCCCGACGGAACGGCCGGATGGAAGCCGCAAAGCCGAGATAGGCGCAAATGGCGCGATCACTTTGCGCGCCAGGTGCCGAAAGCCAGCGTCCGTCGGGGATGGCGACCTCCAGCCTGCCGGCCTGCGACAGCCGGGTGCGGATGCGGGGCACCTTGTGCCATTTCGCTTCGCGGTCGGGCCGTGCGATTTCATCGGTCGAGGTATCGACAAGACCAAACAGGCGGTCGCCTTCGACGGTATGCCGGTCGACGGAGATCGCCTGCTGAAACTCGCCGGCGAGCGAGCTCGCGGGATAGCGCCAAAGCTCGGTGACGGCGCCCAATGCGGGTTGCATCAGCCCTTCTTGTTTTGCCGGTTGGCGATAAGGTCGTCGACGACCGCCGGATCGGCCAGCGTCGAGGTATCGCCGAGCGCGGCAAAATCATCCTCGGCGATCTTGCGCAGGATGCGTCGCATGATCTTGCCGGAACGGGTCTTCGGCAGGCCGGGCGCGAACTGGATCTTGTCGGGCGAAGCGATGGCGCCGATCTCCTTGCGGACATGGGCGACGAGTTCCTGGCGCAATTCCTCGCTTGGCGTTTCGCCGGCCATCAGCGTGACATAGCAGTAGATGCCCTGGCCCTTGATATCGTGCGGGTAGCCGACGACGGCGGCCTCCGAGACCTTCTCATGCGAAACCAGCGCCGATTCGACCTCGGCGGTGCCCATGCGGTGGCCGGAGACGTTGATGACGTCGTCGACGCGGCCGGTGATCCAGTAGTAGCCGTCAGCATCGCGGCGGCAGCCGTCGCCGGTGAAGTATCTGCCCTTGTAGGTCGAGAAATAGGTCTGCACGAAGCGGTCGTGATCGCCATAGACGGTGCGCGTCTGGCCCGGCCATGAGTCGGCAATACAAAGATTGCCGCTGGCTTCGCCTTCGAGCACCTTGCCGTCGGTATCGACCAGCTGCGGCTTGACGCCAAAGAAGGGCCGCGTCGCTGAACCCGCCTTGAGGTGGGTGGCGCCCGGAACCGGCGTGATCATGATGCCGCCGGTCTCGGTCTGCCACCAGGTATCGACGATCGGCACCTTGCCGTTGCCTACGACGTTGAAATACCACTCCCAGGCTTCCGGATTGATCGGCTCACCGACGGTGCCGAGCACGCGCAGCGACTTGCGCGACGTTTTGGTGACATGGGCATCGCCGGCGCCCATCAGCGCGCGCAACGCCGTCGGCGCCGTGTAGAAGATGTTGACCTTGTGCTTGTCGATCACGTCCCAGAAACGCGACTGCGACGGGTAGTTCGGCACGCCTTCGAACATCAGCGTGGTGGCGCCGTTGGCGAGCGGCCCGTAGACGATGTAGCTGTGGCCGGTGACCCAGCCGACATCGGCGGTGCACCAGTAGATATCGCCGTCATGATAGTCGAAGACATATTGGTGGGTCATCGAGACATAGACGAGATAGCCGGCGGTGGTGTGCAGCACACCTTTCGGCTTGCCGGTCGAGCCGGATGTGTAGAGGATGAACAACGGGTCCTCGGCGTTCATCTTCTCGGGCTTGCATTCGGCCTTAACCGTCGCGACCTCGTCATGGTACCAGACGTCGCGCCCGGCGGCCCAGCCGGTCTTGCCGCCAGTGCGGCGCACTACCAAGACCTTTTCGACTTTCGTTCCGGCCTTGGCGGCGATCTCGATCGCCTTGTCCGTGTTCTCCTTTAGCGGGATCGGCTTGCCGCCGCGCAGGCCTTCGTCGGCGGTGATGACGAAGGTCGACTTGCAGTCATCGATGCGTCCGGCCAGCGCATCCGGCGAAAAGCCGCCGAAGACGACCGAATGAATGGCGCCGATGCGCGTGCAGGCGAGCATCGCATAAGCGGCCTCCGGGATCATCGGCATGTAGATGGTTACGCGGTCGCCCTTCTTGACGCCGTGCTTTTTCATCACATTGGCGAGGCGGCAGACATGCGCGTAAAGCTCGTTATAGGTGATCTTCCTGTCGTCGTAGGGATTGTCGCCTTCCCAGATGATGGCGGTCTGTTCGCCGCGCTTCTTCAGATGCCGGTCGATGCAGTTCCAGGAAACGTTGGTCTGGCCATCCTCGAACCATTTGATTGAGACCTGGCCGTCGAAGGACGTGTTCTTGACCTTGCTGTACGGCTTGAACCAGTCGATGCGCTTGCCGTGCTTGCCCCAGAACTTGTCCGGGTTCTTGACGCTGTCGGCGTACCATTTCAGGTAGGTGTCATTGTCAATCAGCGCGTTCTTCTTCCACGCCGGCTGGACGCGATGGACATGAACATCGGACATTTCTTCGCCTTCCTCCCCAAAACCAAACCGCCGGCTTGACCGCCGGCAGGATCGCAGCGATGCGGCCGCGAATTCGCGCGCATTATTAACAGTTCGGCCGCGACGGCAACATTAGACGTTGGATTCGCGCGGCGGGATGCCGCAGGCGCCTTACCAGGCGGTGTCAGCACTCTCGTGAGTCGGCTGCTAAGCGCATGTTTTTGCGGAAGTAATCTGGTTCGATCATAGAAATATCAATAGACGATTAAGCAAATGGGGTGCACAATTTCAGCCTGGGAGGAAGGAGAATCAACCAGGGGACCGCAATGCGCGACCATTCCGAAATGGACCTGATGCTCAAGGGCTATGGCTTGACCACGGCCAAGATTCTTTATCACTTTCCAGATCATCCGCATCTGCTGCAGAGCTTCATCTGGCAGGATTACGACATCGCCCCGAAATTTCCCGTGCTGATCCGTTTCATCGAGTTCTGGAAGGCCAAGCTCGAAGGCCCGCTGCATTCGGTCAGCTACACGCACCAGAAGCTGATCGCGCCGAACGAATGGCGCAAGGTCGACGGCGAGTTCGTTCTGCATTAGCCGGGCGGGCGGCAGCCTGGGAGCCGCCGCCCAGCTTTTGGAGCGTCAGACTGCGGGCGGGTTCAGCCGGGCAAAACCCTCCTGCCGGCGATAGGGAAAATACGGATAGGGTGCGGTGACCTCACTTGCCGTGTCGAGCTTCTTCATCTGCTCGGCTGTCAACGACCAGCCGACGGCGCCGAGATTCTGGCGCAACTGCTCCTCGTTGCGCGCGCCGACGATGACGGAGGCGACGGTCGGCCGCTGCAGCAGCCAATTGATGGCGATCTGCGGTATGGTCTTGCCGGTTTCCTCGGCGACAACATCAAGCGCGTCGACGACCCGATAGAGATGCTCATCCTCGACGGGCGGTCCGAAGCTTGCCGTGTCGTGCAGCCGGCTTTTCTCAGGCAGCTTCTGGCCACGGCGGATCTTGCCGGTCAGGCGGCCCCAGCCGAGCGGGCTCCACACCAGCGCACCGACACCCTGGTCGAGGCCGAGCGGCATCAACTCCCATTCATAGTCGCGTCCGACCAGCGAGTAATAGACCTGATGGGCGACGTATCGGGGATAGCCGTATCTGCCCGCCAGGCCGAGCGATTTCATCACTTGCCAGCCGGAAAAATTGGAGACGCCGACATAACGCAGTTTGCCGGCGCGCACGAGACTGTCCAGTGTCGACAGCACCTCCTCGATCGGTGTTGCAGCGTCGAAGGCGTGCAGTTGCAGCAGGTCGATGTAGTCGGTGCCAAGGCGCCCCAGCGCGTCTTCGACGGCCTTGATCAGGCGTGAACGTGACGATCCGGCATCGTTGGGACCGTCGCCTATCGGCAGCGAGGTCTTGGTCGAGATCAGCACGGTGTCGCGGCGGCCCTTGATGGCAGCGCCGAGCACTTGTTCGGAAGCGCCATTCGAATAGACGTCGGCGGTGTCGAACAGGTTGACGCCGGCCTCAAGGCAGATGTCGACCAGCCGCCGTGCTTCCGTCGCATCGCTGTTGCCCCAGGCGCCGAACAGCGGGCCTGAACCGCCGAAGGTTCCAGCGCCGAACGAGAGCGCCGGGACCTTCAGGCCTGATGCGCCAAGATTTCGATAATCCATGGGTTTGCTCCTTGTGGAAGGATGGCTGTTTCAAAGATTGGTTGAGGTTTGCCGTTCTATGACCGCGCGATTTCCGGTGTGGCGAGGACAGGATCTCGGTCGAGGCGCAGCGCAAACGCCGCCACGGCAAGCGCTGAAAGCGGCAACAGGGCCGCGACCCAGGTGACGGCATCGAGGCCGGGACCATGGGCGATGACCACGCCGCCGAGCCAGGCGCCGGCAGCATTGCCGAGGTTGAAGGCGGCGATGTTGAAGGATGAGGCGAGGCTCTGGCCGGCGCCTTGTGCCTTCTGCAACACCCATAACTGTAGCGGCGCGACGGTGGCGAAGGCGGCGGCGCCGAGCAGGCCGACATAGATAACGGCCATGACCTGGCTGTGCAGGGCGAAGGTCATGGTGCCGAGCACCATCGCCAGGACGACGAGACTGCCGAGAACGGACGGTACCAACCAGCGGTCGGCGAACTTGCCGCCGGCGAGGTTGCCGGCAATGAGGCCGCCGCCGAAGACCAGCAGGATCGGCGACACCGCTGCTTCATCAAAACCGGTGATCTCGGTCAGCAACGGGGCGATGTAGGTGAAGACGGCGAAGACGCCGGCATAGCCAAGCACGGTGGTAGCAAAGCCAAGCAGGACCGGCGTGCGGCCGAGCACGGCGAGATCGGCGCGCAAATTGCTCTTCTCAGGCTCTGTTCGGCTGCCCGGCACCAGCAGCAGAATGATGGTAAAGGCGGCGATGCCGACCAGGGTCACCGCCCAGAAGGTCGCGCGCCAGCCGAAGGCTTGGCCGAGCCATGTGCCGAAGGGCACGCCGAGGATGTTGGCGATGGTCAGGCCGGTGAACATCAGGGCGATCGCCGAGGCTTTCTTGTTGGGCGCCACCAGTCCGGTCGCCACGACCGAGCCGACGCCGAAGAAGGTGCCGTGGGCGAAGGCGGTCAGTACGCGCGCACCCATCAGCGTCCAGTAGTCTGGGGCAAGCGCACAAGCGAGGTTGCCCAGCGTGAAGATCGCCATCAGCGCCAGAAGCACGGTTTTGCGCGGCCAACGGCCGGTTGCGATCGTCAGCAGCGGCGCGCCGATGACAACGCCCAGCGCATAGCCGGAAATCAGCTGGCCGGCAGCCGAGATCGAGACGTCGAGATCGGTGCTGACGTCGAGCAGCAGGCCCATGATGACGAATTCGGTGACGCCGATGCCGAACGCACCGGCGGCAAGAGCGTAAAGAGCAAGGGGCATGGCGGTTCCCACTTCGATGACGACCAGTTTTGACGACGGGCGCCGTGTCCTCCCACGCCCCGATCCGGAAGATCGTGCCGCGATGTGCTGTGAACCAGCCTTGCATCGGGCACATCGTCTGTGAAATAGATTCACCAATGGCCAGGCCCGACATCAATCGCTCCGGCGAGATCGAAGTGTTCGTCCGCGTCGTCGAGGCGGGCAGCTTTTCAGCCGCTGCCCGCGCGTTGCGGATGACGCCGTCGGCGGTGAGCAAGCTGATCGCGCGGCTGGAGGCGCGGCTTGGTGCGCGGCTGGTCAGCCGTTCGACGCGCAAGCTGCAACTGACGCCGGAGGGGGCGGCGTTCTTCGACAGCGGCGTGCGCGTCCTGGCCGACATGGCGGCGGCCGAGCGCGAGGCAGCGGCGGGTGCCGCGCCGCGTGGCCGGCTGCGGATCAACAGCTACGTGCCTTTCGGGCAGCATCGGCTGATCCCGCTTTTGCCGCGTTTCCTAGAACGCTACCCCGAAATCTCGGTCGATCTGGTGTTGACCGACGATGTCATCGACCTGATGGAGGAGCGCGCTGACGTCGCCATCCGCGCCGGACCGCTCGGCGAATCACGGCTGGTGGCGCGCAAGCTCGGGCAGAGCCGGGTGGTCGTCGTTGCGGCGCCATCGTATCTCGAAGCGCGTGGCACGCCCAAGGAGCCCGCCGATCTCGATCGTCACAACCGGATGGGCTTCCGTTTCGTACGTCACCTCGAGGGCTGGCCTTTTATCGACGCGGCCGGCAAGCCGATCACCCTGTCGATCATCGGAAATACGCTGGTCAGCGACGGCGAGGCGATGCGGCTGATGGCGCTCTCGGGGGCGGGCATCGCCCGGCTGGCACGCTGGCATGTGGAGGCCGACATTGCCGCCGGCCGGCTGCTGCCGCTGCTGGAAGAGTTCAACCCCGGCGACGAGGAACTCACCCACGCCGTCTATGTCGGCCAAGGCAAGCATCTGCCGGCGCGGGTGCGGGCGTTTTTGGACTTTTTGGTCGAGACTGTCCGGCTGACCTGAGCCCAAAAAAGATCGGGAGCCTGCCGGCTCCCGAAGCATCGAATCGAAGGTAAATTGAACTACTTGTTCGGCACAAAGGGCGCCGGACGCCGGCCGGCCGCCTGACGCTCCAGCATCCAGCCGGGGTATTCGGCGGGCAGGGCACTGACTTCGTCGAGGCGAACAAGATCATCGGCATCGAGTTTCAACTCGGTGGCTGCAAGGTTCTGTTCCAGCTGCTCCATGCGGCTGGCGCCGATGATGACGCTCATCACGAATGGCTTGGCCAGGACATAGCCGAGCGCCACCGTGGCGACGCTGACGCCGTGCTTGACGGCGATCTCGCGCATGACGGCGACTGCTGCCCAGGCACGGTCCTCATTGACCGGCGGGAAATTGAAGCTGGCGCGGCGGCCCTCGCCATTGCCGGGGGCGCCCGGTCCGTATTTGCCGGAGAGCAGGCCGCCAGCCATCGGCGACCAGACCATCAGCCCGAGCTTCTCCTCGTTGAGCAGCGGCACGATTTCGCGCTCGAGATCGCGGCCGGCGATCGAGTAGTACGACTGCACGGTCTCGAAGCGGGCAAAGCCTTTGCGCTCCGCAATACCCAGCGCCTTGGCGATGCGCCAGGCCTGCCAGTTCGAGACGCCGACATAGCGGACCTTGCCGGCGGCAACCAGGTCGTCGAGCGCCCGCAGCGTTTCGTCGATCGGCGTCACCGTGTCGGTGCCATGCAGTTGGTAGAGATCGATGTGATCGAGCTGCAGCCGCTCAAGGCTGCCTTCGACCGAATCCATGATGTGGCCGCGCGAGGAACCACGCTGGTTCGGGCCCCCGCCCATGGCGCCATGGACCTTGGTGGCGATGATCACGTCCTGTCGGTTGACGCCAAGATTCCTGAGCGACTGGCCGAGAAGCCGTTCCGAGGCGCCGAAGGAATAGACATCCGCCGTGTCGAAGAAATTGACGCCGGCGGCGAGCGAGCGGGCAACGATCTCGTCGACGCCCTTCTGGTCGAGGCTGGCGATCAGGCCCCATTGGGCATTCTCGCCGGCCGCGCCGAACGTCATCGTGCCGAGGCAAAGTTCGGAGACGAACATCCCCGTATTTCCAAGTTGATTGTAACGCATGGGTGGCTCCAGACGGGTTGAGAATAACTCGACCCATATAGGAACGAAACGTTCCGTTTCTATACGCTGGCGCAGTCAATGTCAGCCTGTGGCCTAAGGCCGGCTGCGCCTCATCTGGCGCCGAAAATTGCCGATCCAACCCTGACACTGGTCGCGCCGAAGGCGATCGCGGTTTCGTAGTCGCCGGACATGCCCATGGAGAGCTTGTCGACGCCGGCCTCAAGCCCAAGCTTTTCCAGCAGCGCGAAATGCGGACCGGGGTTCTCGTCGGCCGGCGGAATGCACATCAGCCCTTCGATGGCGAGGGCGTGAACCGAGCGGCAGCGGGCCACGAAGGCGACAGCCTCGCGCGGCTCGATGCCGGCCTTTTGCGGCTCGGAGCCGGTGTTGACCTGGACATAGAGCCTTGGTGACCGGCCTTGCCTGGCGATCTCCTTGGCCAGCTCTGCGGCGATCTTTTCACGGTCGACGGTTTCGATGACATCGAACAATGCCACCGCTTCCTTGGCCTTGTTCGATTGCAGCGGACCGATCAGATGCAGCTCGATGTCGGAAAATGCCTCCTTCAGCACCGGCCATTTCGCTTGTGCTTCCTGGACGCGGTTTTCGCCGAAGACGCGCTGGCCGGCCTCGATAATCGGGCGGATATCGGCGGCGTCGAAGGTTTTCGAGACTGCGACCAGCGTCACCGCTCCGGCCTCACGGCCTGCCTCGCGCTCGGCGGCAGCGATCCTTGCCTTGACCGTGAAAAGCTGTTCGACGGCGCTCGCCATGCCTATATCCTGCCTGTGTTTGGCTTTTCGCCGGATCGCCGCAGTTGACGGGTCCGGCAATCCATGGTGAACACCGCGACGACATTTCCTGAGCCGCCCGGGCATTGTCCGGCGGCTCGCGCATGCTTTTAAGTGAAAAACACCCGATGGCAACCGAACGATACAATCCGCGCGCGTCAGAGCCCAAATGGCAGAACGCCTGGGACGCCAAGAAGCTGTTCGAAGCCGACAATGACGACCCGCGCCCGAAATACTACGTGCTGGAGATGTTCCCGTATCCGTCGGGGCGCATCCATATCGGCCATACCCGCAACTATACGATGGGCGACGTGGTGGCGCGCTACAAGCGGGCCAAGGGTTTCAACGTGCTGCACCCGATGGGCTGGGACGCCTTTGGCATGCCAGCCGAAAACGCGGCGATGCAGAACAAGGTCCATCCCAAGGACTGGACCTATCAGAACATCGCCGCCATGCGCGAGCAGCTCAAGGTCATGGGCCTGTCGCTCGATTGGGCCCGCGAGTTCGCCACCTGCGACGTCGACTACTATCACCGCCAGCAGATGCTGTTCCTCGATTTCGTCGAGAAGGGGCTGGTGACGCGCAAATCCTCCAAGGTCAACTGGGATCCGGAGGACATGACGGTGCTTGCCAACGAGCAGGTCATCGACGGACGCGGCTGGCGCTCAGGCGCGCTGGTGGAACAGCGCGAGCTGACGCAGTGGTTCTTCAAGATCACCGATTACGCGCAGGATCTGCTGGATTCGCTCGACCAACTCGACGACTGGCCGGAAAAAGTGAAGCTGATGCAGGCGAACTGGATCGGCCGTTCGGAAGGGCTGCTGATCCGCTGGCCGCTGGCCAAGCCAGTCGCCGGCGAGCATGAGCTCGAAGTCTATACGACCAGGCCCGACACCATCTTCGGCGCGTCCTTCATGGCGATTGCGGCCGACCATCCGCTGGCCAAAAAGGCCGCCGAGGACAATCCGGCGCTGGCAAAGTTCATCGACGAAGTCCGCCATATGGGCACTTCGGCGGCGGCATTGGAGACGGCCGAGAAGAAGGGTTTCGATACCGGCATTCGCGTTGTCCATCCGTTCGACGAGAGGTGGACGCTGCCCGTCTACGTCGCCAATTTCGTGCTGATGGACTATGGCACCGGCGCCATCTTCGGCTGCCCGGCACATGACCAGCGCGACCTCGACTTCGCCAACAGATACGGCCTTCCGGTCATTCCGGTGGTGATGCCGGAAGGCGAGAATCAAGGAAGCTTCCAGGTCATCGACGAGGCTTATGTCGATGATGGCGCGATGATCAATTCGCGCTTCCTCGACGGCATGAAGCCGGATCAGGCATTCGACGAGGTGGCGAAGCTGCTGGAACAAAGGACCATCGGCAACCGGCCGATGGCCGAGCGCAAGGTGAATTTCCGCCTGCGCGACTGGGGCATTTCGCGCCAGCGCTATTGGGGCTGCCCGATCCCGATGATCCATTGCGAGGATTGCGGCGTGGTGCCGGTGCCGAAGGCCGACCTGCCGGTCAAGCTGCCGGACGACATCGAGTTCGACCGGCCGGGCAATCCGCTCGATCGCCATCCGACATGGCGGCACGTCAAATGCCCGCGTTGCGGCAAGGATGCGCGGCGCGAAACCGACACGATGGACACATTTGTCGATTCTTCTTGGTATTTCGCTCGCTTCACCGCGCCGTGGGCAAACGATCCGACCGATCCCAAGGCCGCGACTGAATGGCTGCCGGTCGACCAGTATATTGGCGGTATTGAGCATGCGATCCTGCATTTGCTCTATTCGCGCTTTTTCACCCGCGCCATGCGCGAGACCGGCCATGTCGATCTCGCCGAGCCGTTCAGGGGCCTGTTCACGCAAGGCATGGTGGTGCACGAGACCTATCGGGTTGGCGGCGCCTCGAACGGCCGCTGGCTTGCGCCAAGCGAGGTCAGGCTGGAAGACGCCGACGGCAAGCGCCGCGCCTTCGAACTCGCCACTGGCGAAGAGGCGGTGATCGGTCCGCTCGAAAAAATGTCGAAGTCGAAGAAGAATACGGTGAGTCCGGAAGAGATCACCGACGGCTACGGCGCCGATACGGCGCGCTGGTTCATGCTGTCGGACTCGCCGCCCGAGCGCGATGTCGAATGGACCGACGAGGGTGCGGCCGGCGCGCATCGCTTCATCCAGCGCATCTGGCGCCTGGTGTCGACGGCTGCCGAATCGCTCGCCGGAGTCCGGCCAGAGGCGGCGAAGGACGGCGAGGCCGGGACAGTGTCCAAGGCCGCGCACAAGATCTTGAAGTCGGTCGGCGAGGATATCGAAAAGCTCGCGTTCAACCGCGCCATCGCCCGCATCTACGAGCTCGCCAATGCCTTGACCGTACCGCTCAACGAGGCGGCAGAGGGCAAGGCCGGTCCGGCGCTGCAAGCGGCCTGCCGTGAGGCCGTCGAGATCCTGGTGCACCTGATCGCGCCGGTCATGCCGCATCTGGCCGAGGAGTGCTGGCAGACGCTCGGCGGCACCGACCTTGTCGCCGAACGGCCCTGGCCGGACTACGATCCCTCGCTTGTCGTCGACGCCGAGATCGTGCTGCCCGTCCAGGTCAACGGCAAGAAGCGCGGCGATTTGACAATTGCCCGCGACGCGGACCAAGGTGCGGTCGAAAAAGCGGTTCTGGCCCTCGACTTCGTGCAGAAAGCGCTCGAAGGTAAGGCGCCGCGCAAGGTGATCATAGTGCCGCAGAGGATCGTCAATGTCGTTGCCTGATCCGCGAAAGACAGAGCTGACGCTGCGCCGTATCGTGCTTTACGGGCTGCTCGCCTCGGTGGCGCTGGTTTCCGCCTGCACGGTGCGGCCGCTCTATTCGAGCGCGCCGCTGATCGCCGGCTCGCAGGTCGGCGCCGCTGCCGAGCTGGCATCGATCTCGGTCAAGCCGGTCAAGACCCGCTACGCCCAGCAGGTCCGCAACAATTTGATCTTCGCGCTCGGCCAGGGCGCCGGCGAGCCGGCTTCGCCGGTCTATTCGCTTGATCTCGGCGTCTCCGAACTCGTCGAATCGGCGGCAATCGAGCAGGTCACGACCGACGAAGACGAGCCGACCGCCGGCACTGTGACGCTGACTGCCAACTATGTGCTCAGCGATGCCAAGACGGGCACGGTCATAGCGAGGGGCAAGCGCTCGATTCCGTCGTCATACGACAGGCCGCGCCAGGAATTCGCGTCATACCGGGCCCAGATCGACGCCGAGAACCGTGCGGCGCGCGAGCTGGCAGATGTGCTGCGGCTGTCGATTGCCCAGGATCTGATCAAGCACGGCAAGCCGGCGGCAAGCTAGGTCTTTCCAGAGTGCGCAATCTGCAAAAAAGGCCGATTGCTCGGCTTTTTTTGTTCGTAGGATAGTCGCTTCAGCCGATCTTCTGCCCGGTCTTTGCCCAGTCGGCGAGGAACAGTTCCAGGCCCTTGTCGGTCAGCGGGTGCTTGACCAGCGCCTTGAGCGTCGCCGGCGGCGCGGTGATGACATCGGCACCGATCAGCGCC
Organism: Mesorhizobium sp. M0816; assembly: GCF_040320005.1. Taxonomy (NCBI): domain Bacteria; kingdom Pseudomonadati; phylum Pseudomonadota; class Alphaproteobacteria; order Hyphomicrobiales; family Phyllobacteriaceae; genus Mesorhizobium; species Mesorhizobium sp. M0816. The sequence continues at coordinate 263,442 of NZ_JAMYOT010000008.1, read as the reverse complement.
GCCTGCTTGACATGGTTCACGGTACGCACCGAAGCGGTCAGGATTTCAGTCTGGAAGTCATAATTGTCGTAGATGGTGCGGATATCGGCAATCAGCTCCATGCCGTCCCAGCCGCTATCGTCGATGCGGCCGACGAAGGGCGAGATGAAGGAGGCGCCGGCCTTGGCGGCGAGCAGCGCCTGGGTGGCCGAGAAGCACAGCGTGACGTTGACCATGCGGCCGTCCGACCGGATGTCCTTGCAGGCTCTCAGGCCGTCGAGCGTCAGCGGCACCTTGATGCAGACATTGTCGGCGATCCTGGCCAGGATCTTGGCCTCCGCCATCATGTCCTTGTATTCGGTGGCGACGACTTCGGCCGAGACTGGGCCCTTGACGATCTCGCAGATCTCTCTTGTGACGTCGGCGATCTTGCCGCCGGATTTCAGGATCAGCGACGGATTGGTGGTTACGCCGTCGAGCAGCCCCAAATCGTTCAGCTCGCGGATTTCCTTGACATCGGCGGTGTCGACAAAAAATTTCATGGCGGTCTCCTGAAGATTTTTCATGTGCACGTCATGCACATTTGGGGTCGGACTTTGATCTAGACCAAAGTCGGGGCAAGGTCACGCCTCATGATCGAAGATTCGCCCTTTGTCGCGGCCGCACCGGTGCTGGTGCCGATGCCCGCCGAGCGCCCCTACACCTATGCCGTGCCGGCTGGCATGCGCGTGGTGCCGGGCTCGATCGTGCGCGTTCCGCTTGGGCCCCGCCAGGTCGCCGGCATCGTCTGGGACGGCGCCGTCGAAAAGGTCGACGCGAAGAAATTGCGGCCGATCGAGCAGGTTTTCGACTGCCCGCCGATCGACCGCGCGATGCGGCGTTTTGTCGATTGGGTGGCGCAGTACACGCTGTCGCCGCCCGGCATGGTGGCGCGCATGCTGCTCAGGGCGCCGGAGGCGTTCGACCCGGAGCCGTGGATCGAAGGGCTGCAGCGCACGTTCGCCAAGCCCGACCGGATGACGGAGGCGAGGACGCGCGTGCTGGAGACGGCCGAAGGCGGACTTGCCTGGACGCGATCCGGCCTGGCGCATGCGGCAGGCGTGTCGTCGACGGTGGTGGACGGGCTGCGGGTGCAGGGCGTATTCCAGACGGTGATGATCCCGCCGCGGCCGGTGGTCGCAGCACCCGATCCCGGCTACGCCGTGCCTTCACTGATGCCCGACCAGAGCGATGCCGCCGAGACGCTGCGCGCCAATGTCGCGACCGGTACATTCGGCGTCACCCTGCTCGACGGTGTAACCGGATCCGGCAAGACGGAGGTCTATTTCGAGGCGGTCGCGGCCGCGCTCGATCGCGGCAAGCAGGTGCTGATCCTGCTGCCGGAAATCGCGCTGACCCACGCCTTCCTCGAACGCTTCCAGGAGCGGTTCGGCGCCAAGCCGGCGGAGTGGCACTCGGACCTGCCGCCAAGGATGCGCGAAAAGGTCTGGCGGCAGGTAGCGGAAGGCGGCGTGCGGGTCGTCGCAGGCGCGCGCTCGGCGCTGTTCCTGCCATTCAGGGAGCTTGGACTGATCGTCGTCGACGAAGAGCACGATCCCGCCTACAAGCAGGAGGATCGCGTCTTTTACAACGCGCGCGACATGGCCGTGGTGCGCAGCCATATCGGCGGCTTTCCGGTCGTGCTCGCCTCGGCGACACCGTCGGTCGAAAGCCGGGTCAATGCCAGCCAGGGCCGCTACAGCAGGGCGGTGCTTTCGGCGCGCTTTGCCGAGGCGGCACTTCCCGATCTCAAGACGATCGACATGCGCCGCGCGCCGCCGGCACGCGGCGGCTTCCTGTCGCCTGTACTGCTCGGCCATATACGGCAGACGCTGGAAAGAAAGGAACAGTCGCTGCTGTTCCTCAACCGGCGCGGCTATGCGCCGCTGACGCTCTGCCGGGTCTGCGGCCACCGCTTCGGCTGTCCGGTCTGCTCGGCCTGGCTGGTCGAGCACCGCTTTCGCGGCCAGCTCGTCTGCCACCACTGCGGGCACAATGAACGCCGGCCCGAAGCCTGTCCGGAATGCGGCACGCTCGATCATCTGGTCGCCTGCGGGCCAGGCGTCGAGCGCATCGCCGAGGAGGTCGTCGCGCATTTCCCCGATGCCCGCACCATCGTCTTGTCGTCCGACCTGATGGGCGGCGTGCGGCGGCTGCGGCTCGAGCTTGAAGCCATCGCCAATGGCGAGGCCGACATCGTCATCGGCACACAACTCGTCGCCAAGGGCCATAATTTCCCCAACATGACGCTGGTCGGTGTGGTCGATGCCGATCTCGGCCTTGCCAATGGCGACCCGCGCGCCGCCGAGCGCACCTTCCAACTGCTCAGCCAGGTGACCGGCCGCGCCGGCCGCACCGGCAAGAAAAGCCTCGGCCTGCTGCAGACCTTCCAACCCGACCACCCGGTGATGCGCGCGATCGTCTCAGGCGATGCCGAGGCCTTCTACGAGCGCGAGATCGCCGAGCGTGAGCGGGCGGGGCTGCCGCCCTTCGGCAGGCTCGCCGGCGTCATCGTCAGCGCGGCGACACGGGCCGAAGCCGAAGGGCACGCCCGTGGCCTGCGTCGCGCCGCGCCGCAGGCCAGCGACCTGTTCGTGCTCGGCCCGGCCGAGGCGCCGCTGTCGTTGATCGGCGGCCGCCATCGCTTTCGCCTGCTGATCCAGGGCGAACGGCGCGCCGACATGCAAGGGTTCATTCGCACCATGCTGGCCGAGGGACCGAAGATAAGGGGCTCGGTGCGAGTCCAGGTCGACATCGACCCGCAGAGCTTTTTGTGAAGGGGCTCAGAGGACAGGCTTCCGTAAATTGCCGATGCCCATCTGGCGTATGTCTCTTGCTTCGTTAGAATGCCCGAAATTTTGAATATCCATTTACGAGGGGACAACATGGAATTTGCGTTTCCGTGGCCGATGAGCCAGGGCGAGTGGCTGGCATGGTCGAGCGCCGTGGTGACCTTGCTGTTCGGCCTGCTGCTGTTCCTGGCGCCAGGATTGGCCTTCCGGATCCTGCGGCTGCAGGTCAGACCGGAGAAGGCAGCGGCGATCGCCGAGGGGCGCGGCCGGATGTCGGGCTTCTATCTCGGCCTCAGCCTGTGCTGCATCCTCCTGGCGCAGCCGCTGCTCTATATGGCGCTCGGCTTCTCCTGGCTGTTCACCGCCTTCGGCCGGCTGCTGTCGATGATGTCGGACGGCGCCAACACGCCGTTCAACTGGGCATCCATCGTCGTCGAGCTGGTGCTGGCGGCGCTGCCTCTGGCCTTCGCCTTCGGCTTTTTGCCCTGAATCAGGGATCAATCCGGGGTTGGTTGCTGAACTCGGCCGGCGGATGCGACAATAGTGCCTGAAAACCATGCCGGACGACGCATTGCGGTCTGAAAATGCCTGTGCTAGACGGCAATCGACTTTCGACCGGGGATAGCGGAAGCCGCGCCTCCGTGCTTGGAAAAATGCAGTAAGGTCAAAGATTTAGCCAGAGTTTTTGCTCGCGCCAACAATCTGCGGCCTGTCAGACAAGAGAAAAGACGGTCCGTGGCCCAATCGTCATCGCCAATCTCAGGTGTCGCAGAACGCTATGCGGGTTCGCTGTTCGAACTCGCGCTGCAGGCCAATTCGGTCGCCAGCGTCGAGGCCGACCTCAATAGGTTCGAAACGATGCTCGAAGGCAGCGCTGACCTTTCGCGGCTGATCAGGAGCCCTGTCTTCTCCAGCGAGGACCAGGCCAAGGCGATCGCCGCGATCGCCGACAAAGCGGGGATCACCGGCCTCACCGGCAATTTCCTGCGCGTCGTTGCCCAGAATCGCCGGCTATTTGCCGTGCCCGGCATGATCAAGGCGTTCCGCCAGATCGCCGCCGAACACCGCGGCGAGACCGCCGCCGAGGTTACCTCGGCGCATGCGCTGACGCCTGCCCAGGAAACCGAGCTGAAGGCAGCGCTGAAAAGTGTCGCCGGCAAGGATGTGGCGATCACGGTCACCGTCGATCCGTCGCTGCTCGGCGGACTGGTGGTCAAGATCGGCTCGCGCCAGATCGATACGTCGCTCAAAACCAAACTCAATTCGCTCAAGCTTGCACTGAAAGAGGTCGGCTGATGGACATCCGCGCCGCGGAAATTTCCGCAATTCTGAAAGACCAGATCAAGAATTTCGGCAAGGAGGCCGAGGTCTCCGAAGTCGGCCAGGTGCTGTCCGTCGGTGACGGTATCGCCCGCGTCTACGGCCTCGACAATGTCCAGGCCGGCGAGATGGTCGAGTTCCCCGGCGGCATCCGCGGCATGGCGCTCAACCTCGAAGCCGACAATGTCGGCGTTGTCATCTTCGGCGCCGACCGCGACATCAAGGAAGGCGACACCGTCAAGCGCACCGGCGCCATCGTCGATGCGCCCGTCGGCATGGGCCTGCTCGGCCGCGTCGTCGACGCGCTCGGCAACCCGATTGATGGCAAAGGCCCGATCCAGGCCACCGAACGCAAGCGCGTCGACGTCAAAGCGCCCGGCATCATCCCGCGCAAATCGGTGAACGAGCCGATGTCGACCGGCCTCAAGGCCATCGACGCGCTGATCCCGGTCGGCCGCGGCCAGCGCGAACTGGTCATCGGCGACCGCCAGACCGGCAAGACCGCGATCATCCTCGACACCATGCTCAACCAGAAATCGGTGCACGACAACGGCCCTGAGAAGGAAAAGCTGTACTGCGTCTATGTCGCCGTCGGCCAGAAGCGCTCGACGGTGGCGCAGTTCGTCAAGGTCCTGGAAGAGCGCGGCGCGCTCGACTATTCGATCATCGTCGCCGCGACCGCCTCCGATCCGGCGCCAATGCAGTTCCTGGCGCCGTTCACCGCCTGCACCATGGGCGAATATTTCCGTGACAACGGCATGCACGCGCTGATCAGCTACGACGACCTGTCGAAGCAGGCCGTCGCCTATCGCCAGATGTCGCTGCTGCTGCGCCGTCCGCCGGGCCGCGAAGCCTATCCCGGCGACGTTTTCTACCTGCACTCGCGCCTGCTCGAGCGCGCCGCCAAGCTCAATGACGAAAACGGCGGTGGGTCGCTGACGGCGCTGCCGATCATCGAAACGCAGGCCAACGACGTGTCGGCCTATATCCCGACCAACGTCATCTCGATCACCGACGGCCAGATCTTCCTGGAAACCAATCTGTTCTTCCAGGGCGTGCGCCCGGCGGTCAATGTCGGCCTTTCGGTGTCGCGCGTCGGCTCCTCGGCGCAGATCAAGGCGATGAAGCAGGTTGCCGGGTCGATCAAGGGCGAGCTCGCGCAGTACCGCGAAATGGCTGCTTTCGCGCAGTTCGGCTCCGATCTCGACGCCGCCACGCAACGCCTGCTCAACCGCGGCTCGCGTCTGACCGAGCTGTTGAAGCAGCCGCAATTCTCGCCGCTCAAAGTCGAGGAGCAGGTCGCGGTGATCTTCGCCGGCGTCAACGGCTATCTCGACAAGCTGGCGGTCAACCAGGTCGGCAAGTTCGAGCATGGTCTGCTGTCGCATATGCGCTCGGCCGGCAAGGACGTGCTCGACGGCATCCGCAAGGAGAAGGCGCTGTCCGACGATCTGCGCGCCAGGCTGAAGGCAGAAATCGACGCCTTCGCCAAGACCTTTGCTTGAGCAGGACGGACGGGATCAGGTTTGAAGCATGCCTTCGTTAAAAGACCTTCGTAACCGTATCGCCTCGGTCAAGGCGACGCAGAAGATCACCAAGGCGATGCAGATGGTCGCCGCGGCGAAGCTGCGTCGCGCGCAGGAAGCGGCGGAAGCGGCGCGTCCCTATTCGGAGCGCATGGGCGCGGTGCTGGCCAATATCACCCAGGCGATCGGCGGCGGCGGCGATGCCCCGGCGCTGATGACCGGCACCGGCAAGGACGACGTGCATCTGCTTGTCGTCTGCACGGCCGAACGCGGTCTGTGCGGCGGTTTCAATTCGCAGATCGCCCGCTTTGCCCGCGACCACATCCGCAAGCTTCTGGCCGACGGCAAGCAGGTCAAGATCATCTGCGTCGGCAAGAAGGGGTTCGACATATTGCGCCGCGACTACGGGGCGCTGATCATCGAGCGTGTCGACCTGCGCGAGGTCAAGACGCTGGGCTTCGTCAATGCCGATGCCATCGCCAAGAAGGTGATCCACCTGTTCAACGAAGGCGGCTTCGACATCTGCACGCTGTTCTATTCGCAGTTCAAGTCGGTGATCAGCCAGATCCCGACGGCGCAGCAAATTGTCCCGGCTGGCGCGCCTGCGGCTGGCGCGGAAGTGAAGGACGGCGGCAGCGCCGTCTACGAATACGAGCCGGAGCCGGGCGAGATCCTCTCCGATCTCATCCCACGCAACATTTCCGTGCAGGTTTTTCGCGCGCTGCTCGAGAATGCTGCCGGCGAGATGGGCGCCAAGATGAGCGCCATGGACAATGCGACGCGCAACGCCGGCGACATGATCAACAAATTGTCGATCACCTACAACCGCCAGCGGCAGGCGCAGATCACCAAGGAATTGATCGAAATCATTTCGGGCGCCGAGGCGCTCTAGGCACGCCCACAAGGAGGTCATCGACCTCAAGCGTGTGAGAAACAAAGAGACGAAAAGGGTAAAGACGATGGCGAAAGCAGCGACCCCGAAGACGGCAGCCCCTAAGGCCGCGGCACCAGCGAAGGCTCCGGCAGCAGCAAAGGCCGCTCCGGCCAAGAAGGCGGCAGCAACCAAGGCCGCCGCTGTGAATACGCCGGCCGCCACCATCAAGAAAACCGGCCTGGCAGGCAAGGTTCGCCAGGTCATCGGCGCCGTTGTCGACGTCCAGTTTGGCGAACATCTGCCGGCGATCCTGAACGCGCTTGAGACGATCAACGTCGGCAATCGCCTGGTGCTAGAGGTGGCCCAGCATCTCGGCGAAAACACCGTGCGCTGCATCGCCATGGACTCGACCGAAGGTCTGGTCCGCGGCCAGGACGTCTATGACACCGGTGCACCGATTACCGTGCCGGTCGGCCCGGGCATGCTCGGCCGCATCATCAACGTCATCGGCGAGCCGGTCGACGAGGCAGGCCCGGTCGACGGCATCGAGATGCGCTCGATCCACCAGCCGGCGCCGACCTATGTCGAGCAGTCGACGGAAGCGCAGATCCTGGTCACCGGCATCAAGGTGCTCGACCTGCTGGCCCCCTATGCCCGCGGCGGCAAGATCGGCCTGTTCGGCGGCGCCGGCGTCGGCAAAACGGTGCTGATCCAGGAACTGATCAACAACGTCGCCAAGGCGCATGGCGGCTTCTCGGTGTTCGCCGGCGTCGGCGAGCGCACCCGCGAAGGCAACGACCTCTATCACGAGTTCATCGAGTCCGGCGTCAACAAGAAGGGCGGCGGCGAAGGCTCCAAGGCCGCGCTCGTCTATGGCCAGATGAACGAGCCGCCGGGCGCCCGCGCCCGCGTCGGCCTGACCGGCTTGACGGTTGCCGAATATTTCCGCGACCAGGGCCAGGACGTGCTGTTCTTCGTAGACAACATCTTCCGCTTCACGCAGGCGGGCTCGGAAGTGTCGGCGCTGCTCGGCCGCATTCCTTCGGCCGTGGGCTACCAGCCGACGCTGGCTACCGACATGGGCGCGCTGCAGGAGCGTATCACCACGACGACCAAGGGTTCGATCACCTCGGTGCAGGCGATCTATGTGCCGGCCGACGACCTGACCGACCCGGCACCGGCGACCTCGTTCGCCCACCTCGACGCGACGACCGTGCTCAACCGCGCGATTTCGGAAAAGGGCATCTATCCGGCCGTCGATCCGCTCGATTCGACCTCGCGCATGCTCGACCCGATGGTTGTCGGCGAAGAGCATTACCAGGTCGCCCGCCAGGTGCAGTCGATCCTTCAGCGTTACAAGTCGCTGCAGGACATCATCGCCATCCTGGGCATGGACGAGCTGTCGGAAGAGGATAAGCAGACCGTGGCCCGCGCCCGCAAGATCGAGCGCTTCCTGTCGCAACCCTTCTTCGTCGCCGAAGTGTTCACCGGCGCACCGGGCAAGCTGGTCGACCTCGCCGACACCATCAAGGGCTTCAAGGGCCTTTGCAACGGCGATTACGACCATCTGCCGGAGGCCGCCTTCTACATGGTCGGCGGCATCGAGGAAGCGGTCGAGAAGGCACAGCGCCTGGCCGCCGAAGCGGCCTGATGGTGAATGGTCAATAGTGAATTGTGAATGGGGAGTAGCGGATAGGAAATCGGGGCTGAGTGAAGGTCATTCTTTCTGACCGTTCACCATTCACCATTCACCAGTCGCTAAACTGATCATGCCTGAAGCTTTCAAATTCGAACTGGTCTCGCCGGAGCGCCTCTTGGTTTCCGAGCAGGTCGAATCCGTCGTCATTCCGGGCGCCGAAGGCGAGATGACTGTCATGGCGCATCACGCGCCGGTCATGACCACAATCAAGCCGGGCGTCGTTACGCTGAAGACCGCGCAAGGCAAGGAAGAGCGCTATGTGGTGTTCGGCGGCTTTGCCGACATCGTTCCGGCCGGCTGCACGCTTCTGGCGGAATCGGCGGTAGCCGTCGGCGACATCGACCGCGCCGACCTTGCCCGCCGCATCCAGGAGGCCAGGGAAGACGCCGCCGACGCCAAGGACGACCAGACCCGCAGCAAGGCCGAGCAGTTCCTCAACCAGCTTACGACGCTTGAAGGTGCGCTGTTGCCGGCGTGAGTTCCGGTCAAATGACTAACTGAAAAAGCGGGCTTGCCCCGCTTTTTTGTTTGGTGGACAGTCTGGCTGCCTTGGCGTGGGGGGTGGCCGATGACAGAACAAGCAGTGCAACAAGAAACTATCTCGCGATCCAGATGGTCGACGGCCCTGGTTTCGGCCTTTGGCGGCCCGTTTGGCGGGTTCCTCTGGATCGGCAGCGGCAAACTGGCGGTCGCCAGCCTGGTGGTGATCAGCGTCGTCGTTTTCGCGCTTATTTACATTGGCTTTCCGGTATTGCCTGGCGTCGATCTTGCTTGGTGGGCCAATTTTTCAGGGATCGGTTTGATGGCCCTGTGGGCAGCGATCGTTGTTCCCTTCGCGCACCGGTTCAAGCCGGACAGATGGTACGCGCGTGGGCTTTCGGTGCTGGTGCTCGTCTTTCTGACCTCGTATCCGGCTGCATTCGCAATACGCGCGTTCCTGCTCCAGCCTTTTTCGATTCCCTCCAGCAGCATGGTGCCGACGTTGCAGGAAGGCGACTATCTCTTCGTCTCCAAAATGGCATACGGCTACAGCCGCTACAGCGTGCCGTTCAACTTGCTTCCCGTTGATGGACGTATATTCGGCGCGGAACCCAAAAGGGGAGATGTGGTTGTCTTCAAGTTCCCGCCCGATCCGAGCGTGGACTACATCCAGCGGATTGTCGGCCTTCCCGGCGAGAAGATCCAGATCATCGACGGGGTGCTTCACATCAACGATGTCGCGGTGGGACTCGACGATATTGGTACTTTTTCGTCCGACGAGTTCTCGAGAGCCAAGCTCCAAAGCGAAACCTTGCCGGGGGGTGTCACCCATTCCGTTCTCAACCTCACCGACAACTCGATCGGCGACAATACGCGCGTGTTTGAGGTGCCCGCAGGCCACTACTTCGTGCTTGGCGACAACCGCGACAATGCCTCCGACAGCCGGTTCAGTGTCGCGTTTGTTCCCTATGAAAATCTGGTCGGCAAGGCCCTGCGGCTGTTCTGGAATTCCAAAGGTACCGATTATTCGTCTCGACAGACGCTGAACGGCCAGGCGAGCAAGTAGCTCAAACTGTCAGTGCCTCTACTGCGCGCATGACGCCGCGCAGTTCGGCGAGGCCCTTCAGGCGGCCGATGCAGGAATAGCCGGGGTTCACCTTCTTGCCGATGTCGTCGATGATGGCGTGGCCATGGTCGGGACGCATCGGCACCTGCCAGTCCGCCCTGCCGGCTGCCTTGCGCCGCCGCTCTTCGCCAATCAGCGCCGACACGACCGCCACCATGTCGGTGTCGCCGTCGAGGTGCTCGGCTTCGTGGAAAGAGCCGTCTGGCTCCTTGGTGACGTTGCGCAGATGGGCGAAATGGATGTTTTCGGCGAAGGCCTTTGCCATTGCCGGCAGATCGTTCTGCGCGCCCGCGCCATAGGAGCCGGTGCACAGTGTCAGCCCGTTTGCCGGCGAAGCGACGGCGTCGAGCAGCGCGCGGGCATCGGCTGCCTTGGAAACGATTCGCGGCAGGCCGAACAGCGAAAAAGGCGGATCGTCGGGGTGGATCGCCATCCTGAGGCCGGCCTCTTCGGCCACCGGCACGATCTCGCGCAGGAAGGCAAACAGGTTTTCGCGCAGGCCTTCGGTGGAGACGTCCTTGTAGAGGTCGAGGGCGCGGCGGAAGCTTGCCCGATCGAAGATGAATTCGCGCGCCGGGACCCAGCCGATCAGGTTGCGCTCCAGCCTTGCCTTGTCGCTGTCGCTCATCCCTTGCAGTCGCACACGCGCGGCCTCGACGCGGGCCGGTGGGTGATCGGCCTCCGCCCCTTCTCGCTCAAGGATGAAGACGTCATAGGCGCAGAGCTCGACGACATCGAAGCGCAGCGCCGTGCCGCCATGCGGCATCGGGTAATCGAGGTCCGTCCGCGTCCAGTCGGTGATCGCCATGAAATTATAGCAGACGGTGTTGATACCGGCGGCGGCGACGGCGCGGATCGAGGCCTTGTAATTGTCGATCAGGCTGCGCCAGTCGCCGCTGCGGGTCTTGATGTCCTCATGCACGACGATGCTCTCGACCACGTCCCAGGTCAGCCCTGCTGCCTCGATCTCGGCCTTGCGCCTGGCGATCTCGTCTGCCGGCCAGGCGCGGCCGTCGTTGAGGTGGTGCAGCGCGCTGACGATGCCGACGGCGCCGGCCTGACGGACATGGGCAAGCGTCACCGGATCGTCCGGCCCGAACCAGCGCCAGGTCTGTCTCATGGCTTCTCACTCCCTATGCCAAGCGCCGCCAAAGCTGCGGCAGTGCCGCCCCGCCGCAGGCGCTCGAGATGGGCTGCCGTCAGATCGATCAGTGTCATGCGGTGGGAATGGTCCTTGGCGAAGCCGGCGAGATCGAATATCGCTGTCACCGTCTCATCAGCCGGCCGGCTGCCGAGCGCCGTAAGCCGAGCGTCGATCGGGTCGGTAAAATGGGCTTCCGGCAAGGTTTTGCCGCGCGCCTCGCAAGCGGCGATCCAGGCCGCCACCACCAGCATGAGATGCGCGGGCGGGTCACCGGCGCCCAGTCGATCGAGGGCCGAGGCGACGATGCGCTGCGGCAGCTTCTGGCTGCCGTCATTGGCGATCTGCGCCGTGCGATGGGCGAGCGCCGTGTTCGAATAGCGTTCGGCGAGCTGGGCCGTGTAGCCGGCCGTATCGAGCCCGGCGTCCTGCGGCAGCGTCGGGATCGCCTCGGCCCATAGTCCGTCGACGAATTGCCGGATCGCCGGATCGGCAAAGGCGCGGTCGACCGTGTCGTAGCCGCTGAGCAGGCCGAGATAGGCGATTGCCGAATGCGAGCCGTTGAGCAGCCGCAGCTTCATGTCCTCGAAGGGCCCGACGTCGCCGACCATGGTGACGCCGAACTTTTCCCAGGCCGGCCTGCCAGCCGGGAAATCGTCTTCGACCACCCATTGGCAGAACGGCTCGGTCATCACCGGCCAGGCATCCTCGACGCCGAGCTCGACGGCGATACGCGCCCGGTCGGCGTCGGTAGTCGCCGGCACGATACGGTCGACCATGCTCGACGGAAACGCGACGCCGTCGGCGATGTGTGCGGCGAGCCTGGCATCGCCTGAAGTGGCGAGCCTGGCATCGCCTGAAGTGGCGAGCCTGGCATCGCCTGAAGTGGCGAGCCTGGCATCGCCTGAAGTGGCGAGCCTGGAATCGCGCAGCGCGGCGAATTCGACCAGCAGGCGGTGCAGCGTGGCGCCATTGGCCGGAAGGTTGTCGCAGCAGAGCACGGTGAAAGGCTGGATGCCGGCGGCACGGCGGCGCGACAGCGCTTCGGTGAGAAAACCATGCGCCGTCCGTGGCATTTGCGGGCTAGCCAAATCATGGACGATGTCCGGATGGGTGCTGTCCAAACCGCCGCCGGCTGCTCTCAGATAAGCCTTTTCGGTGATCGTGAGCGTGACGATGCGGGTGCGCTGATCGGTCAGGGCGGCGAGCACCGCAGCCGGATCTTCCGGCGCCACCAGCAGCGACAGGATCGAGCCGACGACGCGCAGCTCTTCGCCGATGCTGCTCCTGATCGCCAGCGTGTAGAGGCCATCCTGCGGCGCCAGTGCGTCGCGCGTGTCAGGACTGCGCAAGGACACGCCGACAATGCCCCAGTCCGCCTCGCCCGCCGCCAGGCAGTCGTCGACATAGGCCGCCTGGTGGGCGCGATGGAAGGCACCGACGCCGAGATGGACGATGCCAGGTGCGACGCCGCCGCGGTCGTAGCGCGGAATCGCGACCGAAGCCGGCAGTGCCTTCAGCGTGCTGTTGGAAAGGCGTCTATTGGTCATTGCGCCACGTGTCTGATCGAGATTGTTGGGTCACTGCTGTCAGGCGGCGTAACACCCGATGCCGTCACGCACAATGGGCAATGGCCGACGAAAAGTCATCATACAACAACCCAGTTTTTGTATGTTGACATTATTTCTTTCCAACCCTACCGATGTCCGGATTGGGAGGATTTGCGTGGCCGCATTGACGGATCCGGATTTGCTGTTTGCCGCCGAGGCGCGCCCGCGTTCGCTGGCCCGTGATCTCTACGCCGCGGTCAAGGACCTGCCGATCGTCAGCCCGCACGGCCACACCGATCCGCGCTGGTATGCGCTCAACGAGGCGTTTCCCGATCCGGCGCAGTTGCTGATCGTGCCGGACCACTACATTTTCCGCATGCTGTTCAGCCAGGGCGTTCGGCTTGAGGAGCTTGGTGTGCCGACGCTTGACGGCTCGCCGGTGGAAACCGACGGCAGAACGATCTGGCGGTGCTTCGCCGAGCATTATTACCTGTTCCGCGGCACGCCGACCCGGCTGTGGTTCGACCATGTGCTTGCCCATCTGTTCGGCATCGACGAGCCGCTGACGGCCGCAACCGCCGACCGCCATTACGATATGATCTCGACCTTGCTGCAGTGGGAGAATTTTCGCCCGCGAGCGCTGTTCGAGCGCTTCAACATTGAAGTCATCGCGACGACCGAAGGCGCGCTCGACGATCTCAGATGGCACCAGATGATCCGCGACAGCGGCTGGGAGGGCCGCGTCATCACCGCCTATCGGCCGGATGCGATCGTCGATCCCGACTTCGAAGGGTTCTCGGCCAATCTCGACCGGCTTGGCGAGATCACCGGGTGCGATACCGGCAATTGGACCGGCTATCTCGAGGCGCACCGCCAGCGGCGCGCCTTCTTCAAGAGTTTCGGCGCGACTTCCTCCGATCACGGCCATCCTACGGCCGAAACCGCCAATCTCTCGGATGCCGCCGCGCAGGAGCTGTTCAACCGCATCCGCCGGGGCTCGGACGACGAGCGCGAGCGAAAACTGTTTCGCGCCCAGATGCTGACCGAGATGGCCAAGATGAGCCGCGACGACGGGCTGGTCCTGCAGATCCATCCCGGCTCCTGGCGCAATCATTCGCCTTCTATCTTTCACAGGTTCGGCAGGGACAAAGGCTTCGACATTCCGATCCGAACCGATTATGTGACGGCGCTGAAGCCGCTGCTCGACTGCGTCGGGCTGGAGCGCGACCTCACCATCATCCTCTTCACGCTCGACGAGACCAGCTATGCGCGCGAGCTGGCGCCGCTCGCCGGCGTCTACCCGGCATTGAAGCTCGGCCCGGCCTGGTGGTTCCACGACAGCCCCGAAGGCATGCGCCGGTTCCGTGAGATGACCACCGAAACGGCCGGTTTCTACAACACCGTCGGTTTCAACGACGACACCCGCGCCTTTCCATCCATACCGGCCCGCCATGATGTGGCGCGCCGGGTCGATTGCGCATATCTGGCGCGTCTCGTCGCCGAGCATCGGCTCGGCGAGGACGAGGCGCACGAGCTGGCGCAGGAACTTGCCTATACGCTCGCGAAAAAGGCGTACCGGCTCTAACGGCGCTTGCCGCCATCGTTCAAACGGGAGGAAACCAATGCTGCATTTTTCAAGACTGGCGGGAGCTACGCTACTTGCCGCCGCACTGCTGGCCGGATCGGCAAGCGCCCAGACGGTCCTGCGCTCGTCCGACACCCACCCGGACGGCTATCCGACGGTCGAGGCGGTCAAATATTTCGGCGAGCTGGTGAAGGAGCGCACGGCCGGCCGCTATGTGGTCGAGATCTATCCTTCCGCGCAACTCGGCGAGGAAAAGGACACGATCGAGCAGGTGCGTACCGGCGTGATCGATCTCAACCGCGTCTCGATGGCGCCGTTCAACGGGCTCATCCCGGAGACCACCGTGCCCTCGCTGCCCTACATCTTCCGTTCGGAAGAGCATATGCACAAGGTCATGGACGGGGCGATCGGCGACCAGATCGCGGCGGCGTTCGACCAGGTCGGGCTGGTGCTGCTCGCCTTTTACGACGGCGGCTCGCGCTCCTTCTACAATTCGAAGAAGCCGATCAACACTGTAGCCGACATGGCCGGGATGAAGTTCCGCGTCATCCAGTCCGACATCTTCGTCGACATGGTGGCGGCACTCGGCGCCAACGCGACGCCGATGCCGTATGGCGAGGTGTATTCGGCGATCGAGACCGGAGTGATCGACGGCGCGGAGAACAATTTTCCGAGCTACGACACCGCCAAGCATGCGGAAGTCGCCAAGTACTATTCGCTCGACGAGCACACGATGGTGCCGGAAGCCTTCGTCATGGCGAAGTCGAGCTGGGACAAGCTGACGCCGGAAGACCAGGCGATCTTCAAGGCGGCCGCCAAGGAAAGCGTCGCCAAGCAGCGCGAGCTGTGGACCGCCAAGGTCAAGGAATCGCGCGCCAAGGTCGAGGCGGCCGGTTCGCAGATCACGACGCCGGACAAGCAGCCCTTCATCGACGCGATGGGGCCGGTCTACGAGAAGCACGTCAAGGACGACAAGCTGAAGGCGATGGTCGAAGCCATCAAGGCCGTGCAGTGATCAACCGGCGGCGCGGACATTCCGTGCCGCCATCCTCCTGGGGAGACAACCGGTGACTTCCAGCCCAAAACCAACACCGCTCCTGTCCGGCGTCGCGCAAGTGATGTCGCGCGTCAGCACGGCGGCGCTGTCGATCGCCGGCATCGGGCTGGTGCTGATGACCGCGTTCGTCGCCTGGCAGGTGTTCGGCCGCTATGTTCTGAACCGCTCGCCGAGCTGGACCGAGCCCGGCTCGGTGATGCTGATGAGCTGGTTCATTTTCCTCGGCGCTGCCGTCGGTGTGCGCGAGAACTACCATCTTGGCTTCGACGTACTGCTCTACGTGCTGCCGAAAGGCGGCAAGCGCTGGCTGCGGATGATTTCGGATCTTGTCGCGCTCGCCTTCGGCATCGGCATGATCTGGTATGGCAGCCAGCTGGTCGCATTGACCTGGGGCTCCGTCTTGCCGTCACTCGGCATATCGGGGGGCTGGGACTATGTCCCGCTTGTCGCGGGAGGCGCGCTCATCGTGCTCTTCACGCTGGAGCGCATCGTGCTTCGCCTCTCCGGCGCGCCGATCGACGATGCCCTCGATGAACTGCCGCCGGCCGAAGTCGCGGCCGAACTCGACACCGCCAACGTGAAGGTCTGACGCCATGGAACTGTGGATTCTCTTCGGCGTCTTCACCCTGCTGATGCTTATCGGCACGCCGATCGCTTTCTGCCTGGGCGTCGCAAGCCTCGCCACCGTCCTCTATATGGGCCTGCCGCCGCTGATCGTGTTCCAGCGCCTGAATTCCGGCATGAGCGTCTTTTCGCTGCTGGCCATTCCGTTTTTCATCTACGCCGGCGACTTGATGGTGCGCGGCGGCATCGCCAGCAAGATCGTTGCCTTCGCCGGCTCGCTCGTCGGCCATTTGCGCGGCGGCCTCGGCCAGGTCAACATTGCAACCGCTACACTGTTCGGCGGCATTTCCGGCTCCGCGGTTGCGGAGGCAGCGGCGGTAGGCGGCCTGATGATCCCGCAGATGAAGGCGCGTGGATATGGAGCGGACTACGCCGTCAACGTCACGTCGATGGCGGCACTGATCGCGCTGCTGCTGCCGCCGTCGCACAACATGATCATCTACTCGATCTCGGCAGGCGGAAAGATCTCCATCGCCGATCTGTTCACGGCCGGTATCATCCCGGGCCTGCTACTGGCCCTGTCGCTGATGGTCACCGCCTATATCGTGGCGCGCTCCCGCGGCTATCCGACCGAGGCGTTTCCGGGCTTCACCGCGGTCGCGCATCTTTTCGCCGTCGCCGTGCCCGGCCTGCTGCTGATCGCGATCATCTTCGGCGGCGTGCGATCGGGCGTCTTCACCGCCACCGAGAGTTCCTGTATCGCCGTCATCTATGCGCTGCTCGTGACCGTCTTCGTTTACCGGCAGATGACCTGGGAAGGGTTCGTTCATGCCACCCATGGCGCCGTGCGCACCACGGCCATGGTGCTGCTCATCATCGGCATGGCGGCGGCGTTCTCGTGGCTGATGGCCTTCCTGAAAGTGCCGGCAGCGTTGATAGCCTCCATGAACGCGATCTCGGACGATCCGCTGGTTGTGCTTCTCCTGCTCAACCTCTTGATGCTGTTCCTCGGCACGTTCATGGACATGGGGCCGACGATCATCATTTGCACGCCTATCTTCCTGCCCGTGGCGCAGGCCTACGGCGTCGATCCGGTGCATTTCGGCGTCATCATGATCCTCAATTTCGGCATTGGGCTGAACACGCCGCCGGTGGGCGCAGTGCAGTTCGTGGCATGCGCAGTGGGCAAGATATCCGTCTGGGAATCGATGCGCTCGATCTGGCCATTCTATGGCGCAGGCCTCGTGGTGCTGGCGCTCGTCACGTACATTCCGGCCATTTCGCTATGGCTGCCGAGCGTCTTCAAATAGGGGGTGCGACATGGCATCGGACACGGCCGTCGGGCTCCGCGTCGAACGAAGACCGAAGCTTTCGGAAACCGTCGTCGCGGCGATCCGCAAGCAGCTGCAGGCGGGCGAGATCCAGCCTGGGCAAAAGCTGCCGACCGAGGGCCAGCTGACGGAAACCTTCGGGGTCAGCCGCACCGTAATACGCGAGGCGCTGGCCAAGCTTGCCGCGGACGGCCTGGTCGAGCCGCGCCAAGGCGCCGGCGTTTTCGTCACCGAACATATCTCGACAGCGTTCGGTGCTCTGGCAGCGGAGATGGGCAGCAAGGATTCGATTGCCCTCAACGTGCTCGAAGTCAGGTTGGCGATCGAGATCGAATCCGCCGGGCTCGCCGCCATCCGGCGCAACGCCGCGCAGGAAGCGGCAATCCAGGAAGCCTTCTTCGAGTTCGAACGGCTGCTCCTCAACAGCGAGCCGACTGGACCGGCCGACCTTGCCTTCCACCGCGCAATCGCCAGCGCCACCAACAATCCGTTCTATGTCGAGATGCTCGACGTGCTCGGCCGGCGCGCTATTCCTTGCGATGTGACCTCGCCCTGGTCGACCGAGTTCGCGCAGTCCGACGCCTACCAGCGCGGCCTGCAGCGCGAACACCTGATGATCCTCAACGCCATCTCGGCAGGCGATGCCGAAGCGGCGCGGGAGGCGATGCGCGGGCATCTCGGTGCCAGCCAGCAGCGCTATCGCGAGCGCCTGCACGCGCGCCAGATTTTTTATGCCGACTCGGTCAAGGCCGCGGCAACTGAATAAGCAATTGAGGCAGCCCCATGGGACAGCAATGAATCACACTGACAATCATACGGATTTCACCTCCCGCTTCGCCATCGACCCTGTTTCTGCCGCGGCGATGGGCACGGACGAGCTCCGTCACAATTTTCTCATCGAACGCCTGTTCCGGCCCGGCAGCATCAGCCTGACCTACACCCATTACGACCGCATGATCATCGGCGGCGCCATGCCCGCCGGCGCACCGCTGCCGCTGCAGGCGATCAAGCCGACCGGGACCAAGAATTTTCTCGACCGCCGTGAGATGATCATCGTCAACATCGCCGGTGCAGGCGTCGTGAAAGCCGGCGGCCAATCCTACGAGCTGCAGGCGCGCGACATGCTCTATCTCGGCATGGGCACCGATGAGGTGTCGTTCGCTGCGACCAATCCGGCTGAGCCGGCTAAGTTCTACCTGCTCAGCGCGCCGGCGCATCAGGGCCACCCCAACCGGCTGATCCGCATCGGCGATGCCAAGCGGCTCGATCTCGGCAGCCAGGCGACTTCCAACGAGCGCTCGATCTTCCAGTTCATCCATGCCGATGGCGTAAAGACCTGTCAGCTTGTCGTCGGCATGACGCAGCTTGCCCCCGGTTCCGTCTGGAACACCATGCCATGCCATGTGCATGACCGGCGCATGGAGGCCTATCTCTATTTCGACCTGCCGGAGGCGGCGCGGGTGTTTCACTTCATGGGCGAACCGGACGAAACGCGCCATCTCGTCATGCGCAACGAGGAGGCGGTGCTGTCGCCGGGATGGTCGATCCATTCGGGCGCCGGCACCTCGAACTACGCCTTCATCTGGGCGATGGCCGGCGACAATGTCGACTATACCGATGTCGACCTGGTGGCGATGGAGGAGCTCAAGTGAGCGACCTCTCTGCGTTCAGCCTTGCCGGCAAGCGCATCCTCGTTACCGGCGCCAATACCGGCATCGGCCAGGGCATCGCCGTGTCGATCGCGCGCGCCGGTGGCGCGGTGGTCGGCGTCGGCCGGTCGGCGATGGACGAGACGGCGGAGAGGATTGAAGCGGCCGGCGGGCGCTTCGAGGCGGTCCGCTGCGACCTTGGCGACGATGCCGCCGCCCAGGCGATGCTTGACCGCGTCTGGGACGACACCGGGCCGCTCGACGGCCTGGTCAACAATGCGGGCATCATCCGGCGTGCCGATGCGGTCGACCTCACCGAAGCCGACTGGGATGACGTCATCGGCGTCAATCTGAAGACGGTGTTCTTCCTCAGCCAGAGTTTTGCCAGGCGCGTGCTTGCCGAATCTGGACGGCGCGGCAAGATCGTCAACATAGCTTCGGTGCTGAGTTTCCAGGGCGGCATCCGCGTCGCCTCCTACACCGCCTCCAAACATGGCGTGCTCGGCATCACACGGCTGCTGGCGTGCGAATGGGCGGCAAAGGGGATCAACGTCAACGGCATTGCGCCCGGCTATATCGAGACCAACAACACCGAGGCGCTGCGCACCGATCCCGACCGCAGCGCTTCGATCCTGGCGCGCATTCCGGCCGGCCGCTGGGGCGCGCCGGAAGACATCGGCGACGCAGCCGTCTTCCTGCTGGCGCCAGCGTCCAACTACATGCACGGCGCGGTGGTGCCGGTGGACGGCGGCTGGCTGGCACGATGAACAACAAAAGGTGAGAGTTTGGCGATGACCGGAACCAAAATCTTCTCGCATGCCGGCGAGGCTGCGTGGACGCCGACGCCGGATGGCAACCGCAGGCGCGTGCTCCTGCACACGGATGAACTGATGATGGTCGAATTCGGTTTCGACAAGGGTGGTGTCGGTGCATTGCACTCGCACCCGCATGTCCAGGCGAGCTACGTCGCCGAAGGTCGCTTCGAAGTCACCATCGACGGCAGGACCGAGGTCCTGGAAACCGGCAGCAGCTTCATCGTTCCTTCCAACCTTGTCCATGGCGTCAAGGCGCTGCAGGCGGGACGGCTGGTCGACAGCTTCACGCCACACCGCGCCGATTTCCTCGACTGAGCTGCGGGCCCGAAGATCAGGCAGCCGGTTCTCAGAAAAAAACCCGCGCCTCCGGAGAGACGCGGGCGTGTTGCCTGGGCGCTTGTGGCGCCGCGGTACTCAAAACATCACCGCAGAACCTGAACCTGCCGAATGATAGTGAAGATAGGATTAACCGCTCCGAGGCGGTGCGATATTCACAGCCAAAGCGAATAGGGGCTGGAACGACGGTCTGATATCGGCCAATGAGAGAGAAGTTCGCCTCAGGCGGTGCCGCGGACAGGACCAGAGGGGTCGATAAATGTTCGAATCTGCTGTCCAGGCAATCACCTGGCGATTCGCCGGGGAATTTCGGCAGGTCGTATCCCCGAAAGTTCTGTAATGCAGGTAGCAGCGAGCATCCCGGCAGAGGATTCCAAGCGGCGCGTCCTGAAGGATGTATTCGGCTTCGATGATTTTCGTCTCGGCCAGGCGGCCGTGATGGAGGCGCTGCTGGCCGGGCATCATGTGCTGGCTGTCATGCCGACCGGCGCCGGCAAATCGCTCTGCTACCAGGTCCCGGCGCTGGTGCTGGGCGGGCTCACCATTGTCGTTTCGCCGCTGGTGGCCCTGATGCAGGATCAGGTCGCCGCATTGCGCCTTGCCGGCGTGGCGGCCGATACGATCAATTCCTCGCTCGACCGCGACGCCAATGTCGCTGCATGGCGCCGTGTCGCGGCAGGCCAGACGCGCCTGCTCTATCTTGCACCGGAGCGGCTAATGACGGTGCGAATGCTCGAGGCGTTGACCAAGCTCGATGTCCGGCTGATCGCCATCGACGAGGCACATTGCATCTCCCAATGGGGACCGGCGTTCCGGCGCGAATACGAAGAATTGTCGAGACTACGTGATATCTTCCCGAAAGTGCCGATCATTGCGTTGACGGCGACGGCGGACGAGACGACGCGCACCGACATTGCCGCGCAACTGTTCGACGGGCGCGTCGATACCGTGGTGCTCGGCTTCGACCGGCCGAACATCAAGCTAAGCATTGAGCCCAAGCAGGACAGCAAGCGCCAACTGCTCGGCTTCGTGCAGCGCCATGCGGGCCGCAGCGGGATCGTCTATTGCCTGTCACGCAAAAAGACCGAAGAGATGGCGGCGTTCCTCGAGCGGAACGGCGTACGCGCGCTCGCCTATCATGCCGGCATGAGCAAGGACGCGCGTGAAGCGAATCAAAACGCTTTCATGACCTTGTCCGGCGTGGTGATGGTGGCGACCATCGCCTTCGGCATGGGGATCGACAAGCCGGATGTCGCCTATGTCTTCCACACAGACCTGCCGGGCAGCTTGGAGGCCTATTATCAGGAAATCGGGCGGGCGGGCCGCGACGGGCGGGCGGCCGAGGCACATATGCTCTTCGGTCTCGGCGATATCCGCATGCGCCGGCTTTTCATCGAAGACGAGGACGCGCCGGCTGAGCACAAAAGGCGCGCGCATGGCCGACTCGATACGCTGATCGGTTATTGCGAGACGACGCAGTGCCGCCGTCAGATCCTGCTTGGCTATTTCGGCGAAAGTGCTTCGCCTTGCGGCAATTGCGACAACTGCCTCGACCAGGCGCCGCATGCGGATGGCGAGGCGGAGGCGCGGATCATCCTGGCGGCGATCGCACAGACCGGCGAGCGCTTCGGCGTCGCCCATGTCGTCGATGTCCTGCTCGGCCATGAGACCGAGAAGGTCCTGGACAGGAACCACCACAGGCTTGCCAGCTTCGGCACCGGTGTGGCGCATAAAAAGAGTTTCTTGCTGTCGCTGCTCCGCCAACTCGTCGCGGGAGGGTTCCTGACATTGGACTCAGCCGGCCATGGCGGCGTCGCCATTGCCGAGAAGGGCCGTGCGCTGGCTCGGGGCGAGGCTTCATTCCGGTATCGCTTGGACGCGCGCCAGTCATCGCGAGGCAAGATACGTCCTGAGGATACCGCAGCAGGCACGGAAGGTCTGGATTCGGCGCTGCTGGCCGCGCTCAAGGCTGTACGGCTGCGTCTTGCCCGGGAACGCCAGGTGCCGGCCTTCGTGATCTTTTCGGATCGTACACTGATCGATATGGCCGAACGCTGCCCGCGTGATCTGGACGCCTTCGCCGCGGTCAACGGCGTCGGCGCCGCCAAGCTCAAGGATTTCGGCGAGATATTCCTCGGCGCGATCGCTGCGCATCAGCCCGGTGGATCGGCGTGAGGGTAGCCAAAAATCAAACTCGCAATTGCGCGACACTGCAACAGGTTAGTTTGCCAGGCAGCATTTCTTTGCTTTCTTGCCGCTTCCACAGGGACACGGATCATTGCGTCCGACATGGCGCCAAGGATTTGTGACCGGCGCTGTCAATCTCGACAACTCGTCGAGCCAAGTTTGTTCCGGCAAGGGCGATTGCCAATCTTCCTCGCCAAAATACTCAAGGTGGCTGGTCCATTCCAACGCTTCAAGCACGTCGTCGATATAGCCGAGAGCGGCGCGCTCGAATCGATCCATGTCGTTTGGGCTTTGCTCGGCGGCCAGGAGATCGTCTTCGAAATCGCGGCGGTCGATTACCCCTTCGGGGATGCGGCCGTCGTCCCATGCGCTGTGAACAAGTGACGCCAGATCGCGCAAGCCAAGCAGGGCGATCGCCCCCAGCCAGGCGATCCAGGCGAAATCGTCGTCATCGGCCAGCCTCTCGGTGTGGAATCGCTCGAGAAAATCTCGCATTCGGTCACGCTCGATGCGGCCTTCCCAGGTCAGGAAGGTCGCTGCGCCCAAAACTGCATCGCGGACGAATTCATCGACGGAGCGGTCGCTGATCAAGCTGAACAAAGCGTCGGCGTCGCCATCAAATACGCCGGCGACGATACGCGCCATGCTCTCGGTCACCACGTCGCCGAGCAGGTCATCGAGGTCGCGTCCCGGCCGGCGCAGCAGGCGCAACAAGGGCCCGAACGTTCTAGTGTCGCGAGCGCCGCCCAGAATGTAGATGCCTCGCAAGAGCAGCATCTGATCATCCCGCGACAGAGCCTCTCCTTCGGCCGCTCTTGTGACGACGGCACGCAGCGCGGGAGCCGATTCTTCAATCCTCGCTATGCAGTGAATGATTGCGACATCCGGCAATTGCTGCTCGTTTGCCACGGCATGTAGTTGATCTTCTATCGGACCGAGATCGAAGCCGGGCTTGCCCCGTCCAAGGACGGAGTCCAGTTCTTCCTTCTTCATGGCATCCTCGCTGCCGTTCGCGCTTGCCAAATCTACGACAGGCCGGCTGCCTTTCAACAGTTCATCCGCACAGACGGCAAATTCCTGTGCAGAAAGTGCCAGACAGGGCGAGTTCGATCTCGACACAGCTCTATCCTGAACTGACCTGTGGGACGAGGATCGGCCAGCAGCCAAGCAACCATGAGCGAATATCAATACTACGAGTTTCGGGCGGTCGACCGCCCACTCAGCGAAGCGGATCGCCGGGACTTGCGCGATGTGTCGACGCGGGCGCGGATTACGGCCACGAGCTTCACGAATTTCTACGAGTGGGGCGACTTTAAAGGCGATCCGGTCGCGTTGATGCGGCGTTGGTTCGATCTTCATCTCTATTTGGCGAATTGGGGCACCCACCGGCTGATGATCCGGTTTCCAGCGCGATTAATCGACCGGCAGCGTCTCGAGGGATTCCTGCATGCGGTCGATTGCCTCGAGATCAGCACGTCCGGCGAGAACCTGATCGTCGACATCCTGTGCGAAGAACTGGAACCTGCGGACGATTGGGATAATTGGGACGACGACTCGCACTGGCTCGAAGCACTGGCGCCGCTGCGCGCCGACGTGCTCGGCGGCGATCTGAGGCTTTTCTACCTGCTGTGGCTGAAGGCGGCCGAGATCGGTTCCGTCAAGCCGGACGAGGCGGAGCCTTTGCCGGGGATCGGCCCGATGACGCCCGCGCTCGACGCTTTCGCGCGCTTCTTTCAGCTCGACGCCGACCTCGTCGCTGAGGCGGCCGAGCGTCCCGCCGGCACGACAACGGAATTGTCGCCGGATATGGTCCGGCGTTCAGTCGGCGCCTTGTCCGATCATGAAAAGACGACGCTGCTCGTTCGTCTCGTCGACGGCGATCGGCATGTTGAAAACGAGCTTCGGGCGTTCGTCCGGAATCGCTCGATGTTGAAAGTCTCTGTTGGAAGCCCCATGGCCACTGTTCCGCGCTCGGCCGGCGAACTGCGAGCCCGTGCCGAGGCGATCCGTCAGGCCCGCGAGCGCGCGCAGGAGGAGCAACGAGAGGCTGAAAGAAAACGGCAGGCGGCGGAAGAGGCGCGCGCTCGCCGTATTCGGCTCGATGCGCTCTCGCGACGCGGCGAAAGCGTCTGGCGTGAGGTGGAGAGCGAGATCGAACGCCGCAACCCTCCCGGCTACGATGAGGCCGCCAGCCTTCTGCTCGACCTCAAGGCAATCGCCGAGGAATGTGGCACGACCCACGATTTTGCTCGCAGGCTGCAGGCGATCCGCGATCGGCATATCCATAAGAGGCGTTTTATCGAACGGCTAAGAGACGATTAGCACCGGCTTCGTCTCGCCGCGGCAATCGCAGCCTCCTGCTGCCGCAAGCGCTCGATCTTCGCACTCTGGCGGGCAGCCACGGTCGAGGCGACACGCTGCCCTCCCAGCAGCCAGCCCGGAATGTTGGTGTGGACGACTTTGCCACGAGCGATGGCTGTCGCCGACATTTCGTCGGCGACAGCGCCGATCGCCACGTTGAGCTCGACGCAACTCATCTTGTCGTATTTCGCAGCATCAAAGGATGCCGGCAAAGGCGATGCGCAACTTCCGACAAACATGAGGCTGCATATCAGAGGCGTGGACGTGGAGATCGCCTTCATTCCCTTATCAAGCACATTGATGCCGGACGGGCGGATTTTCGGAGGGTTCTCGATCTAGGGCCGCGAAGCACTCGCGAGGTTCCGCGTAACTGAAGCATGTGACCTCTACAATACTCTGTGCTGACCGACCTGTTTGTCTTCAAAGAATTCCGAGAGAGCCGCTGCCGTCTTGTCGGGGTGCTCTTCCGGGAAAAAGTGCCCGCCTTGGACAGCGCATCCTGCCACTCTGTCGGCCCATTTCCTCCAGATGGCCAGCGGCCCGCCTTCTTGCGCATACCAGTTCTCCAGGGCGCCTTCGCCACTCCATAGCGCCAGTAGCGGACAGTCGATGCGACGACCGTTTGCGCGGTCCAGCGCGTCATGTTCACGATCGATCGTCGCAGCGGCGCGATACTCTTCGCAGATGGCATGAATATGCGCGGGATCGCGAAGCGCATCAACATAGGCGTTCCTGACCTCTTTGGAGACCATTTTCGCCGACGATCCCCAGTGCGTAATTGCATCGTCGACGACAGCATCGGGAGCCGCGCCGATCAGACGCTCCGGCAGGGGCTCCGGCTGCGCAAGAAGGCTCCAGGGCCAGAAGCCGAGCGCCAGTCTGGCATCCGCCCGATCCCACGTTGCGGCGGTGGGGATGATGTCGAGGACGGCGATTTTGAGCACTTTGTCGGGATGGTCGAGCGCCAGGCGATAGGTAACCCGCCCGCCGCGATCATGCCCGGCAACCATGAACCGCTCAAACCCCAGCTGCTTCATGGCCTGAACCATGTCGCCGGCCATGGCGCGTTTGGCGTATGGGCTATGATCGGCAGAGGAAATCGGACATCCGCTTTGCCCATAGCCTCGAAGGTCGGCGGCGACCACCGTGAAGCGGAGCGCCAAGGCTGCGGCGATATCCCTCCACATCAGATGCGTTTCTGGAAAACCGTGAAGAAGCAGCAGCGGCGGACCGGTGCCTCCGACCCTTGCGAAAATCGTCGTATCGTCCAGTCGTAGGCTGGTGGCTCTGAACCCTGCAAACACCGTCAGCTTCCTCCGCGCCCTTAGGAAAGCTCCCTAAGGGCGCTAACGGCCGCCTGGGGCGAAAACCCCGGCCGCGATGGCCAGGGTTCAAGCCGGCCAGTTGCTAGAATCGAAACCAGACCCAGACGCGCCTGCGGAAGCACCGCCTGCGCCGATAGCCGTTTCGCCAGTAAACGCGACAGACCCTTCTCCAAGCGCGCCGGCGGCGCCGGCGCGGCCGGTGCCACCGGCGATGATAGACTGGTTGCAACTCTGCTTGAGTTTCATCGTCGTCGAAGGTCTCGACATCCGGCGCCTCGAGTTCATCGAGAATGCCGCTTCTGGCAGTTGGAACGCCGGCCACTGCGTTGATTGGCCGAACTGTGCTTGCAAGGGCCGCGGCCCCGGCAATGCCAAACATTCCTGTCAAAAATAGTCGCCGATCCATGGAAACCTCCCAGTCTTCAACCAGCGATAGAACAAGCTAACGATGGTGAGATAGCGCAGTCGGTGCAAACGCCTAGTGCCGCACGGCGATTGGCGGTGGTCCGGTCGGCCGGAGGGTGTTGCCTCGTCCTCGAAGTGGGATGGCTACCTCGATCGACAAACACCGGAGCTGTCTGAATGGATGGCGGGCCGAGATCAATTAAGATCGAATGACGTCTACGCCATAGCCACGCAATTTCACGCTACTCGCGTTGCAATAAGACTTGACTGCCATCCTACCAGAAGGTAGGTAAAAGTATGAGCAACTTGTCTACCACCTCTGATGACATCCTGGCTTGCGCACGTTCACTGATCGTCGCTGGCGGCTACAACGGTTTCAGTTATGCCGACATCGCTGATGTGGTCGGGATCCGTAAGGCGAGCATCCATCACCATTTTCCAAGCAAGGTCGATCTGGTTCGGACACTGGTTGCGCGGTATCGCGAAGAAACTGAAGCTGGGATGGCAAATGTCGAACTTCACGAATCCGATCCGCTCGAACAGTTGCGGATCTATGCCGGGTATTGGGAAGCCTGCATCGCGAACGCCAGCGCCCCGTTTTGTATCTGCGCGCTGTTGGCAAGCGAGCTCCCCGTGCTGCCCGAGGAAGTTGGCCTTGAGGTCCGGGCGCATTTCCGCTCGCTGTCAGGGTGGCTTACATCGGTGATGGAGCGCGGTGCGCGGCACGGCCAATTTCGACTGATGAGCACCCCTCGTGCCGAGGCTGAAGCGTTCATGGCGACCGTTCACGGCGCGATGCTTTCAGCACGGGCCTATGGCGATCCGAAGATATTCGCCGTCGTGACGGGCCCGCTCCTGGAGCGGCTCCGCGCTTCCCCCCGGATGCGGGCCTAGATCTCAACTAACCATACTAGCAATCACTCTGCGACGTTCGTCGAGAGTCCCTACCTACTAGTCGAAAGGACAATCCAATGACGGTTTACAGTGGCGATCTTTCCCGCTCCAGCCAAGAACAATGGCTCAAGCTCTATTACTTCGCTCGGACGGCGTTCTCGGCTGTCTGGGTGGCGGCTGCCTTTACGGTGGGACAGCATTCCGGGGTGGTCGCGGCGGTGTTACTCGTGGCTTATCCTGCATGGGAATGCCTTGGCCAATTTTGTCGACGCATCGCGCAGCGGAGGATTGGGACAGAATCGCACCCAGACCATCAACGTCGTGGTCAGTGTGGCGACAACGCTCGCGGTCATTGTTGCGCTGAAGATGAGCATGAATTGGGTGCTCGGCGTGTTCGGCCTATGGGCGATCCTGTCCGGCCGCTTCAACTCGGCACCGCCGTCCGCCGTTGGAAGAGCTCTGGTGCGCAGTGGGCGATGATCCTGAGCGGAGGGCAATCAGCACTGGCAGGCACGTTTTTCATCGTGCAGACGCGGATGCCGATGCCGCCATCGATCTCCAACGTGGCCGGCTATGCCGCAGTAGGCGCCCTCTACTTCCTGGTTTCGGCGGTGTGGCTGAGCGTGAGCCAATTGCGGCGGAAGGCTGCATAGGCCCGCGATCTTAAGCCATTACCGGCGCGATGAGAGATGCTGTTACCTATGGGTCCGGAATGGACCATTCCGAAGTGGCGGAGAGGGAGGGATTCGAACCCCCGATGGGCTTGCACCCATGCCGCATTTCGAGTGCGGTGCATTCGACCACTCTGCCACCTCTCCGCGGTCATGGTCCGCCGTTGCCGGCGCGGCGCACTAGATAACGGCTGGACAGGCAGGTTACAAGGGCCAATCTGCCCCGGCGCCGCAGCTTCTGTCCGTGCTTCCTTCGAGGCTCCGGTAGCCGCTGCTCGATATTTGCAAGGACTGGGCTCAACCCGTTTGCAGCTTGCCCGCGGCGCTTGCCTTGACTCAAGCCGAACCTTCGGTTAGGGACAGCGCGCAATCGGCGTGGAGGGATCTTCCGCGCCGCTTGTTTTTTGAACCCGCAGACTGACAAAAAGACGGCCGAACCGCCTGAGGCGGTTCATCAAGGCCGACCGAACAGCGAAAGGCAAAAAATGTTCGCAGTCATCAAAACGGGCGGCAAGCAGTATCGCGTTGCCGCCAACGATCTCCTGAAGATCGAAAAACTCGAAGCCAATGTCGGCGACATCGTCGAGATCGGTAGCGTGCTCGCGCATGGCGAAGGCGAGAACGTCACGTTCGGCGCGCCGTTCGTCGATGGTGCGATGGTCACCGCCGAAGTCGTCGAGCAGGGCAAGAACCGTACCGTCATCGCCTTCAAGAAGCGCCGTCGGCAGAATTCGCGCCGCAAGATCGGCCATCGCCAGCTTTTGACCACCGTCAGGATTGCCGAGATCCTGCTGGGTGGCGCCAAGCCGGCGAAGAAGGCCGCCGCCAAGACCGAAGCGAAGGCCGAAGTTGCAGCCAAGACCGAGGCGAAGGCTGAAGCCGCGCCGAAGGCAGCAGCGAAGGCAGAGGCTGCGCCGAAGAAGGAAGCCAAGGCCGAGACGACCGAGGACAAGGCTGCCGAAGCCGCCGCGCCGTTGTTCAAGGCGCCGAAGGGCGAGCCGGACGACCTGACCGTGATCAAGGGCATCGGCCCGGTCGCCGCCGGCCAGCTCAACGAACAGGGCATCACCACCTTTGCCCAGATCGCCAAGCTGTCCGACAAGGACGTCGCCAAGATCGACGAGCACATGCCGTTCAGCGCCGACCAGATCAAGGACTGGCGCGAGCAGGCCAAGGAATTGGCGAAGAAGTAGAACGAACCGGCGCAATCGGCGCCGGATCGGACTTGAAACGGAACGCGAACGCGTTCATAAGATCGTTTAGGCGCCTCGCGGCGCATCGGAGTAGTTAGATGGCACACAAGAAAGCTGGCGGATCGTCGCGCAATGGTCGCGACTCCCATTCCAAGCGGCTCGGCGTGAAGAAGTTCGGTGGCGAAGCCGTGATTCCGGGCAACATCATCATTCGTCAGCGTGGCACGACGTGGCATCCCGGCACCAATGTCGGCATTGGCACGGACCACACGCTGTTTGCGCTCGAAGCTGGCGCAGTCACCTTCAACAAAAAAGCCAATGGCCGAACCTACGTATCGGTGAACCCGATGACGAAGGCAGCGGAGTAGCCGGTTCCGCACGAGAACACCGGCACCCATCTCGGGACCGGTGTCTGGCCAAGCCAGGAAATGGATCAGGGGAGATGGGTTTCCATCTCCCCTTTTTCTTGTGCCTGGAGGACTTTGATATGGTTGCCGAAGCGGAAGCGACAGACGACGAAAGTTACACGATAGATTGCCCGGTGCTCGCGACCGAGCGGCTGGTCATGCGGCCCCCGGGTGAGAGCGACATCGAGCAATTGGTGGCGCTCGCCGACAACCGCCACGTCGCGGAAATGCTGGCTCGCATGCCGCATCCCTATGGCGAGGCGGAGGCACGCGCTTTCCTGGCCATGACGGCATCGCGCCGGGCCGGAATCGCCTATGCGTTGACGCTGGCCGGCACCGAGACCTTCGTCGGCTGTGCCGGGCTCAACACTACGGATCGTGGGCTGGAGCTCGGCTACTGGATCGGCGAGCCGTACTGGAAACGCGGCTACGCGACGGAAGCAGCGCACGCACTGGTCGACCTTGCCTTCCAGAGAACCACGATCCAGGTGCTGCACGCCTCGACGCGGGTTATCAATCCGGCCTCGCGCCGGGTCATCCACAAATGCGGCTTCCAGTATGCCGGCCAGGGCATGCTGAACTCGATCGTTGCAGGCCAGGTGCCGGTCGAGCGCTACCGCCTCGATCGCAAGACCTGGACCAGCCTGCGGAACTGGGTGCATTTTTGATGGATGCGGCTCACGTCATCTCGAGCCAGACCGGCAAGTGATCCGAACCGGCCGCTTGCCGGTCGACCCACAGGCGCCTCAGCGATTTGGCAAGCGAGGCGCTGGTGAAGATGTAGTCGATGCGCTTGTAGCGGCTGGTATCGCCCGGCCGCTTGGGGTCGACCCAGGTGACGAGATCGGCGCCGGCGGCGCCGAGGCGCGTGGCGGCATCGACGGCGAGGTCGGCGGTCACCGGCATGCCGAATTCATGGTCAGCCTGGCCGGCGAGTTCGACATGTTCCGGCGATCCGGCCAGCATGTTGAAGTCGCCCATGACGACGAAGGCTTCGGGACAAGGCAGCTCCGGCAAGCCGATCTCGGCGACGCCGGAGAGCCCGCCGCCCTCGAGCGAGTATTTCAACAGACGCTGGCGCAGAAAGCGGATCTGGCTCAGCCGTTCAACCGGGCTGCGATGGTCGAGATGGGTGGAATAGAAGCGGATCGGACCAAGCGGCGTTTCGATCAGCGCCTCCAGCGCGCCGCGCTGGAAGTTCATCGCCTCGACACTGCGGCTGCGCGGCAAAAGGAGATTGCGCGACAGATGGATCGGCGTCCTCGACAGCACCATGTTGCCGAGCTGGAAGGTGGTCGTGATGGCGCGGCCGTTCTCCAGGCGCGAGCCGGCGTCGGCTTCGAAATTGCTGCCGTAGACGGCAAAATAGTCGGGCAGCGCCTTGCCGAGGTCGGCCACCATGTCGCGGCCGCCATTCTTCGGGTTGGCGCGGGTGACCTCCTGCAGCGCGATCACGTCGGCGCCGCGCACGGCATCGGCGATACGGCCGACATCGTACCGGCCGTCGAGACCGACGCCGTAGTGGATATTGTAAGTTACCAGCTTCATTCCGACATCTCGCGCTTGGAAAGCCGAAGATCGATTTTCGGCAAGGGTCAACCAAATGGTACGCGTCCAGAGCTACGCGCGACGTTACAGTAGCAAAAACGGCCCTCGCCCTTCGACCCGCCTTGGTTTAGAGCAATCCCGCAAAGCCAATAGCAGAAACCATACAATCCGATGAAATTTCTCGATCAAGCCAAGGTCTACATCCGCTCCGGCGACGGCGGCGCCGGTTCGGTGTCGTTCCGGCGCGAAAAGTTCATCGAGTTCGGCGGCCCGGACGGCGGCGACGGCGGTCGCGGCGGCGATGTATGGGTCGAGGCGGTCGATGGGCTGAACACGCTGATCGACTATCGTTACCAGCAGCATTTCAAGGCCAAGACCGGGACGCACGGCATGGGCCGCAACATGACCGGCGCCAAGGGTGCCGACGTAACGCTGAAAGTGCCGGCTGGAACACAGGTCTTTGCCGAGGACAATGAGACGCTGATCTGCGATCTGACGGTCGTCGGCCAGCGCTTTCTGTTGGCCAAGGGCGGCAATGGCGGTTTCGGCAACCAGCACTTCAAGACCTCGACCAACCAGGCGCCGCGCCGCGCCAATCCCGGACTGCCGGGCGAAGAGCTCAACATCTGGCTCAGGCTGAAGCTGATCGCCGATGCCGGCCTTGTCGGGCTGCCCAACGCCGGCAAGTCGACCTTCCTGGCGGCGGTCACCGCGGCCAAGCCGAAGATCGCCGACTATCCCTTCACCACGCTGCATCCGGGCCTTGGCGTGGCCCGCATCGACGGTCGCGAATTCGTCATTGCCGATATTCCGGGCCTGATCGAAGGCGCGCATGAAGGTGTCGGCATCGGCGACCGCTTCCTTGGCCATGTCGAGCGCACGCGTGTCCTTCTGCATCTTGTCTCGGCGCAGGAAGAAAATCCGGCCAATGCCTACAAGACCGTGCGTGCCGAGCTCGAAGCCTACGGCAATGGGCTGACCGACAAGGTCGAAATCGTCGCGCTTTCCCAGGTCGACATACTCGATGCCGACGCACGCAAGAAAAAGACCGCCTCGCTGAAACGTGCCGCCGGCCGCGCGCCGATGCTGCTTTCGGCGGTCACCGGCGAAGGCGTCGAGGCGGTGTTGCGCGCGCTGATCGCTGTGGTGGCCGATGCACGCGAGGCTGCCGCTGCGCCGGTCGAGACGCGCTGGAACACATAGCCATGGCCGCGCAATCGCTGAAAAATTATCGGCGCATTGCCGTCAAGATCGGCTCGGCGCTGCTTGTCGACCGCACGACGGGCCTGAAGCGCGACTGGCTGGCCTCGCTTGCCGACGACATCGCCGTGCTGGCCAATGGCGGCGCCGAAATTCTCGTCGTGTCTTCGGGCGCGATTGCACTTGGCCGCACCATTCTCGGCCTCGGCAAGCGGGCGCTGAAGCTCGAGGAGAGTCAGGCGGCGGCCGCCGTCGGGCAAATCGCGCTGGCCGGCGCCTGGTCGGATGCGCTCGGCAAGAATGGCTTGAAATCGGGCCAGATCCTGCTGACGCTCGGCGACACCGAAGAGCGCCGCCGCTATCTCAACGCGCGGGCGACGATTTCGACACTGCTCAAGATGAAGGCGGTGCCGGTCATCAACGAGAACGATACGGTGGCCACCTCCGAAATCCGCTATGGCGACAACGACCGGCTGGCGGCGCGTGTCGCCACCATGATGGGCGCCGACCTTTTGGTGCTGCTCTCCGACGTTGACGGGCTCTACACGGCACCGCCGGCGCGTGACCCGCAAGCCCGGTTCATTCAGGTCGTCGACCGCATCACCCCCGACATCGAAGCGATGGCGGGTGCCGCTGCTTCGGAATTGTCGCGCGGCGGCATGCGCACCAAGCTCGACGCCGGCAAGATCGCGACCGCCGCCGGCACCGCCATGATCATCACATCGGGCACGCGGCTGTCGCCGCTGCTGGCAATCGAGCGCGGCGAGCGTGCCACCTTCTTCCGGCCGAGCGCCAATCCGGTCAAGGGCTACAAGACCTGGATCGCCGGGCAGCTCGAACCGGCCGGCCGGCTGACCGTCGATGCCGGCGCCATCGGCGCGCTGCTCTCCGGCAAGTCGCTGCTGCCGGCCGGCGTCAAACTGGTCAGCGGCAATTTTGCGCGTGGCGACACGGTGGCGATCCTGTCGCCCGAGGGCCGCGAGATCGCGCGCGGGCTGGTTGCCTATGATGCCGCCGATGCCGTAAGGATCGCTGGGCTGAGGACGACAGAGATCGAAACCGTGCTCGGCTACGAGGCGCGTTCGGCGATGATCCACCGCGACGACCTTGTGGTGAGCCATGCCGGTGGTGAGCAAGTAGTCGGTGACCAGGTTACATAGCGGAGGATGAGCCATGCTGACGCTGCATGAAAAATCCCGGGATGATACCGTGGCGCTGATGGCCGATATCGGCCGCCGCGCGCGTGCCGCGGCCCGCCCGCTGGCCATAGCTGCGGCCGAGCGCAAGCACGCGGCGCTGATCGGCATGGCTCAGGCGATCCTTCGGCATGAGCAGGACATCCTCGACGCCAATGCCATCGACATCAGAAATGGCAGGGAGGCTGGCCTATCGGCAGCGTCGATGGATCGGCTGAAGCTCGATCCCGCCCGCATCCGCGCCATGGCAGACGGTATCAGCGAGATCGCCGGGTTACGCGATCCGGTCGGCGATGTCATTGCCGCATGGGACCGGCCGAACGGGTTGCATATCGAACGGGTGCGCACGCCGCTCGGCGTCGTCGGCGTCATCTATGAGAGCCGGCCTAACGTGACCGCCGATGCCGGCGCGCTCTGCCTCAAGGCGGGCAATCCGGTGATCCTGCGCGGCGGCTCGGATTCGGCGAATTCTTCCGCCGCTATCCATGCCTGCCTGGTCGAGGGGCTGAAGCCAGCCGGGCTGCCGGAGGATGCCATACAATTGGTGCCGACCACCGATCGCGCCGCCGTCGGCGAAATGCTGAAAGGACTTTCCGGCAATCTCGAGGTCATCATTCCGCGCGGCGGCCGCAGCCTGGTCGAGCGTGTGCAGAACGAGGCACGGGTGCCGGTCTTCGCGCATCTCGAGGGCATCTGCCATCTCTATATCGACCGATCGGCCGATCTCGACATGGCGGTCAAGATCGCGGTCAATGCCAAGATGCGGCGCACCGGGGTGTGCGGTGCTGCCGAGACGCTGCTGGTCGACCGTGCCGCCGCCGGCACGCACCTGGTGCCGATCCTCGAGGCCCTGCGGGCGGCGGGCTGCGAGATCCATGCCGATGCCGAGGCGCTGAGGCTTTATGCCGATGCCCAGCCCGCGACCGATGCAGACTGGGTGACCGAGTATCTCGATGCCATCATTGCGGTGAAGCTGGTCGACGGCATTGGCGGCGCCATCGAGCATATCGAGACGTTTTCCTCGCATCACACCGAGGCGATCATCGCCGAGGACGCCACAGCGGTCGACCGGTTCTTCAACGAGGTCGATTCGGCGATTCTTCTGCACAACGCCTCGACCCAGTTTGCCGATGGCGGCGAGTTCGGCATGGGCGCCGAGATCGGCATCGCCACCGGCAAGATGCATGCACGCGGGCCGGTCGGCGTCGAGCAACTGACCTCGTTCAAATATCGCGTGCGCGGGTCGGGACAGGTGAGGCCTTGAATCCGTCCACAGTCCGAGCCTGAGAGGCGTGCGCCCAGCCACCCCCCTCTGTCCTGCCGGACATCTCCCCCTCAAGGGGGGAGATTGGCTGTCATTTCTGATTTCGCCAATCGGCGGCGTTGCAAGATTTGCGCCTGCGATGAAGCTGACAATCTCCCCCCTTGAGGGGGAGATGCCCGGCGCGGCAGAGGGGGGTGCCTGACGCATGCTTGCCTTGTCCGAACATGCCATATCCTCCCGCTATCTCAAGATGCCGCATGCCGGGAAAGGCGTGGCGGTCGGGCTGTTCGGCGGTTCGTTCAACCCGCCGCATGCCGGCCATGCGCTGGTCGCCGAGATCGCACTCAGACGCCTTGCGCTCGATCAGCTGTGGTGGATGGTGACGCCCGGCAATCCGCTCAAGAATGCCGGAGACCTGGCGCCGCTGGCCGAGCGGCTGCAGCTATCCGAAAAGATCGCGAAGAACCCGAAGATCAAGGTCACCGCATTCGAGGCGGCCCACCGCGTCCGCTTCACCGCCGACACGCTGGCGCTGGTCAAGGCGCGTAACCCGGGCGTCGATTTTGTCTGGATCATGGGCGCCGACTCGCTTCGCGACTTCCACCGCTGGCAGCGCTGGCGCCGCATCGTCATGACGTTCCCGATCGCGGTGGTCGACCGGCCAGGCGCGACGCTGTCGTTCCTGTCGTCGGTGGTCGCCAAGACCTTCGACTATGCCCGCGTCGACGAGGGCGACGCACCGCGGCTCGCCCGCATGACGGCGCCGGCCTGGACCTTCATCCACGGCCCGCGTTCGTCGCTGTCGTCGAGCGCGATCCGCAAGGTGGCAAAGGGCTGAACCGGCGCGGAAGGCAAGTCCGGTGATGTCGCTTTTGCCGCTGCCTTGACCTGCTTGATGGGCGATCCTCGGTCATGACGATTCTCGAGCGCGACCAGGACAAGAACGGTCTAGGGCAGCCGGCGCCGTCGATCGCCATTGCCAGCATCCTTTTGTCGATGGCGCTGATCGCCGTCGGCAATGGGCTGATGTTCGCCTATATCCCAGTCCGGCTCGGCGCCGAGGGCTTCGATCCGACATGGGCGGGGCTGATCGTCACCGGCCTTTCGGCTGGCGGCCTCGCCGGCTGCATCCTGACCGGGCCGCTGGTGCGGCGTGTCGGCCATGCCCGCGTGTTCATGGTGCTGTCGGCGCTGATCGTGCTGTCCAACGCCGCGGTCGGCGCGGGGCCGCACCCATTGCCATGGATCGCTGCACGGGCACTCTACGGCTTTGCCATATGCGGCCTGTTCATTGTCGCGCAGAGCTGGCTGAACGATGTCGTCGCCAACGTCATCCGCGGCCGGGTCATGGCTATCTTCTACGTTGCCTACGTCGCCGGGCTCGGCGTCGGCTACTCGACGCTGGCGTTGGTCGATATCCGCGCGGCCGACGCGCCGCTGATCGGCATTGCCTTCACCGCGCTGTCGATCCTTCCCGTCGGGCTGACGCGGCTTGCGCAGCCGCCGGCGCCGCAAGCGGCGTCCGTGGCGCTCGGCCGCGCCTGGCGGATCTCCCCGGTCGGCGTTGCCGGTATGCTTGCCGTCGGCGGCCTGTCGATGACGATCTCGGGTTTTGCGCCGATCCATGCCACGGCCAAGGGCTACAGCCAGGCCGACGTCGCCTTGCTGCTTTCGGCAATGCCGGTCGGCACGCTGATCCTGCAGATTCCGCTCGGCTGGATTTCCGACCGCACCGACCGGCGCTTTGTGCTGATCGCGGCGTCGGCGCTTGCCGCCGCGGCGGGCCTGTTTGCCCTCGGTTTCGACGGCGGCGCGCTGGCGGCGCTGCTCGTCATCTATGTGGTCTGGGACGGCGCCTCGGAATCGATCTATTCGCTTGCCAGCGCCCATGCCGGCGACCGCGCCGGCAAGGACGACATGGTGGCGTTGTCGAGCTCGCTTTTGTTTGCCTGGTCGCTGTCCGGCTTCGTCGTACCCGGCATTGTGACCGGACTTTCCGCCGTCTACGGCACGCAGGCCTTCATCTATGTGGCAATCGTCATTGCCACAGCCTACTGCCTGTTCGTTCTCTGGCGCGTCGTCATGGTTCGGCCGGTGCCCGCCACCGAGACCGGCAGTTTCGCGCCAATGACGGCGCAGGCGCCGTTGCCTGTCGATCTCGCCTTCGCGCCCGAAGATCAGCGCGGGCGCGGAGAGCTTTGAGGGCCATCTGCCGGCCGGGTTCAAATGCTCTATTGCTGCGTGGCTGAGGCCTCCGGCTGCGGCACTTGCGGCGCCGGCGCCGGGATTGAAAGGCCTTCGGCATCGAACGCCTGCTTGACGCTCTTGGTGAGGTCGATCTGGGCGGCGAAGAAATCGGCAGCCGCCGTCCAGTAGCGCAAGGTGATGGCGACGGTGCTGTCGCCGACAGTCGCGACAAAGGCGATCGGCGCCGGCTGCCGCCTGACGCGTCGGTCGGCGGCGGCGACACCGAGCATGGTCTTCTGCGCAAAATCGATGTCGTTCCAGGAGCCGATGCTGAGCGTGATGTCGCCGCGGCGCACACCGTTGCGGGTGAAATTGCGGACCGGCTGGTTCCACAGGGTCGAGTTGGGTGCAAGCACGTAGACGCCTTCGACCGTCCTCAGCGTTGTGGCAAACAGCCCGATCTCCTCGACGGTGCCGGATATCGCGCCGACTTCGACATATTCGCCGATGCGGAACGGCCGCAGCGCCAGGAGCATGATGCCGGCGGCAATGTTCTGCAGCGTGCCTTGCAGCGCCAGGCCGATGGCCAGGCCGGCGGCACCGATAGCGGCAATGATCGAAGCCGTCTGCACGCCGAACTGGCCGAGAACCATGATCACGACCAGTCCCAGGATGGCGTAGCGGACGACCTGCGAGAAGAAATGGCGGAGCGTTTCGTCGAAGCCGCTGATATGGCCGAGGCCGGCATAGATCGAACGCTCGGCGAGGCCGGCGACGATGTAGCCGATGACCAGCAGGATGACGGCGCCGACCGCCGAAAGCGAGTAGGAGACGATCAGCGTGCTGAGTTGCGCCAGGCCGGATTGCACGGTGAGGAGGGCGTTCTGGGGATCGATCGGCATGTCGGGATTCCGGTTCGTGGATGAGCCGATAACCGCTGCGGGGCGAGGCGGTTCCGATTTTCTGGCCCGAAAAGCCGGATATTCGGCCGCTGCCGGGTGCCTGCTTGCGAGCGGTGTCTTGAAACTGCAACCTAACTCTGCCTATCTAAGCAGTGTCACCTGATTTCAGAGGTGATTTGGTTGTTCTTGCTGCGAAAGGAAATACACTGAGAACAGCACTGCGGAAGAAGGCCGACATCGTGCCTTCGCCGGCCGGGATCAGCGTAAACGACGCCGTGTCCCGCGCCATCAAGACAGTCCTTGCCAGTCTGGAAGACTCCAAGGCCGAAAACATCGTCTCAATCGACATTCAGGGGAAATCGAGCCTCGGCGATTACATGGTCGTCGCGTCGGGCCGATCGCACCGTCATGTCTCGGCTGTTGCCGATCATCTCCTCAAGGCGCTCAAGGATGCCGGGCTCGGCACGGCGCGCGTCGAGGGGCTGGCTGGCGCCGACTGGGTCCTGATCGATTCGGGCGACATCATCGTCCATGTCTTCCGTCCCGAGGTCCGCGACTTCTACAATCTCGAAAAGATGTGGCAGGCGCCCGATCTCGAGGAGGAGACCCTCCACTGAGCCGTATTCGTCTTGATGCATGTCGTTGTCTGACATGCATCAGCGGCTCTTCGAGGCAGGGATGAAGATTACGGTTCATGCCGTGGGCCGAATGAAAGCCGGCCCCGAGAAGCAGTTGGCCGACCGCTATTTCGAGCGTTTTACCAGGAGCGGTCCTGCCGTAGGCCTCGAATTCGCCGGGATCGTCGAGATTGCCGAAGGCCGCGCGCAGGCGGCCAATGAGCGCCGGCGCGAGGAAGGCCAGAAGCTGCAGACGCACTTGCAACCGGGCACGGCGCTGATGCTGCTGGATGAGCGCGGCAAGAACCTTTCCTCCGAGGATTTCGCCGGCCGCATAGGTTCGCTGCGCGATGGCGGGCGCAAGGCGCTGGTGATCGCCATTGGCGGCGCCGACGGCCATGACCAGTCGCTGCGCGACCTGGCTGATCTGACGGTGTCGCTCGGCGCGCTGACCTGGCCGCATCAGCTGGTCCGCGTGATGCTGGGCGAGCAGCTTTACCGGGCGGCCACTATCCTTTCCGGTCACCCCTACCATCGTTCATGAAGTCGGCTCCGTCGGCGAATTGATGCCAGCCGCCCGGATTTTTGCCCCAATGCTCATCGACAGTTTGGGCTCATGGGGTTTGCGGATGGCGGCCGGGGCTCGAACATGGTTGATGGTTCGTTAACGAAGCCGCGCATAGAGTTAGGCTTCAATGTTTGAAGACTGGAAATCACGAACGGGCTCCTGGCGCGTGCGCTACGGCATCGCCGTGGCGACGATCGCGCTTTCGCTCGGCGTCGCGCGGGCCGAGAACACGCTCGACCTGGCGCCCGACCCGGACCAGAGCCGCGCCGAATACGAAAAAGTATCGAAAGAGATCACGCTGTCGTCCGAGCGGCTGGCCAAGCTCGCCGCCGACATAGCGGCTGTCAAGAAAGACCACGCCTCGATCACCGCGGCGCTGATCCAGTCGGCGATGACCGAGCAGAAGCTCGGCCAGGACATCGAGGACATTGGCGGCAAGCTGGAAGGGCTGAAGGCGCAGGGGCAGAAGATCCGCGCCTCACTGGCCGCCAGACGCGACGTTCTGGCCGAAGTGCTCGGCGCGCTGCAGCGCATGGGGCTCAATCCGCCGCCGGCGATCCTGGTCAAGCCGGAGGACGCATTGTCGTCGGTACGCAGCGCCATCCTGCTCGGTGCCGTGGTGCCGGAACTGCGCCAGCAGACCGACATGTTGCTGGCCGACCTCAAGGAGCAGTCGCGGGTGACGGCCTCGATCGAGGCCGAGCGGGCGCGGCTGACGGCAGCTGTCGGCGAGCAGGCGGCGGAAAAAAAGCGGCTCGGCATGCTGCTCGAAGCCAAGCAGAAGCTCGCCGCCGATACGCAAACCGCGCTGGCCGCCGAAAAGCAGCGGTCCGCGACGCTGGCGGCCAAGGCCGGCAGCCTGAAAGAACTGATCGCCTCGCTCGAGGCCGACAGAGCCCGCAAGGCGGCGGATGCGGCCAAGGCAGCCGAGCAAAAGACGGCCGACGCCGACAAGGGCCCGGCATCGGCTGCGGCGCCGACGGAATTGGCCTCGCTGCCGGTGCCGGAGAGCAACAGGCTCACCGCTGCCGCGCCGTTTTCCGCGCTTCAAGGGCAGATCGCGCTGCCGGTCACCGGCAGGATCAAGCGGCGCTTCGGGGCCGACGACGGTAACGGCGCGGTGATGCTCGGTGACATGGTTGCGACACAATCGGGAGCCATCGTCACAGCGCCGGCGGATGGAAATGTGCTTTATGCGGGGCCTTTCCGCTCTTACGGTCAACTCTTGATCCTGAATGCGGGTAACGGCTATCATGTCGTCCTGGCGGGGATGAGCAGAATCAGCGTCGCGTCTGGCCAGTCGGTGCTCGCAGGTGAGCCGGTCGGCGCGATGGGAGAGGCCCGGGTGGCGAGCACCTCGGCATCGAAGAATGGAAATGCCACGCCGGAGCTCTATGTCGAGTTCCGCAAGGATGGAAAACCCGTCGATCCGGCCCCATGGTGGGCGGACCGTTTTTCTGGAAGGACGTGAATGATGCGGAAACTGTCGCTTCTGTTTGCCGGTGCGCTGATGGGTGCATCGGCGATGAGCCTGGTCTATGGCGCGCCCGGCTCGACAGCGAAAGCTGCGGGCTCCGAGACCTATAAGCAACTGGCGATCTTCGGCGATATCTTCGAACGGGTACGGGCGAATTATGTGACGCCGCCCGACGACAAGTCGCTGGTTGAAAATGCCATCAACGGCATGCTGTCGTCGCTCGACCCACACTCCTCCTACATGAACGCCGAAGAAGCGCAGGACATGCGCGTGCAGACCAAGGGCGAATTCGGCGGCCTCGGCATCGAGGTCACCATGGAGAACGACCTGGTCAAGGTGATCACGCCGATCGACGATACGCCGGCCGCCAAGGCAGGCGTGCTCGCCGGCGACTATATCGCCAAGATCGACGGCGAGGAGGTCCGCGGCCTGACGCTCAACGACGCTGTCGAGAAGATGCGCGGGCTGGTCAATACGCCGATCAAGCTCACCATCCTGCGCCAGGGCGCCGACAAGCCGATCGAACTGACCGTCGTGCGCGACATCATCAAGGTCAAGGCGGTCAAGTTCCGGGTCGAAAACGACATCGGCTACATGAAGATCACTTCCTTTACCGAAAAAACCTATGACGACCTCGAGAATGCCATCGACACCATCAAGAAGCAGGTGCCGAACGACAAGCTCAAGGGCTACGTGCTCGACCTGCGCCTCAATCCGGGCGGTTTGCTCGACCAGGCGGTGAGCGTGTCGGATGCCTTCCTCGACCGTGGCGAGATCGTCTCGACGCGCGGCCGCGACCCGAAGGACGTCACCCGCTTCGACGCGCGGGCCGGCGACGACATCGGCGGCAAGCCGCTGATCGTGCTCGTCAATGGCGGCTCGGCCAGTGCCTCGGAAATCGTCGCCGGCGCGCTGCAGGATCTGCGCCGCGCCACGGTGGTCGGCACGCAATCCTTCGGCAAGGGTTCGGTGCAGACCATCATCCCGCTTGGCGAGAACGGGGCGCTGCGGCTGACGACGGCGCTCTATTACACGCCGTCCGGCAAGTCGATCCAGGGCAAGGGCATCACGCCCGACATCAAGGTCGACCAGCCGCTGCCGGCGGAACTGCAGGGCAGGGACCTGACGCGCGGCGAATCGGACCTCAAGGGCCATATCAAGGGCGCCGACGAAAGCACGACCGGTTCGGGTTCGGCAGCCTATGTGCCGCCGGAACCGAAGGACGATTTGCAGCTCATCTATGCCGAGCAGCTGCTGCGTGGCCAGAAGACCGATCCGGCGTTCCCGCCGAATCCGCAAAAGGCCGTGTTGAACCAGTAAGGGCGGGCAAGCCGGGCCAAACAGGTCTGGCTGCCTGAGCGAAGCGATGCGATGCTGCCGGGGCCGCGAGGCTCCGGCAGTTTGATTCGGGGGCCGCGGCCGGCATGCTGCGCGTCCAGTGAAGCAAGGGGACGCGCCGACATTTTGGATTTTGCGCCTCCGGAGAAGGTTTACTTCGGGGATGCACGCCGGGGGGTGCGGGCTTGGCTGATATCGGCAAGGACATAGAACGACCTCTCGGACAGGCGATCCGGCTGCCGCGCTCAGGCAGCGGGATCAGCGCCGGTGCGGTCGCGGCCGCGCTTGTCGTGCTGTCCGTGGTCGGCGTCTCCAGCGCGATCGCCTTGCGAGACAAGCCGTTCCGGAAGCTGCAAGAAGTAGCCGTTTCGACGCCGAAGACGCCGGCGGCGGATACCGTCGCCGCGCCCGCCAAGGCGACGCCCGAAATGGCTGCGCCAAGCAACGCAAGGGGGGCCAACATAAGCGGGCCGAAGACGGGCGGTCCGCAGATCATCCATGTCCAGACCGAAGAGGGCGACGGTCCACCCAATGCGGCCATCGTCATCCGCGACCCTTCGACGATCGGCCAGAACCTCAGGATCGCGCACATTCCCGACAAGGCGCTGGTCGAGGCCAGCGAAACCGGTCCGTTGCCGATCCGCGCCGCCGACGGCAGGCGCCCGTTCGATGTCTATGCGCGGCCGTGGTCCGGGGCTCGCGGTGCACGCGTCGCGCTCGTCATCGGCGGGCTTGCCGTGTCGCAGACCGGCACGCAGGCAGCCATCGCCAAGCTGCCGGCGGAAGTGACGCTGGCCTTCGCGCCGCAAGGCAACAGCATCGGCCGCTGGATGCAGGTGGCGCGGCAGAGCGGCCATGAGGTCATCATGCAGGTACCGCTTGAGCCGTTCGACTATCCGAACGTCAATCCCGGCCGTAACACGCTGACCGTGGCTGCAACGCCGGACGAGAATTTGAAGAATTTACGCTGGGCGCTGTCGCGAACGACCAACTACACCGGCGTCATGAACTATATGGGCGCCCGCTTTTCGGCCGACGCGACGGCGATGGGGCCGTTGATGGCCGAGCTTGGCAAGCGTGGTCTGGCCTATGTCGACGACGGTTCGTCGGCGCGCAGCCTGGCACCCGAACTGGCGCTGAAGGACGGCGTGCCGTTCGTCGGCGGCGATACGGCGATCGATGCGGTGCAGGACCGCGGCGCCATATTGAAGAAACTGGATGGGCTGGAAGCGACGGCACGGGCGAAAGGGTTTGCCGTCGGCATCGGCTCGGCTTTCGACCTGACGGTGGATACCGTGTCTTCCTGGGTGACCGAGGCCAAGAAGCGTGGCATCGAGATCGTGCCGGTTTCGGCGGTGGCAATAGATCCGGAAAAAGGCTGAGATGGCAAAGAACAAGCTCGTTGAGCCCGAGACGCTGCCCTACCGGCCCTGCGTAGGGGTGATGGTCCTCAATGAGGCCGGCCTGGTCTGGGTCGGCCGTCGCATTGCCGAGCCGGACAGCGAATTCGCTGGAACGACGCAGCTCTGGCAGATGCCGCAGGGCGGCATCGATGATGGCGAGGAGCCGCTGCCCGCGGCGGCGCGTGAACTTTACGAAGAGACCGGCATGCGCTCGGTGTCGCTGCTGGCCGAGGCGCCGCACTGGATCAAATACGACCTGCCGGCGCATCTGGTCGGCGTCGCCTTCAAGGGACGATATCGCGGCCAGACGCAGAAATGGTTTGCCTTCCGTTTCCACGGCGACGAAAGCGAGATCGCGATCAATCCGCCGCCGGGTGGCCACAAGGCCGAGTTCGACCGGTGGGCGTGGCGGCCGATGCTGGAATTGCCGGGCCTGATCGTGCCGTTCAAGCGCAAGGTCTACGAAGACGTGGTGGCGGCATTCCGGCACCTGGTGGCGTAGCCGCCGGCCTTCCGTTAAAACAGGTCGGCATGAACAACAGCTCCAGCAAATCTCTTCCGCCGACCGTCACCCTGGGCGAACCGATCAGCGAAGCCGCGGCAGGGGCGATCCTGACCATCGATCTCGGCGCCGTCCGTGAGAACTACCGGCGGCTGAAGGCGCGGCTGGGCGGCGTCGGCTGTGCTGGAGTGGTCAAGGCCGACGGCTATGGGATTGGCGCGGCGCCGGTGGCGGCGGCGCTGATGGGTGAGGGCTGTAATACTTTCTTTGTTGCGCATTTGGCCGGCGGCATCTTGCTGCGCAAGGCGCTCGGCTCAGTCCCGGCCATTTATGTGCTGAACGGCATTCCGCCGGGTGCGGAAAGGGAAGCGGTTGCGGCAGGGCTTTGCCCAGTACTCAACAGCGCCAGCCAACTCGCGGCATGGCGCGAGATGGCCGGGCGGGTGGGCCGTAAGTTGCCGGCCGCCCTCCAGGTCGACAGCGGCATGTCGCGGCTCGGCATGACGCCATCCGAGGTGAAGGCAGTCGCGCAGGATCCGCAGGCTTTCAACGGTGTCGAACTGACGTTCGTGATGAGCCATCTCGCCTGCGCCGATGAACCCGAGCAGCCGGCCAACGAGCGGCAGCGGCTGGAATTCGAACGGCTGCGCCGGATGCTGCCGGAAGCGCCGGCTTCCCTTGCCAATTCATCAGGCATTTTTCTCGGGCAGCGCTATCACTACGACCTCGTTCGTCCGGGTGCCGCTCTCTATGGCGTCAATCCGACGCCGGCGAAGGACAATCCGATGCTGCCGGTGGTGCGATTGCAAGCCAAGGTCATCCAGACGCGGATATTGGAGGCCGGCGCCGGTGTCGGCTACGGTCACACTTTCCACACCAAGGCTCCGCTTGCCGCGGCGACGATTTCGCTCGGCTATGGCGATGGCTGGCATCGACGCGCCGCTTCCTCCGCCTGGCTCGAAAATATGCGGCTGCCCTTCGTCGGCCGGGTTTCGATGGATTCGATCATCCTCGACATTTCCGCATTGCCGCCCGGCAGGCTGAAGGCAGGCGACCT
Source organism: Mesorhizobium sp. M0816 (assembly GCF_040320005.1). NCBI lineage: Bacteria > Pseudomonadati > Pseudomonadota > Alphaproteobacteria > Hyphomicrobiales > Phyllobacteriaceae > Mesorhizobium > Mesorhizobium sp. M0816. Next base: position 218,877 of record NZ_JAMYOT010000008.1, on the reverse strand, counting down.
CGTCGAACTCATCGGACCGTCGTCGCAGACGGTGGACCAGGTAGCCGGCCAAGCCGGCACCATCGGCTATGAGGTCTTGACCAGTCTCGGCCACCGTTTCCACCGGCGCTATGTGAGTGGCTAGGACGCAAGGTTGTTGTCCTCACGCATGTCTTTTCCCTAAGCATCGGCACTTGGCTGACGCCACAGAATCCGGCAGACATGAGGCGGCGATGATCCCGGTCTCGAATCCCGACGAGATGCCGCCGCGGAGAACCAAACGATGAAGATCTTCGTGCTGGGCGGCGGCGTGATCGGGGTCAGCACCGCCTATTTTCTTGCCGAGGCCGGTCATCAGGTGACGGTGATCGATCGCCAGAAAGGCCCGGCGCTGGAAACCAGCTTTGCCAATGCCGGCGAGATCTCGCCCGGCTATGCCTCGCCCTGGGCCGGGCCCGGCGTTCCGCTGAAGGCCATCAAATGGCTTTTGATGAAGCACGGTCCACTGGTGGTGCGACCGGCCTTCGATCCGCATATGTGGATATGGCTGGTCAAGATGCTGCGCAATTGCACGGCTGAACGCTACGCGCTGAACAAGGCGCGCATGGTGCCGCTGGCCGAGTACAGCCGCGACACGCTGAAGGCGCTGCGCGAGGCGACCGGCATCGCCTATGACGAGCGCGCCAAGGGCACGCTGCAGCTCTTCCGAACGCAAAAGCAGCTCGATGGCGTCGGCGGCGATGTCGAGGTGCTGAAGGCCTATGGCGTCCCCTACGAGGTCCTCGACCCCGACGGCTGCATTGCGGCCGAGCCTGGGCTGGCCGGCGTGCGCGAAAAATTCGTCGGTGGCCTGCGGTTGCCCGGCGACGAAACCGGCGACTGTAAGATGTTCACCGACAGGCTTGCCGAGCTTTGCGCGGCACGCGGCGTCACCTTCGAATACGACACGGAGATACGGCGCGTCGTCAAGAAGCGCGATCGCATCACCAACGTCGGCACCAGCAAGGGCTGGATGGTCGCTGATGCCTATGTGATGGCGATGGGGAGCTATTCGGCACGGTTCATGCGCATGCTGAAGCGGTCCATCCCGGTCTACCCGGTCAAGGGCTATTCGATCACCCTGCCGATCAAGGACGTCGCCGCCGCACCGGTCTCGACCGTGATGGACGAGAGCTACAAAGTAGCGATCACCCGGCTCGGCGACCGTATCCGGGTCGGCGGCACGGCGGAGATTTCCGGCTTCGACCTGCGGCTGCACGAATCGCGGCGGCGCACGCTCGAACATTCGGTCGGCGACCTGTTTCCGGGCAGCGGCGACATGCGATCGGCGACCTTCTGGTGCGGGCTGCGGCCGATGACACCGGACGGGCCGCCGCTGATCGGCCGCACCGATTTCTCCAATCTCTATCTCAACACCGGCCATGGCACACTCGGCTGGACCATGGCCTGCGGCTCGGCCAAAGTTCTGGCCGACATCATCTCCAGCCGGGTGCCCGACATCGACGTCGGCGATCTCGGGCCCGGACGGTACGCCAAGTAAGACGCCCACCAGCTAAGACAGCCAGCGGCCGGCAGGCTCACGCGAACAAACCCCTGTCCCGTTCGACGGCCTTGGTAATGAAGCTCGCGACGACCTGGACGCGGCGCAGCGGCCTGACCGATTCATGATAGACCAGCCAGTAGGCGCGGCGTATGGGTGCGACGATATCGAGAGGCACCAGCTCCGGCATCGAGCGGGCAACGAAGGTGTGCAGGATGCCGATGCCGGCGCCGGAACGCACTGCTTCGGCCTGGCCGAGCGCGGAGGAAATAGCGAAGCTGGTGCGCCAGTCGGGGCTGAATTCGGCCGCGTAGTCGAGCGAGCGACTGACGATCAGGTCCGGCACGTAGCCGATCAGCGTATGCTGGCCTAGCTCGGCGGCGGTTCCGGGCAGGCCATGGGTGTCGGCGTAGGCCCGCGACGCGAACAGGCCGAGCGTGTAGTCGACCAGCTTTCCCGCCACCAGGCGGCCTTCCGTCGGCCGTTCGACGGTGATGGCAATGTCGGCCTCGCGCCGGGACAAAGAGAAGGAGCGTGGCACCGGCACCAGCTGGATGGTGAGCTCACGGTGCAGAGCGGTCAGCGCGCCGAGGCGCCTGGCCAGGAAGGCGACGCCAAAGCCGTCCGGCGCGCCGATGCGCACAGTGCCCGAGACGTCGTCGCCTTCGCCTGAAACGGTCGAGCGCGCGGCGATCATGTCGCCCTCCATGCGTTCGGCAATCTCGAGGAAACGCTCGCCCGCCGGCGTCAGCTCGCTGCCGGTGGTAAGCCGGCGAAACAGTTTTGTCCTGAGCGCATCCTCGAGGGCGGCAATGCGGCGCGAGACGGTCGCGTGATTAAGCTCCAGCCGCCTGGCGGCGCCGAGGATCTGGCCGGCCCGCGCTACGGCAAGGAAGATACGGGCATCATCCCAGTTCATGAGGGTGGTCCTGGCGATAACGATCAAAACCGCGTTCCTTCGCGCCCCCCTCTGTCCTGCCGGACATCTCCCCCTCAAGGGGGGAGATTGGCAGTTTCGCCGCAGGCGTCTTTCTTGCCGCGGTGAAGATTTCCGAAGGCGGGCGTGACAGCCAATCTCCCCCCTTGAGGGGGAGATGTCCGGCAGGACAGAGGGGGGCGGTGAAGGAACTCAATCTCAATCCTTGCTGCTGGGGACCTGCATTCTTCCTATTTGCGAGAATTGATGCTCTGCCGTCAATCGCTGTCTATTCTCCGCACAACGGTTGCGTTTTCACTCGCGTTGCCATCGCTCCCGCAAAGGCGGACAATGCCTCATCACGAACCAGGGAGAGAGACCATGATCGAATACGGTCATTTCATCGGCGGCAAGCGCGTCGCCGGAACCAGCGGCCGCAAGCAGGACGTCATGCAGCCGATGGACGGCACGGTGCGCGGCACGGTGGCGCTGGCTTCGCAGGCGGAATTGCGCGCGGCGGTCGAAAACGCCAAGGCCGCACAGCCCGGCTGGGCGGCGACCAATCCGCAGCGACGCGTACGCGTCCTGATGCGGTTCCTCGAGCTGGTCGCCAAGGAGTATGACGCGCTGGCCGAGATATTGGCGCGCGAACACGGCAAGACCATCGCCGACGCCAAGGGCGACATCCAGCGCGGCCTCGAAGTGGTCGAGGTCTGCATCGGTGCGCCGCATATGATGAAGGGCGAGTTCACCGATGGCGCCGGCCCCGGCATCGACGTCTATTCGATGCGCCAGCCGCTCGGCGTCGTCGCCGGCATCACGCCGTTCAATTTTCCGGCGATGATCCCGTTGTGGAAGATCGCGCCGGCCATCGCCTGCGGCAATGCCTTCATTCTCAAGCCGTCCGAACGCGACCCGGGCGTGCCGATGCGCATTGCCGAACTGTTCATCGAGGCCGGTCTGCCGGCGGGCATCCTTAATGTCGTCAACGGCGACAAGGAAGTGGTCGACGCCATCCTCGACGATCCCGACATCAAGGCCATCGGTTTCGTAGGCTCGACACCGATCGCCCAGTACATCTATTCGCGCGGCTGCGCGGCCGGCAAGCGCGTGCAGTGCTTCGGCGGCGCCAAGAACCACATGATCATCATGCCCGATGCCGACATGGACCAGACGGTCGACGCGCTGATCGGCGCCGGCTACGGCTCGGCCGGCGAGCGCTGCATGGCGATCTCGGTGGCCGTCCCGGTCGGCAACGACACCGCCAACCGGCTGATGGAAAGACTGGTGCCGCGCGTCGAGAGCCTGAAGGTCGGTCCGTCGACGGATTCTTCCGCCGATTTCGGCCCGCTGGTGACGGCGCAGGCGTTGGAACGGGTCAAATCCTATGTCGACACCGGCGTCAAGGAAGGCGCCAAGCTGGTCGTCGACGGCCGCGGCTTTTCCATGCAGGGCTACGAGAACGGCTACTATATGGGCGGCTGCCTGTTCGACAATGTGACCGCCGACATGCGCATCTACAAGGAAGAGATCTTTGGGCCGGTGCTGTCGGTGGTGCGCGCACCGACCTACGAGAACGCCATCAAGCTCGCCAACGAGCACGAGATGGGCAATGGCGTTGCCATCTTCACCCGCGACGGCGATGCGGCGCGCGACTTCGCCTCGCGGGTTCAGGTCGGCATGGTCGGCATCAACGTGCCGATCCCGGTGCCGATCGCCTACTACACCTTCGGCGGCTGGAAGGCGTCCTCCTTCGGCGACCTCAACCAGCACGGGCCGGACGCGTTCCGCTTCTACACCAAGACCAAGACGGTAACGTCGCGCTGGCCGTCCGGCGTGAAGGATGGTGCCGAGTTCGTCATCCCGACGATGAACTGACCGAACGATCCGTTTGCGTGTCCTCGCTTCCGGTTGCGGGCGCGCGAAGACAGACCGCGAGAAAGGCCCGGGCTCTGAGTCCGGGCTTTTTTGTCGCCGTCTTCATTGGCATGAACACTAATGTGATGGAACCAAGAAGGCAGCAATCTTCTTAGGTTGCAGTCCTGCCGCGAAGGAGACGCTGGCAGATCAACCAACGGCGCTGGTGACGGCTCCGGGGGATATCGTCCGGCGCAAAGGAGGTGTCAGATGGCACGTCTCATGGCGACAATAGCTTGCGCTGCAGTGGCAGTTTCCGCGATACCGGCAATGGCTGCCGAGCAATGCGCGGCTCGCGCCGATATGGTCAAGGCGCTCGGCGAGAAGTTTCATGAAAACCCGAGCGCGGTCGGCGTCGTCAATCCGAATGTGGTGCTTGAAGTCTTCGTTTCCGACAAGGGCACATGGACCATCCTCGCCAGCGACACAAAAGGTCAAAGCTGCGTGATTTCAGTCGGCGAAGGCTGGGAAAGCGCGATGACGACAGCGGCGCTGCCAGGCATCTGAACGATTTATCACGGGTCTGCGCGCCTCGGCATGGCCGCGCGGCCTGTGGCCCATTCTTTCGGCGACAACCGTAAAACGGATCTGCAGGCGCCCGCTTTGGGCGCCTGCTTGCGCTTTTCCATTGCCGATACCATATATCGAGAACATAATGGGAACATCTGGAATCGTTCCCACCAATGGCAGACCGGAACACAGAAAGGAACGACGCGATGATGATGACGTCGGAACCGGCCTGAATCGCTCCGGCAAAATGAGGCCGTCAAACCCCTCCTTTGCCGGAACGTGATGGCAAAGGAGGTGCCCTATGGCACGCAAATCGCTGTTGAGATGGGTGAAAACCCTAGTTCTTGCTGGCGCATTGGCGGTGGGTACGAACACCGCAGGCGCGCAATATCAATACTGCGTTGAACATGGCGAGATCGTCGCCCATTTGAGCGAGAAGTTCCAGGAAAGGCAGTTTGCTTTGGGGCTGATCGGACATGAGGCGGTCATGGAAGTCTTTGTCGCAGAGACCGGAACCTGGACCATCGTCGTCACCGATATCGCCGGCAGAAGCTGCATCGTCGCGGCCGGCGACAATTGGGAAAACGTGATGGCCCTGCCCGGCCAGGGCGCATGACGAAATGGCAGGCTCAGCGCGTAGCAGCCGCCTCGGCATGGCCGCGCAAAAGCGCCATCAGCCGCTTGGCGTCCTTGGCCGCGGCCTCTTCGTCGCCGGCGAGGATCGAGCGGATCAGCGCGACATGGTGCTCGGCTGATTCGGCCAAGCCGGTATCGGCCTTGTAGCGAAACCAGAAGCGGCGGCTGTGGGTTTGCAAGGGCGCCGCCAGGCGCGCGGCGAACGGGTTGTCGGCAGCCAGCGCCAGCGCCTCATCAAGCGCCTTGTCGGCCTGGATGAAGTAAAACACATTTTCTGAAATCACCGCCTTTTGCATGGCAAGGGCAGCGTCATGGAACAGGTCGGCGGCCTCGCGGGTGACGAAGCGGGCGGCCGAGCGGGCAAGCACCACCTCGATGCCACGGCGGGCGTCGAGGACACGCAGCCAGTCGCCAGGGTGAAGCGGGGCAATGGCGATGCCGGCGCGCGGCCGGACCTCGAGCAGCCCCTCCCAGGCCAGCCGCTGGATTGCTTCGCGAACCGGGGTGCGGCCGAGGCCGAGCCTGTCGATCAGCGCCCCCTCGGTGATGAAGCTCGCCGGCGCCAGTTCGAGAGTTACGATCATGTGCTCGAGCCTGCGGTAGGCCTTCGCGGTCGCCGGCTCGGAGCCCGGTCTGTCATATACCAATGCGACTTCTCCTGATATATTGTTGATATATCATATCAGATTCAATGTTGACAGCCGGCTTCTTAAGAAATATACGGCTGATATATCAGATGGAGTGATCGACATGTGGGCCGGAGTCTTCCCCGCCGTTACGACCAAATTCACCAAGGACGACGGCCTCGACCATGCCGAGATGGAGCGCTGCTTTGCGCTGCAGATGGAGGCCGGCTGTGACGGCATCATCGTCTGCGGGTCGCTCGGCGAAGGCCCGATGTTGTCGCACGACGAGAAGATCGCGGTGCTGAAGACCGCGCAGAAGATCGCCGGCAAGAAACCGGTGCTGTTGACGGTCAACGAGGCCGGTACACGCGAGGCGGCGGCGATCGCGCGCCGCGCTGCCAAGGCGGGCGCCAACGGTTTGATGGTGGTGCCGAGTCCGATCTACCATACCAATGCCGAAGAGACGGTCGCGGCACTCAGCGCCGCCGCCGCGGCCGGCGACCTGCCGGTGATGATCTACTCCAACCGGCTTGCCTACCGCGTCGACGTCACCGTCGACCAGATGGAGGAGTTGGCGAAGGACCAACGCTTCGTCGCCATAAAAGAGTCCTCCGACGACATCCGCCGCTCGACCGAGATCATCAACCGCCTCGGCGACCGCTACGATTTGTTCACCGGCGTAGACAATCTCGCCTTCGAGGCGCTGTCGGTCGGCGCCATCGGCTGGGTGGCGGGCCTGGTCACCGCGTTCCCGCGCGAGACCGTCGCCATCTACCAACTGATGAGACAGGGCCGCCGCGAGGAGGCGTTGAAGATCTACCGCTGGTTCCGGCCGCTGCTCGACCTCGACGTCTCGACCTATCTGGTGCAGAACATCAAGCTCGCCGAAGTGTTGGCGATCAACACCAACGACCGCGTGCGCATGCCGCGCCAGCCATTGTCGGGCGAGCGGCGCAAGGCAGTCGAAAAGATCGTCAGGGATGCGCTGGCGGTGCGGCCAGAGCTGCCGACATTCTGATCCAGTCGCTTTGAAGGCATTTGCAGATGTGCAGCGCGGCGCATGGCAATGAATGATAATGCTACGCTCGATGTCGCCATCATTGGTGGCGGCATCATCGGCATCTGCGCCGCCGCCTTTCTGGCAGAGGCGGGCCAAAATGTCACGATCTTCGATCGGACGGGGATCTGTGAGGAAACCAGCTCCGGCAATGCCGCTGCCTTTGCCTTCTCCGATGTGCTGCCGCTCGCCCACAAGGGCATGATCAAGCAGTTGCCGAAATGGCTCGCCGACCCGCTCGGCCCGCTCAGCATCCCACCCGCGTATCTGCCGAAGCTGCTGCCCTGGCTGGTCCGCTTCTGGCGCGCCGGCCGAAGCGACCGCTATGAAGCCGGCCTTGCCGCGCAGGCCGCGATGATGAAGCTCGCCGAGGCGGAATGGATGGGCTTGCTCGACCGTTCCGGCACACGGCCGATGCTGCATGAGGACGGCTCGCTCGAACTCTACGACAGCGAGGCCGAGTTCAAGGCCTCGCTGACCGGCTGGGCGGCAAGGCAGCGCTTCGGCATCGGCTTCAGCCATGTCGACGGGAGCGCTCTCACAGCCCTGCAGCCCGGTCTGTCGCCGCGCTTCGTCAAGGGAACGTTCGTGCCGGGGTGGAAAACCGTTGCCGATCCCAAACTGCTTGGAAAGGCCTTGTGGGCCTATGCCGAGAGGTTGGGCGCCGGGTTCGAAAGGGCCCGGATCGAGCGTGTCAAGGCGGGACAGGACGGCGCGATCTTGACCATGGCCGACGGCACGCGGCGACGGGCGAAGCACGTCGTCATCGCTGCCGGGGCCTGGTCGCATCTGCTGGCGAGACATCTCGGCGACGGAATCCCGCTGGAGACCGAGCGTGGCTACAACACGACGTTGCCGAAGACTGCCTTCGACGTAAAGCGGCAATTGATCTTCTCCGGGCATGGCTTCGTCATCACGCCGCTCGAGACGGGCCTGCGCGTCGGCGGCGCGGTCGAACTCGGCGGCCTTGAGAGGCCGCCCAATTATGCGCGCTCGAAAGCGCTGCTCGAAAAGGCGCAGAAATTCCTGCCGGGACTGGATCCGGCCAATGGACGCGAATGGATGGGGTTCCGGCCGTCGCTGCCGGATTCGCTGCCGGTGATCGGGCGGTCGCAACAAACGCCGTCGGTGGTGTATGGTTTCGGCCACGGTCACCTCGGCCTGACCCAGGCTGCGGCGACCGGGCGCTTGATCCGCGAGCTCGTTCTCGGGCAGAATCCATCGCTCGATCTCGGCCCGTTCAGCCCGCAACGGTTTTGAGTTCGAAGACATTCAGTTGGGAGCCGGCATGGCCAAGAATTCCTTCTTCTGCATAGACGGCCACACCTGCGGCAATCCGGTGCGGCTGGTCGCCGGCGGTGGGCCTTTGCTCAAGGGCTCAACGATGATGGAGCGGCGAGCGCATTTCCTGGCCGAATATGACTGGATCCGCACCGGGCTGATGTTCGAGCCGCGCGGCCATGACGTGATGTCCGGCTCGATCCTCTATCCGCCGACGCGTGAAGATTGCGACATCGCCATCCTGTTCATCGAAACCTCGGGCTGCTTGCCGATGTGCGGCCACGGCACCATCGGCACGGTAACTTTTGCCGTCGAGCATGGGCTGATCAAGCCGAAGACACCGGGCGTGCTCAGGCTGGATACGCCGGCGGGCGTGGTCGTAGCGGAGTACAGCCAAGTCGGCGACTATGTCGAGGAGGTGCGCATCACCAATGTGCCTTCCTTCCTCTATGCCGAGGCACTGACGGTCGAATGCCCCGGGCTCGGCGAGATCAGCGTCGATGTCGCCTATGGCGGCAATTTCTACGCCATCGTCGAACCGCAAAAGACCTATCGCGACATGGCCGACCATTCGGCCGGCGAACTGATCGCCTGGAGCCCGGTGGTGCGGCAGCGGCTCAACGAAAAATATACCTTCGTGCATCCGGAGAATCCCGGCATCAATACGCTGTCGCACATATTGTGGACCGGCGCGCCGACCAACCCGCAAGCCGATGCCCGCAACGCCGTCTTCTACGGCGACAAGGCAATCGACCGGTCGCCCTGCGGCACCGGCACCTCGGCGCGTATGGCGCAGCTTCACGCCAAGGGCAAGCTTGGGGTTGGCGACGACTTCGTCCACGAATCGATCATTGGTTCGCTGTTCAAGGGCAGGGTCGAGGAAGAGGTCACCGTCGCCGGCAAGCCGGCAATCATTCCCTCGATCGGCGGCTGGGCACGAATGACCGGATTGAACACGATCTTCATCTACGACCGCGACCCGTTCGCGCACGGCTTCGTCGTCAAATAGAAAAAACACTGACGCAAGGGAAAGAGAGAGCGCAAGCGGATTGACGTCAACGGCGCAACGATCCCGCTCATCAACTTATTTTGACGGCGATTTCTTCGAAATGGAGCGCATGCTGCGATTGAATCGTCAAAGACATTGCGTTAGGCCAATGGTAGGGTCCGCGATGGTCCAGGGGGCGGACGGGAACAAAACGGGCAATCGAACGGCGTGCGGCGAAAACACGCATAATGATCGAAAAATCACGTTGCAATCCGGGCTCGAAACTTTACGACTAGGGGAAATACGAAAAGGAATGCGTCTGCATGGGCGACATTCCAGGGGAGCCACGACAGCATGCAGTATTTTGTCCAGCAGCTTATCAATGGGCTGACGCTGGGATCGATCTATGGGCTGATCGCGATCGGCTATACGATGGTCTACGGCATCATCGGCATGATCAATTTCGCCCATGGCGACATTTTCATGATCGGCGCTTTCACCGCGCTCATCGTTTTCCTTATCCTCGGTGCGTTGTTCTATTCGCTGCCGATCGTCGTTGCGCTGCTGATCATGATGATCGTCGCGATGCTGCTGACCAGCCTGTATAATTGGACGATCGAGAAGGTGGCCTACCGGCCTTTGCGCGGTTCATTCCGGCTGGCGCCGCTGATCACCGCGATTGGCATGTCGATTGCGCTGTCCAATTTCGTCCAGGTGACCCAAGGGCCGCGCAACAAGCCGGTCCCGCCAATGGTGTCCAAGGTCTACAACATCGAAGGCATCAGCGTCTCGCTGAAGCAGATCATCATCGTCCTGGTCACCATAGTCCTGCTGGCGCTGTTCTGGTACCTGGTCAACAAGACCTCGCTCGGTCGGGCGCAGCGCGCCTGCGAGCAGGACCGCAAGATGGCCGCACTGCTTGGCATCGACGTCGACCGCACCATCTCGATCACCTTCATCATGGGCGCCGCCCTTGCCGCCGTCGCCGGCACGTTGTTCCTGATGTACTACGGTGTGGTGGTGTTTTCCGACGGCTTTACGCCCGGTGTGAAGGCATTTACTGCCGCGGTGCTCGGCGGCATCGGCTCACTGCCCGGCGCCGTGCTCGGCGGGCTGATGATTGGCTTCATCGAAAGCATGTGGTCGGCTTATTTCTCGATCGATTACAAGGACGTCGCCGCCTTTTCCATCCTGGCGATCGTGCTGATCTTCCTGCCTTCCGGCATTCTCGGCCGGCCAGAAGTCGAAAAGGTCTGAGATCATGGCGGTTACCGTGTCTCCGGAAAGCACCGTCGTCGCCACCCCGGTCCAGCGCGCTTTTCGCGAAGCGCTCTATGCCGGCGCCATCTCGCTTGGCCTGTTCGTGCTGTTCATCGGCCTGAAGACCGACCAGAACATCTCCAACGAACTGATCCTGGTGCAGCGCTGGGGCTTGCTCGCCGGCGTCGTGATCGCCACCATGGCCGGACGCTTCCTTTACGTCGCCTATGGCCAACCCTTCCTGGCGAACCAGAAGATCGTCGACGTCGCCACCGGCCTGCTGCCGGTCAGCCTGGCTTCGCGATTCTTCCGCTTTCCCGCGTTCATCGTGGCGCTCGCCGTCGCCGTTATTCTGCTCGCGCTCAGCGGCTTTCTGACCGACGCCTTAGGGCCGGAACTTTCCGATTTCGTGCGGTTCGTGCGGGCGCTTGCAATCATCTATGCGCTGGCCTGGCTGATTTATCATTTCCGGGCCTTCATTCATGCTCATTTCTCGGCATTGGGCATAACTGCACTGGCGCTCTACCCGATCGTGGTGGTGTTGGTGCTGGCGCTATATGCCGGGTCGATGGCCGCCGGTTTCCAGGGCTCGCTGAAATATGTCGACAATTACGGCATCCAGATCCTGATCTACGTGATGCTGGCCTGGGGGCTGAATATCGTTATCGGCTTGGCCGGCCTGCTCGATCTCGGCTATGTCGCCTTCTACGCCGTCGGTGCCTACGCCTATGCGCTGCTCGGCACGCATTTCGGCCTCTCCTTCTGGATCCTGCTGCCCGCCGCCGGCCTGATGGCTGCGTTTTGGGGGGTGATGCTAGGCTTCCCGGTGCTGCGCTTGCGCGGTGACTATCTGGCGATCGTGACGCTCGCCTTCGGCGAAATCATAAGGCTGGTGATCATCAACTGGCGCGAGGTGACCAACGGCTCGGCCGGCATTTCCGGCATCCCGAAGGTGTCTTTCTTCGGCCTGATGTCGTTCAACGTCTCCGACCCGAACTACATCTCGAAGGTGCTCGGCATCGCCCAATCGGGTGCCTACTACAAGATATTCCTCTACTATTTGATCCTCGGGCTCTGCCTGCTGACGGCCTTCGTCACCGTGAGGCTCAGGCGGATGCCGGTCGGCCGTGCCTGGGAAGCGCTGCGCGAGGACGAGATCGCCTGCCGTTCGCTCGGCATCAACACCACCACCACCAAGCTCACCGCCTTTGCCACGGGCGCGATGTTCGGCGGCTTCGCCGGCTCGTTCTTTGCCGCGCGGCAAGGCTTCGTCAGCCCGGAATCCTTCGTCTTCCTGGAATCGGCGATCATCCTCGCCATCGTCGTGCTTGGCGGCATGGGCTCGCTGGTCGGCATTGCCGTCGCCGCCATGGTGATGATCGGCGGCACCGAAGTCCTGCGCGAACTGGATTTCCTCAAGACCGGCCTCAGGTGGGGCAACACTACGGTCATACCCGGTTTCGGGTCCGGCTTCACGCCGGAACTGTATCGCATGCTGCTGTTCGGCATGGCGATGGTCATCGTCATGCTGTGGAAGCCGCGCGGCTTCGTCGGCAGCCGCGAGCCGACAGCTTTCCTCAAGGTGCGCAGGGCGGTGTCCGGGTCCTTCACCAAGGAGGGACACGGCTGATGAACGCGAGCCCCTCCATGAACAATGCCATCCTGCAGGTCGAGCATCTGTCGATGAAGTTCGGCGGTCTCGTCGCCATCGGCGACCTTTCCTTCCAGGCCAAGCGCGGCGAGATCACCGCGCTGATCGGTCCGAACGGCGCCGGCAAGACCACCGTGTTCAATTGCATCACCGGTTTCTACAAACCGTCGGAAGGCATGATCACGCTCAACCGGCGCGACGGCTCGACGTTCCTGCTCGAACGCTTGCCCAACCATGAGATCCCGGCGCGCGCCAAGGTGGCGCGCACCTTTCAGAACATCCGCCTGTTCTCGGGCATGACGCTGCTGGAGAACCTTCTCGTCGCCCAGCACAACAAGCTGATGAAGGCCTCCGGTTACACCATTCTCGGCCTGTTCGGCTTTAGCGGCTACAGACAGGCCTCGGCGGAATCGGTTGAACTGGCCGAGCACTGGCTGGAGAAGGCCGATCTTGTCGACCGCGCCGACGATCCGGCCGGCGATCTGCCCTATGGCGCGCAGCGGCGGCTCGAAATCGCTCGCGCCATGTGCACCGGGCCTGAGCTTCTGTGCCTCGACGAGCCGGCCGCTGGTCTCAATCCGAAAGAATCGGCGGGGCTCAATGCGCTGCTGATGGACATCAAGGACAACACCGGCACGTCGATCCTTTTGATCGAGCACGACATGGCGGTGGTGATGCAGATTTCCGATCACGTCGTGGTGCTCGAATACGGGCGCAAAATCTCGGACGGCAACCCGCAATCGGTGCGAACCGACCCGCGCGTCATCGCCGCCTATCTTGGCGTCGACGACGAGGAGGTCGAGACGGTGCTCACCGAAGTCGGCGACGAAGATGTCATCGAGCAATTGGATACGGGCCCGGATGCCGCCCACGGCCCAGGCACATCGTCTTCCTATCTCGCCGGACCGGTTGCCGACACGGTCGGCCACAGCGAGGGCGAGCGCGTCACCGTGTCGAAAGGTGCCTCGAAAGCCGGGCAGTTCGATGCGAGGTCGAGTGCCGCAGCAAGCAAGGCGGCAGCGCAGGCCAAAGCCAAACCGACGGCGAAATCTTCTGCCGCGAAATCCTCTGCAGCAAAGCCGGCCACCAAGGCTCCGGTGAAGCCGAAGACGCCGCGCGTCTCCAATCGGCGCGGAGGGCGCAAGTGATGGCCGGCACAACGCTGCTCGATATCAAGGGCGTTCAGACCTACTACGGCAACATCAGGGCGCTGAACGGTGTCGACGTCACCGTCAGGCAAGGTGAGATCGTAGCGCTGATCGGTGCCAACGGCGCCGGCAAGTCGACGCTGATGATGACCATCTTCGGTGCTCCCCGCGCCCGCGCGGGTACCATCACATTCGCCGGTACCGACATCACCCAACTGCCGACCCACGAGATCGCGCGCATGCGCATCGCCCAGTCGCCGGAAGGGCGCCGCATTTTCCCGCGCATGACGGTGATGGAAAACCTGCAAATGGGCGCCAGCCTCGACAACCTTGAGCATTATGACGAGGACGTCGAGAAGGTGTTCACGCTGTTTCCACGCCTGAAGGAACGCATTGCCCAGCGTGGCGGCACGCTGTCCGGCGGCGAGCAGCAGATGCTGTCGATCGGGCGCGCGCTGATGGCACGGCCGAAGCTGCTCCTGCTCGACGAGCCGTCGCTCGGCCTGGCGCCGCTGATCGTCAAGCAGATCTTCGACGCCATTCGCGAGCTGAACCGCACGCAGGGACTGACGGTGTTCCTGGTCGAGCAGAACGCCTTCGGCGCACTCAAGCTCGCCACGCGCGGCTATGTCATGGTCAACGGCAATGTGACGATGAGCGGCACCGGCAAGGAACTGCTCGCCAATCCGGAAGTGCGCGCCGCCTATCTCGAAGGCGGCCATCACTGAGTTTCAGGAGACATCAATCATGCAGGGCATTCTCTATGAGGAACCCTCGATCTGGCAGTTCTTCTTCGTCACCTGCCTGCTCGGCGGCTGGGCGGCGTGGATGACGGGCAAGGCGTGTGCGCAGACGTGGCGCAGCTTCGCCCAGTTGTTCGCCTTCATGCTGGGGCTCGGCATCGGCATAAGGTTCATTCATCACGCGCTGTTCGGCGGAACGATGTTCTCGCTGCATTACTACATCGTCGATACCATTGTGCTGATGATCTTGGGCTTCATCGGCTACCAATACACGCGCACCAACCAGATGGTAACGCAGTATAATTGGCTTTACGAAAGAGCCTCTCTTTTGAGCTGGAAACCAAAAGGTTGACATTTATCATTAACGGCGTTTCAGGGATGAATCGGCGTGACAAGTGCCTGAAAATCGGCAAAGTACTCTTTCTGCGAGCAAGAGTGGGCATCGCATGAAAGCAACATCCACGCCCACTCGGTAAATGGGAGCGTTTCAATGAAAAAGTCACTTTTGTCCGCCGTCGCCCTGACCGCGCTTGTCGCGTTCAGCGGCAACGCGTGGGCTGACATCCTGATCGGCGTTGCCGGTCCGATCACCGGCCCGAACGCAGCGTTCGGCGCCCAGCTTCAGAAGGGTGCCGAACAGGCAGTCGCCGATATCAATGCGGCGGGCGGCGTTCTTGGCCAGCAGCTCAAGCTTGAAGTCGGCGACGACGTCTCCGATCCCAAGCAAGGCATCTCGGTCGCCAACAAGTTCGTCGCCGACGGCGTCAAGTACGTCGATGGCCACTTCAACTCCGGCGTCTCGATCCCGGCGTCGGAAGTCTACGCCGAGAACGGCATCCTTGAGATCACGCCGGCCGCGACCAATCCGAAGTTGACGGAACGTGGCATGTGGAACACCTTCCGCACCTGCGGACGCGACGATCAGCAGGGCAAGGTCGCTGGCGACTATCTCGCCGCGAACTTCAAGGATGCCAAGATCGCTGTCATCCATGACAAGACGCCTTATGGCCAGGGCCTCGCCGACGAAACCAAGAAGGCGCTCGCAGCCAACGGCGTGACTGAGGCCATGTATGAAGGCATCAATGTCGGCGACAAGGATTTCTCGGCCCTCATCGCCAAGATGAAGGACGCGGGCGTCTCGGTCGTCTACTATGGCGGCCTGCACACCGAAGCCGGCCTGATCATACGCCAGCTCGCTGACCAGGGCCTCAAGGCAACCTTCATGTCCGGCGACGGCATCGTGTCGAACGAATTGGCCTCCATCGCCGGCGACGCCGTCGAGGGCACGCTGATGACGTTCGCTCCGGATCCGCGCAAGAATCCGAACGCCAAGGAACTCGTCGAGAAGTTCCGTGCGGCCGGCTTCGAGCCTGAGGCCTATACCCTTTACTCCTACGCGGCGATGGAAATCATCGCGGCCGCCATCACCAAGACCGGTTCAGCCGATGACGCTCAGAAGGTAGCCGAGACCATCAAGTCGGCCGGCCCCTGGAAGACCGCGATCGGCGAGATCGGCTACGACGCGAAGGGCGATATCACCCGTCCTGACTACGTCATGTACACCTGGAAGAAGGGTGACGACGGCAAGTACACCTATGTCGAGAACGCACCCGGCAAATAACCGGACGTTGCTACATGAGAATGCCCGGCGCCTCGCGCCGGGCATTTTTTATGAGAGTTCCCGAAAGCCTGGATCGGAACTGCCCAGGCGTTCTTCGGATCGACACGCAATGTGTCAGCGCGATGGATCAAATTAAATCGGTTTAATCCTCTTTTCGATTTTGTTTGCACTGCAGCATTTTCGCGCTAATCATGTCCGGCAGTTCCCTTCCCCGCGTCCGGAGCCCTGTCCTTGGCAATCTCGAAGATCCTTGTCGCCAACCGCTCCGAAATAGCCATCCGCGTCTTCCGCGCGGCAAACGAGCTCGGCCTCAAAACCGTGGCGATCTGGGCAGAGGAGGACAAATACTCCCTGCATCGCTTCAAGGCCGACGAAAGCTACCAGGTCGGGCGCGGGCCGCATTTGGCCAGGGATATGGGGCCGATCGAAAGCTATCTGTCGATCGAGGAGGTTATCCGCGTCGCCAGGCTTTCGGGCGCCGATGCCATCCATCCAGGCTACGGCCTGCTGTCGGAAAGCCCGGAATTCGCCGAGGCCTGCGCCACGGCCGGCATCATCTTCATCGGGCCAAAGCCGGATACGATGCGCAGGCTGGGCAACAAGGTCGCTGCCCGCAATCTCGCAATCGAAGTCGGCGTGCCGGTAATTCCCGCTACCGATCCCTTGCCGGACGACATGGCGGCGGTAAAGGAACTCGCCAAGACGATCGGCTACCCGGTGATGCTCAAGGCGTCCTGGGGCGGCGGCGGCCGGGGCATGCGCGCCATCCGGTCCGAGGCCGATCTCGCCCGCGAGGTGATGGAAGGCAAGCGTGAGGCGAAGGCCGCTTTCGGCAAGGACGAGGTCTATCTCGAAAAGCTGATCGAGCGCGCGCGCCATGTCGAGGTGCAGGTGCTGGGCGACACACATGGCAACGCCGTGCACCTGTTCGAGCGCGATTGTTCGATCCAGCGTCGCAACCAGAAAGTGGTCGAGCGGGCGCCGGCGCCCTACCTCGAAATGTCACAGCGCGAGGAGCTTTGCGGCTACGCGCTGAGGATCGCGCGCGAAACCAGCTATATCGGCGCCGGCACGGTCGAGTTCCTGCAGGATGCCGATACCGGAAAATTCTATTTCATCGAGGTCAATCCGCGTATCCAGGTCGAGCACACCGTCACCGAACAGGTGACCGGCATCGACATCGTCAAGGCGCAGATCCACATCCTCGACGGCTTTGCCATCGGCACAGCGGAATCGGGCGTGCCGGCGCAGAAGGACATCAGGCTCAACGGCCACGCGCTGCAGTGCCGCATCACCACCGAAGACCCCGAGCATAATTTCATCCCCGATTATGGCCGCATCACCGCCTATCGCGGCGCCACCGGCTTCGGTATCCGCCTTGATGGCGGCACCGCCTATTCGGGCGCGGTCATCACCCGCTTCTACGATCCGCTGCTGGAAAAGGTGACGGCGTGGGCGCCGACGCCGGCCGAGACCATCGCCCGCATGAACCGGGCGCTGCGCGAATTCCGCATCCGCGGCGTGGCGACCAACCTCACGTTCCTCGAGGCGATCATCAATCACCCGAGCTTCGCCGACAATTCCTACACCACCAAGTTCATCGACACGACGCCGGAACTGTTCGCCAGTGTGAAGCGGCAGGACCGCGCGACCAAGCTGCTCAACTACCTTGCCGACGTTTCGGTCAATGGTCATCCCGAGACGCGCGGCCGGCCGCAGCCAAAGGCCGATGCGGCGCCACCGGTGGTGCCATATCTCAACGGCAATGTGCCTCAAGGCAGCAAGCAGAAGCTCGACGTGCTCGGGCCGGAGAAATTCGCCGCGTGGATGCGCGAGCAAAGAGAGGTGCTGGTCACCGACACGACAATGCGCGACGGGCATCAGTCGCTGCTCGCCACAAGGGTACGCACCTATGACATCGCCGGCATTGCCGGCACTTATGCGCGCGCGCTGCCACAGCTTTTGTCGCTCGAATGCTGGGGCGGCGCCACATTCGACGTCGCCATGCGCTTTCTCACCGAAGACCCATGGGAGCGGCTGTCGCTGGTGCGCGAGGCAGCACCCAACCTTGTGCTGCAGATGCTCCTGCGCGGTGCCAACGGCGTTGGCTATACCAACTATCCCGACAATGTCGTCCAGCATTTCGTCCGCCAGGCCGCTGCCGGCGGCATCGACCTGTTCCGGGTCTTCGACTGCCTGAACTGGGTCGAGAACATGCGCGTCGCCATGGATGCGGTCGGCGCCGAGGGCAAGCTGATCGAAGCGGCGATCTGCTATACCGGTGACATACTCGATCCGGCGCGGGCCAAATACGATCTGAAATACTATGTCGGCCTGGCCAGGGAATTGCAGGCGGCAGGCGCCCATATCATTGCCGTCAAGGACATGGCTGGGCTTCTAAAGCCGAGCGCTGCCCGCGCGCTGTTCAAGGCACTGCGCGAGGCGACGGACCTGCCGATCCACTTCCACACCCACGACACATCCGGCCTGTCGGCGGCAACCGTGCTGGCGGCGGTGGAGAGCGGCGTCGATGCCATCGACGCGGCGATGGATTCGCTATCCGGCAACACCTCGCAGCCGTGCCTCGGTTCGATCGTGGAAGCGCTGAAGGGCACCGAGCGCGATCCGGGCCTCGACCCGCAGTGGATCAGGAACATCTCGTTCTACTGGGAGGCGGTGCGCAACCAGTATTCAGCCTTCGAAAGCGACCTGAAGGGGCCGGCATCGGAGGTCTATCTGCACGAAATGCCGGGCGGTCAGTTCACCAACCTCAAGGAACAGGCGCGCTCGCTCGGGCTGGAGACACGCTGGCACGAAGTGGCGCAGACCTATCACGACGTCAATCTGATGTTCGGCGACATCGTCAAGGTGACGCCGTCGTCCAAGGTCGTCGGCGACATGGCGCTGATGATGGTGAGCCAGGACCTGACCGTCGCCGACGTCGAGAATCCGGCGAGGGACATCGCCTTCCCGGATTCGGTGGTGTCGATGTTGCGCGGCGATCTCGGCCAGTCGCCGGGCGGCTGGCCAAAGCCATTGCAGAAGAAGGTGCTGAAGGGCGAAAAGCCGATCACGGTGCGGCCGGGTTCGCTGCTCAAACCGGCGGACCTCAAGGCCAGTCGCGCGGAGGTCGAGGAAAAGCTCGAGCGCAAGCTCAGCGAGTTCGAGTTCGCGTCGTGGCTGATGTATCCGAAGGTGTTTTCCGATTTTGCCGCCGCGCAGGAGACCTACGGGCCGGTCAGCGTCCTGCCGACGCCGACCTATTTCTACGGCATGGAGCCGGAAGACGAGATTTTCGTCGACATCGAAAAAGGCAAGACGCTGGTGGTGCGCTGCCTTGCCATCGGCGATGTCGACGAAAAGGGCATGGTCACCGTGTTCTTCGAGCTCAACGGGCAGCCGCGCCGGGTGAAGGTGCCGGACCGGGCGCATGGCGCGTCCGCTGCCAAGGCACGGCGCAAGGCGGAGCCGGGCAATGAGGCGCATGTCGGCGCGCCGATGCCTGGCGTCGTCTCGGCGCTTGCGGTCGCTGCCGGCCAGGCGGTGAAGGCCGGCGACGTGCTGCTGTCGATCGAAGCGATGAAAATGGAAACGGCGTTGCATGCCGAACGCGACGGCACCGTAGCCGAGGTGCTGGTCAAGGCCGGCGACCAGATCGATGCCAAGGATCTGCTGATCGCGTTCGGGTGAAATAGGCCGGCGTCAGAGAGACTTGTCGGCGCCTGGCAGCAGCCCTTCATGCCGCATCGATAGCACCTTGACCCGCCGCGCCCGGTCGGGCATCGAACCGCTGCAATTCGCCGCTCGGGTCACCCCGAGTCGCGGCGAGAAACGACGCGGAGAGAAGACTATGGCCGACGACATTACCGAGACCAGCCAGACTGTTGCCGCCGGCCAGTTGCGCGCCTTCATCGAGCGTATCGAGCGGCTCGAGGAAGAGAAGAAGACGATTGCCGACGACATCAAGGAAGTGTTCGCAGAGGCCAAGGGCACCGGCTTCGACACCAAGGCGATGCGGTCGATCATCCGGCTGCGCAAGAAGGACCAGGCCGAGCGGCAGGAAGAGGAATCCATTCTCGATCTGTACAAGGCCGCGCTCGGCATGGTGTAAAGGTCGGCCTCGGCGCCGGAGACGATCGCGGGAGAAGCGGTTCTGACCATGGATTCCAGCCATGAGCGAATTCGATTTTGGCGCCCGCCGCGCCTCTGAATTCCGCCAACGCAGCTTCTGGACGCTGTTCGCGGAACGGCATCCGGATGAAAGGGCTCTGCTGGCGAGGCGCGGACCGTGGTTCTGGCAGCGTAGGCTGCCCGATTTCGCATTGGTCCTTTCCATGTACGTCGCGCCTGCGCAGAATCATGTCGGCGTCTTCTTCGGCCGCAACGAGAAGTTCGGTGCCACGCAAGCCTGGTCGCGGTTGAAGCCGGTCCAGCCGGCCATCGAAGACAGGCTGAAGCTCAGGCCAGAACAAAGTTGCGACGGCCTCGGCATCAATTCGATGTGGCGGGTGAATTGTTTTGCCGAGGACAATTGGCCGGCGATGACCGACTGGCTGGTGACGGAAGCCTCACGTTTCGAGCGCGCGATTGCCGAAGTTCTGGGTGAGGAATAAAGCAGGGTTTCCAGACGCAATCCTTGTGGAAGGGTTGCTCTGGTGAGCAGAGCGAGGGAGCCGGTCGATCGATGACGATCATGTCGGGCGTTGCCGCCTTCTTCCGCTCACGCTGGTTCGGCGGCGTGCCGCTCGATCGGCTGTTCTGGCGCGACCTGGTCGTTGTCGGCACAGCGATCAACGTCGCGTCGTCGGTGGCGGCACTCATTCTGCTCGGGCTGAAGCTGCCGCTTGCGCTCGTCCTGGCGGTGCATTTCGCGCCGGTGCCCTACAATATCTTCCTGACCTTTGCCGTTTGGCGAACTGCCGGAAAATCGAGTGGCGTCATGGCCTCGCTGATGACGCTTGGCGCCACGTTGTGGCTGATCCTGGTGGTCGTGGCCTGACGATCAGGCGGCCGGCTCGAATTTGAGCGCCACGCCGTTGATGCAATAGCGCAGGCCGGTCGGCGGCGGGCCGTCCTCGAAGACATGGCCGAGATGGCTGCCGCAGCGGGCGCAATGGCACTCGGTACGGACCATGCCGTAGCTGCGGTCGACGGTGGTCTCGACCGAGCCCGGCACGGGATCGTTGAAGCTCGGCCAACCGGTGCCGCTCTCGAATTTCAGCTTGGATTCAAACAAGGGCTGGTCGCAGCCGACGCAGGAGAAGGTGCCGGCGCGCTTCTCGTGCAGCAGGGCGCAGCTTCCCGGCCGCTCGGTGCCGTGGTTGCGCATCACCGCATATTGCTCGGGCGTCAGCCGGGCGCGCCATTCGGCATCGGTGCGGGTAACGGGGTAGGTGTGGCTGTCCATTTTTTCCTCTTAGCTTATCTCGCTATTTGGGTTGCCTTCCCAACTTCGCCTGAAATAGGCATTTGTTACGGCGTTTGCCCGTATTTCCTATCCCGTTGCAAAGAATTCCTCAGGCGATGGCCGCGAGATAGCGCGCAACCGATGCTGAAAATGCCGCCTTTGCATCTCCGATGACGTTCTGGTTCCACCATGCGCCGTAGATATGGTCGAACGCGAAAGGCTCCAGCGCGGCCTTGATGCCGTGCACCTTCGTCGCGTTGAGCGGGATATAGTTCGGATAGCTGTACATGAAGCTGACATGACGGCGGGTCGGCGTCACCTGCAGGATGTCGCCGGCCAGGATGGCATTGCCGCCGTCGCGCTTCCAGTGCAGCACCTGGCCACCGGCAAAGTGGCCGCCGCAGCGGATGAGCGTCAGCGACGGGTTTATGGCGCGCATCTCGCCTTCCCAACTGATGATTGCCGGATGCGGCCGCATGATCCACTGACGATCATCGGCGTGCAGATAAATCGGCACGCCGCCAAACGCCGCGCTCCATTCGACCATTGCCGAATAATAATGGCAGTGCGAAATGGCGATGGCGGCCAGGCCGCCCCGGCGGTTGATCTCCGCCACCGCCTCGTCGCTGACCATCGAGATGCAGTCCCACAGCACATTGCCGTGCGGCGTTTGCGCCAGCAATGCGCGCTGGCCGATAGCGAAGCGCGGCTCGATGCCGAAGGCGAGCACGCCGACATCATCCTTGATCACGACCCGATGCCCGGCGGCGAGCTCTTCCGGCGTGGTCCAGGCCTGGCCCTCCCAGCGCACATATTGCCGCTCGTCCTCGCAGATCGGGCAATGTCGCGGCGGCGTCGCTGTCGCCGCGAACTGGACACCGCACTGCAGGCAAAGGAAACAGGTCGACCGTCCTGTTTTCCGTGGATCCATTCAGTGCTTCCTTGAAAGTTGCTTCGTCGCGGCTTCCAGGCCGGCGAGCGTCAGCGGAAACATGCGGCCGCCAAAGATATCGCGGATCATGGCAATCGAATGGGTATAGCCCCAGTTCTTCGCGTCTTCCGGATTGAGCCAAATGGCGTTCGGCCATTGCTGCAGCAGCCTGCCGAGCCAGACGGCACCGGCCTCCTTGTTCCAATGCTCGACCGAGCCGCCGGGTTGGGCGATCTCATAGGGGCTCATCGAGGCGTCGCCGACGACGATCACCTTGTAGTCGGGGCCATATTTATGGAGGAGATCGAAGGTCGGAATCACCTCGGCATGGCGGCGGCGATTGTCCTTCCACACGCCTTCGTAGAGGCAGTTGTGGAAATAGAAATATTCGAGCTGGCGGAACTCGGCGCGGGCGACCGAAAACAGCTCCTCGACGCTCCTGACATGGTCGTCCATCGAGCCGCCGACATCGAAGAACATCAGCAGCTTCACGGCATTGCGACGTTCGGGTTGTGTCTTAACGTCAAGATAACCGTGCTCGGCGGTGGCGTGGATGGTGCCGGGCAGGTCGAATTCCTCTTCGGCGCCTTCGCGCATCCAGCGGCGCAAGCGCTTCAGCGCGACCTTGATGTTGCGGGTGCCGAGTTCGACGGCATCGTCGAAATTCCTGAACTCGCGCCTGTCCCAGACTTTTACCGCGCGGCGGTTGCGGCTCTCGTGCTGGCCGATGCGCACGCCTTCGGGATTGTAGCCATAGGCGCCGAAGGGCGAGGTGCCGCCGGTGCCGATCCATTTCGAACCGCCCTGATGCCGGCCCTTTTGCTCCTCCAACCGCTTCTTCAGCGTCTCCATCAGCTTTCCGAAGCCGCCCAGCGCCTCGACAAGTTTTTTTCCTCGTCGGAGAGGTGCTTTTCAGCGAGCCTCCGCAGCCATTCCTCCGGGATGTTTGCGACATCGACCGGGTTTTCGCCAACCAGCGCCTCGACACCTTTGAAGATGTGCGAAAAGACCTGGTCGAAGCGGTCGATGTGGCGCTCGTCCTTCACCAGAGCGGCGCGGGCGAGATAGTAAAAGCCCTCGACATCATAGTCGACCAGCCCGGCCTCCAGCCCCTCCAGCAGCGACAGATATTCGCGAAGCGAGACCGGAACCCGCGCTGCCTTCAATTCGAGGAAGAAGGGGATGAACAATTGCTATCTGTGCCTCACAATCACGGCGGATTCACCCCCGGAACTGTCGATTTCGCCGGATCGCAGCAAATCCACTACCGTACTTGGGTTGGGCATGGGTAAGTGCTTTGCAATACGTGCTTCGACCCATTCGCGCGTGGCGGACGTCGCGTCGGCGATTGCTTCCTCGGGGCTTGCGCCGCCGCCGTGGTAGCCGGGAAGATCGGGCACCCGCACTCCCCAGACGTCATTGGCGCTATCCAGAATTCCGAAATAGCAGATCATTCAGCTCGTCCTCAGGTATTTCAACCGCTCTCATCACAGCAGATCATATTCGATGAAGCCGGTCCTGCGCGCCACGTGGTCGTAGAGCTTGCGTGCGGTGGTGTTGGTCTCGTGGGTCATCCAGTAGACGTTCTTGACGCCGATCTTGCCGGCTTCCTGCTTGACCGCTTCGATCAGGGCGGCGCCGACGCCCTTGCCGCGCACATCGGGGTCGGCGAACAGGTCCTGCAGATAACAGTTGTTTATCTGCGACCAGCAGGAGCGATGGTAGAGATAGTGCGTCAGGCCGACGGCCTTGCCGTCGAGGGTGGCGATGAAACCCTTCGGCTCGAACTCGCCCGCCGTGAACAGCCGCTTCCAGGTGACGGCGTAAACCTCTTCCGGCAGCTTGGTTTCGTAAAAGGTGAGGTAGGCGGTCCACAGACGCCGCCAGTTGGTATGGTCGGATTGCGCCAATGGGCGGACGGTGATCTCGGTCATTTCGTTTCCCTCTGAACTCGGCAACCCGAAGCTGCCTCCGTGCCCGGCTAGAGGCAACGGTCCAGCACCGGGAAAGCGCTGTCCGGTGACTTCGTGGGCTTCCGGCCGACCGGCCCCTCACCCCTGCCGTCTCGCCATGAAAGCCAGGCGCTCGAACAGATGCACGTCCTGTTCGTTCTTCAGCAAGGCGCCGTGCAGTTTCGGCAGCGCGTTCTTCGGGTCGGCGCGCAGGTCTTCGGGCGCGATGTCGTCGGCGACCAGCAGGCGGATCCAGTCGAGTGCCTCGGAGGTCGACGGCTTCTTCTTGAGGCCCGGCACGTCACGGATTTCATAGAATTGCGTGAGTGCGGCGCGCACCAGGTTCTGCTTGATGCCGGGATAGTGCACGTCGACGATTTTGTGCAGCGTCTCGACGTCGGGAAAGCGGATGTAGTGGAAGAAGCAGCGGCGCAGGAAGGCGTCCGGCAGCTCTTTTTCGTTGTTGGAGGTGATGATGACGATCGGCCGGACGGTGGCACGGATGGTCTCGCCGGTCTCGTAGACGAAGAACTCCATCCGATCCAGTTCCTGCAACAGATCGTTGGGGAACTCGATATCGGCCTTGTCGATCTCGTCGATCAGAAGCACGACTTTCTTGCCGGCAGCAAAGGCGTCCCACAGCTTGCCGCGCTTGATGTAATTGCGGATGTCGTTGAAGCGCTCGTCGCCGAGTTGGCTGTCGCGCAGCCGCGAGACGGCATCATATTCATAGAGGCCCTGCTGCGCCCGCGTGGTCGATTTGACGTGCCATTCGATCAGATCCAGGCCGAGCGCCGCCGCCACCTGGCGGGCAAGTTCGGTCTTGCCGGTACCGGGCTCGCCCTTGACCAGCAACGGCCGCTCCAGCGCGATCGCCGCGTTGACCGCCACCATCAGATCCTTGTCGGCAACATAGGCTGCCGTGCCTTCGAAACGCATTTTTGCTCCCGGGTTCATCGCGCGACCCTAAGGACGCGGCCTTCGCTGTGCAAGGCGCCGCTGGCAAAGCGGGGATCTTGCCGGCGCGACCTCGTCGAGCGGTTCTGCGTCGATTTAAGACTCGAAACATGTCGTCTCTCTGGCGCTTGGTCTGCCGTCTGCCTATATTGGCGGAGACGGTCTGCGCTTCCCGGCAGGAGAACATTTTCCCCGGGGCCTTAATGATCCCTAGGGAGCTGTCCCTGGGAAGACCCGTGGGTTTTCTCATACGGCGCCCACCTACTTTGTAGGTTCCCGGGATCGCTCTCTCCACCGGTTGTGTGGATCGTCACCTATCGAAAAGGCCATGTCTGGCGGATCTTGTCGTCGCGCCGCTTTGTGCGGTGCTCTCACGAACGAAAAGTTCGCCCCGCTCCTCCAAAACGTCGCTCGTAAAACTCCATTCAAATCTGACCTTTTCTAGCGTCGGCGCATGACATCCCCAAAAGACCTGAAAAAAAATCTCCGCAACCAAGCCCTCGGGCGCCGCGACGCGCTCGATCCTTTCTGGCGGGTGGAGGCAGCACTCGAAATGGCCGAGACGGCGCGCGACCGGATCACGGTCGAGCCGGGCCAGATCGTCTCAGGCTTCTGGCCGATGCGCTCGGAAGTCGACGTCCGGCCGCTGATGTTTGCCTTGCGCGAGAAGGGGGCAAGGCTCTGCCTGCCGGCCATTCTGGACAAGACCACCATCGTCTTTCGCGAGCTGGTGCGTGGCGCGCCGATGATCGACATGGGCTTCGGCACCGTCGGGCCGCATGAGGAAGCCGAGGTACTCGACCCCCAGGTCATGCTGGTGCCGCTCGCCGCCTTCGATGCGCGCGGCCACCGCATCGGTTACGGCGCCGGCTATTACGACCGGGCGATCGCGCGGCTGGCCGACAAGGGGCAGCAGCCGCGGCTGATCGGCATTGCCTTCGACTGCCAGGAGGTGGCCCTGGTGCCGGACGAGCCGCATGACGTGATCATTCCGGAAATACTCACCGAGAGCGGGTTGCGCCGGTTCGGTATCCCTTAAAATGTTCCGATCCGCTTAACGCGTTTCCAAGACATATCAGGATAGTGTTTCTGCAATACAATCCGGGTCGATGGCGCGATGGCTTTTGTCTTTATGCGATTCCTCTTGATGCCGTTCGCCCTGATCGCGGTAGCGCTGTTTGCGATGGGATTGCACGTCATCGGGACCACGCTGCATCACAAAGCCGCCTGGCATCAGACGGTCGCCACGGTGACGGATGTCGATCCCTACACCGAAACGCAGGAAAACGGCCTCACCACGGATGGCATCGATGTCGCCGTCACCTATGTGGTCAACGACGCGCCGATGACCTGGTCCGGAAAGGGAAAAATTATCGGTCTTTACAGTGCGTCCATGGGCGACAAGGTAGAATTGTACTACGACCCTGCCGATCCATCGAACCTCGATACCGCCGCAATGAAAGGCTGGCGTGGCGGGCTGTTGCTGCTTGTCGTCACCGGCGGTTTCATCGCCTTCTACGTCTGGTTCTTCTGGCTACGCGGACGGAATCCGCCGTCGCCTATGACGCCATCGCCCGTTCGCGCAGCGGGCGCGAGCGCAAAGCCGCAACGGCAGCGCGCCACTTTCGGCCGACATTAGAACCAATCGCGGGTACCGCTTGCCTAGCGTCCATGGCTCTGGATAGAAGTGCGCATGAGACTTCTCTTTCTCGGCGACATGGTCGGCAAGACAGGACGTACGGCGGTGTGGGAACAGCTGCCCGGCCTGATTTCGGATTTCAAGCTCGACTTCGTCATCGTCAATGGCGAGAACGCCGCCGGAGGCTTCGGCATCACCGAGGAAATTTTTCGTGAGACGATCTCGGCCGGCGCCGATGTCGTCACCACCGGCAACCACGTCTGGGACCAGCGCGATGCGCTGATTTTCGCGCCGCGCGAAGAGCGCTTCCTGCGTCCGTCCAATTTCCCCAAGGGTACGCCGGGGCGCGGCTCAGGCGTCTACATCGCCAGGAACGGCGCGCGCGTGCTGGTCGCCAACATCATGGGCCGGGTGTTCATGCATCCCGAGCTCGACGATCCGTTCCAGGCCGGCGAGCGCGAACTTGCCGCTTGTCCGCTTGGCGAGCAGGCCGATGCGATCGTCATCGATTTCCATGCCGAGGCGACCTCGGAAAAAATGTGCTTCGCTCATTTCGTCGACGGCCGTGCCAGCCTTGTTGTCGGCACCCATACGCATCAGCCGACCGGCGATCACCAGATCCTCAATGGCGGCACCGGTTATATTTCCGATGCCGGCATGTGCGGCGATTACGATTCCTCGCTCGGCATGGACAAGGAGGAGCCGCTCAACCGGTTCTTGTCCAAGGTGCCGAAAGGCCGCTTCGAGGCGTCGACCGGACCGGCGACATTGTGCGGCGTCGGCGTCGACATTTCCGACCGTAGCGGCCTGACCGAACGGATCGCGCCGTTTCGCCGCGGCCCGCGGCTGGAGGAAACGGCTCCATCCTTCTGGTCGTGACATTGATATAGACGCTTGCAATACCCAATTGCCGGCGAAACTGCTCTAGATCGTAGAGGGGACGACCTCCATGCAGCTAGTCGAATTCCTGGCGCCGCATCTCGCCTTTGTCTCCGACCCGACGGCATGGGTCGCGCTGCTGACGCTGATCGTGCTGGAAGTCGTGCTCGGCATCGACAATCTGATCTTCATCTCGATCCTGACCAACAAATTGCCGGTAGCGCAGCGGGCCCGCGCCCGGCGGCTCGGCATCTCGGCCGCGCTGGTGATGCGGCTGATCCTGCTGGCCACCATCTCGATCATCGTCCAACTGACGACGCCGATATTCACCGCCTTCGGCCACGGGTTTTCATGGCGCGACCTGATCCTGATCGCCGGCGGCCTGTTTCTCGTCTGGAAGGCGACCAAGGAGATCCACCACACGGTCGATCTCGATGATCACCAGGACACCATGATGGGCGAGACGCTGCAGCTTTCGCTGGCCGGCGCGATTTTCCAGATATTGCTGCTCGACCTCGTCTTCTCGATCGACTCGATCATCACCGCCGTCGGCATGACCGACGAAATCGCGATCATGTACATCGCGGTGATCGTGGCGGTGAGCGTGATGATGCTGGCGGCCGGGCCGCTGGCCGATTTCATCGCCAGGAACCCCAGCATCGTCATGCTGGCGCTCGGCTTCCTGCTGATGATCGGCATGACGCTGATCGCCGACGGCATGGGTTACCACGTGCCGAAAGGCTACATCTACGCCGCCATGGGTTTTTCGGCCTTGGTCGAAGGGCTCAACATGCTGGCTCGGCGGCGGAAGAAGGCAAAGGGCGGGGGCGGGCATTGACTTGACTCTTACAGAATTGTGCGTACAATTTTGTAAATAACGGTGCCGCCATATTGCGATTTGAATGGGATCCCGAGAAGGCCAAGCGCAACCGTGCCAAGCATGGTGTTGCGTTCGATCTCGCCGAAGATGTCTTCAAGGATCCGCTTCACCTGATTGTGCCTGACCGGTTTGAAGATGGCGAGCAAAGGTGGCATGCGATCGGGATGATCCAAGGGCTGGTGGTACTGCTCGTTGTTCACACTTATCCCGATCTCGAAGATGAGGAACGAATTCGGATTGTCGGTGCCCGGAAAGCAACGCCGCATGAAAGGAGGCGCTATGAGCAGGAAGGAACTTAGCCAAGATCAGCGCAACCAGCTCGCCAATTTGGCAGATTTGCCTGACAGCGAAATTGACACGTCCGACATTCCGGAAACTTCGGCCGAGAATTGGGTTCATGCTCGCCGAGGGCACCTCTACCGGCCACTAAAGCAGCCGGTGACCATTCGGCTTGACGCTGATGTGCTGTCCTGGTTCAAGGAGCATGTCGAAGGCGGTGGCTATCAAACGGAGATCAACCGCGTGCTCCGCCGTCATGTGCTAGAGCAGGAAAAGCGGCGTTCCTGAGCATTCGCGGTCTGTTGCCAGCCGATCTTGGCTCGCCGTTACTTAATTTGCTGGAACGTCCTTCGGGTGGCGGTCGCCGATCAGGCCGAGCATCACGCCTTGCTCCAGCCACGCCTTGGCGCCGGCGAGCACCAGCGCAAAACCGCCGGTCGAGCCGATCGCCTGCTTGACCTGCTCATCGGGGCTGCCGACAAAGCCGGAATTGCGGACCTCGACAAAGGTCGTGCCGCCCGGCATCTCGGCGAAAGTCCACACTACGGTGGTCGGCGGATCGCTCCATTGCATGACGATCTTCTTGTTATCGACGATCTCACTGACATTGACCGTCGTCGAGACGCCATACATGCGCCATTCCCAACTGATTTCCTTGCCGCTGTCCAACCTGTCGCTGCCATGGGTGAACCAGAATTTCGTCGTGATCGCCGGATCGACGAAGGCTTCGAATACGTCGGCGACCGGCCGCCTTATCAGCATGCCGGCTTCGGCGGTCGGTGTTTCACGGATTTTCATAGCGTCCTCCTTTCCACGGCGCCGCCCTGTTCACCAGGCATCGGGTTCGCGCACGAGGTGAATGATGTTGGCCGGATTGGTGATCCAGCCGCCGCGAAAGCCTTCACCCAGTGCCTCAATGGCATCGCAGCGCACGACGCCGGCCTTGGCGAGATGGTCCGCAGCGCCTGGAAAATCATCGGTGAACAGTTCCAGCCAGATCTCGGCCTGGCTAAGCGTCGGCGCTTCGTCGATCCACAGGCGATTGGGGCCGAGTTCGAAGCCGACGGCCGGCGGCTTGGCCGTGAATGGCTTCAGGCCGATGACGTCGCGATAGAAGGCGATCGTCGCCTGGTATTGATGCGGCGGGACTTTCATGGCGATGTTGATGCCGCCGGTGATCTTCGCGGTCATTCTTACTCCATTGCTCTCAGATGTTGTTCTCGTTAGCCGGCTCGCCCTTCATCTCGCTGCGGTAATAGCCGTCGCGCAGATTGATGCCGTATTCGACATAGGCCTTCATGCAGGCCAGCATCTGCGACCAGCCCTCGCAATTGAGGTAGGATTTCTTCAGGCCGACCGCGTTCTCGTGCCAGCCGGTTTCGGCGATGGTGACGAAGGTGCCGCCATCGTCGAGCGGCTCGAAATTCATCTCGATGCGGGTCTTGTAGGCTGGCTTGCCGTCGGCGTCGGTGGCATCCCAGCGCAGCACGATGCGGCTGTCCTTGGCCACCTCCTCTACCTCGACGGGAACCTTGCCCCACCAGATGACGGTGGCGCCCGCCACCAGCAGTGCGCTGGCGCCGCCGATCGTGGTGAAGTAGCCGCTGAGTTTCTTCGGATTGACGACCGCATCGAAGACTTCGGCGACGGGTTTGCCGATGCGGCCAGAAACCCTGAATCCAAGAGACATATCCACAGCTCCTTCCTTGAATGGCTCAAGGATATGTTATAGAAATATAACATGTCAAGCCAATCGCGAGACGACAATGTTTTCAAGGCGCTGGCGCATCCGCGCCGGCGTGCGTTGCTGGACCGGCTGAAGGATGCGCCGCAGACCACCGGCATGTTGTGCGATGCCTTCCCCGACATGGACCGCTGCACGGTCATGCTGCACCTGAAGGTGCTGGAGGAGGCCGACCTGGTCGTGGCGCGGCGCGAGGGGCGCGAACGCTGGAACCATCTCAACGCGCTGCCGATCAAGCACATCCACGACCGCTGGATCAGTCAATATGCCACGCACGCGATCAGCATCCTCGACCGGCTGAAATCCGATCTTAAGGGATGAAAGGTTTGCCGAAGCCTGCCGATTTTCGGATCTTGAAAGCCTTGCGTGCCGGCAGCAATGGCGCGGCTGGACGAATTGAGCCGATTTATCTATAAGCCGGCCATTCCGACAGCGAGCGCCGTCCGTCCGTCAGGGACGCAGCAGGACGTTCTGAAATTTTGAATTCGAGCATTTTTGCAAGATGCCGGGTGGTTCACCAGGCGGCAGATGCTCTAGCCGAGAAGACGACAGGGGTGCCATGGCTGGCCATTCACAGTTCAAGAACATCATGCACCGCAAGGGCCGCCAGGATGCGGTGCGGTCTAAAATGTTTTCCAAGCTGGCGCGCGAAATCACCGTCGCCGCCAAGAGCGGCACGCCCGATCCATCGATGAACCCGCGCCTGCGCCTTGCGGTGCAGAACGCCAAGGCGGTGTCGATGCCGAAGGACAATATCCAGCGCGCCATCAACAAGGCGTCGATGGGCGATGCCGAGACCTACGAAGCCGTGCGCTACGAGGGTTACGGGCCAGGCGGCGTCGCGCTGATCGTCGAGGCGCTAACCGATAACCGCAACCGCTCGGCGTCGAATGTGCGCGCCGCCTTCACCAAGGCCGGCGGGGCGATGGGCGAGACCGGCTCGGTATCGTTCATGTGGGACCGCGTCGGCGAGATCTACTATCCGGCATCGGCCGGCAGCGCCGAGAAGGTGATGGACGCGGCGATCGAGGCCGGCGCCGACGATGTCCAGTCGGACGAGGACGGCCACACGATCTATTGCGCCTTCGAGAATCTCGGCGAAGTGTCGAAGGCGCTGGAAGGCGCGCTCGGCGAGGCTGAATCGGTGAAGCCGATCTGGAAGCCGCAGACCAATATCGCGGTCGACGAGGAGCGGGCACAATCGCTGATGAAGCTGGTTGCGACGCTCGAGGACGACGACGACGTGCAGAGCGTCTACGCCAATTTCGAGGTCGACGAGGAGACCTTGGCGAAGCTCAGCGCGGCATGATCCAACAGGCGCTGCCCACAGTCCGCATCACCTATTGCACCCAGTGCCAGTGGCTGCTCAGGGCCGGCTGGATGGCGCAGGAGCTGCTGTCGACCTTCGGCACCGATCTGGGCGAAGTGACGCTGGTGCCCGGCACCGGTGGCATCTTCACCATTTCCTGCAATGACACGCTGGTCTGGGACCGCAAGCGTGACGGCGGTTTTCCCGACGCCGCAAAGCTCAAGCAGCTGGTTCGCGACGTCATCGATCCGGATCGCGATCTCGGCCATGCCGATCGCAAGGGCCATAAGCCAAAAGACCCTGCCTGAAGGCCTTTTACGCTTCCATCCTGCATTCACCGCCATGCGAAGATGAAGCAGCCCAGCGCCAGGATGGCGGTGATGGTGCGGACATGGTTCCACATCACCCAGTCCTTGAGATAGGTGGCCCACACGGCGGCGCCGTTGGCGCTTGCCGGATCGACGGCGGCCAGGGCGTTGTTGAGCGGCACGTTGAACATCATCGTCACGATCGGGTTGCCGACGAGATAGATCAGGGCGCCGGCGAGGAGCCAGAATGCACCCGGTTGGCTCCAGCCGATAAGAGCGCCGGCGGCAAGGACAAGGCAGACCAGTCCGGTGCCGAAAAGCGCGGTCATGAATGCCGGCGTAATCACGGTGATGTTGATCGAATTCATGGCGGCGATGCCGCCTCCGGCAGGCAAGCGGGCGAGCGCCGGCATGATAAAGTTGGAGAAGGCGAAGAAAACGCCGCCGACAACGCCTGAGCCAATGGCAGCGACGAAGGTGAGGGTGGGAAGCAGTTTCATGATCATATCAGTTCCTCCGGTTTCGGGGTTCGAGCAATTTGATTGGCACGTCCACAAATGTGAATAATCCTCATGTTTGCAAAACGTGATAAACCCTCGTATTTTGCGAGTCAAGGCAATTTGTTGATTGTTCGTCTGGAGACAGTCATGGAAGGCACCGCTGCACCGGGTTCCCGCAACGAGCAGATCGCATCGCCGCGCCGGGCGCCGAGCCAGCAGCGCAGCCGCGAGCGGGTCGAGCGCATGCTGGCCGCCGCCTCGGCGCTGATCGCCGAGCAAGGCAGCGACGCCATGCGCATGGGCGAGGTGGCCGAGAGGGCCGGCGTGTCGATCGGCTCGGTCTACCAGTTCTTCCCCGACAAGAGGGCGATCATCTGGGCGCTGGCCGAACGCTACACCGCCGAAAGCCAGGCCTGCATTGCGGCAGCGCTAGCCGAGGTCAATGACGCCGACGGCCTGCGTCGGGCATTTTCGGAACTGGTGAATATCTACTACGGAATGTTCCTGGCGGAGCCGGTGATGCGCGACATCTGGTCGGGCACGCAGGCCGACAAGGCGCTACGCGAACTCGAGCTTGCCGATAGCCGGGCCAACGCCGAATTCCTTACAGCCGTGCTGAAACGGCTGCGGCCATCCGCCGATCCGGAAGCGCTGGAAACGACGGCGTTTCTCATCTGGCAGATGGGCGAGGCCGCAATGCGGCTGGCGATCTCGGTCGGGCGGCAAGAGGGCGACAGGCTGGTTGCCGCCTACAAGCGGATGGCGCTGCGCGAGCTGGTCGGCGAATAGGGCCGTATTTTCGCAATAAAAAACCCGCCACGAAGGCGGGTTTCTCGATCTGCGAAACGCCAATGCGGCTTAGAGGCCGAAGCCTTCGAAACGCTTCTTGAACTTCGACAGGCGGCCACCGCGGTCGAGCAGGGTCTGCTGGCCGCCAGTCCAGGCCGGATGGGTGGTGGGGTCGATATCGAGGTTCATCGTATCGCCTTCCTTGCCCCAGGTCGAACGGGTCATGTATTCGGTGCCGTCGGTCATGACGACCTTGATGGTGTGGTAGTCGGGATGGATATCGGTCTTCATGGGTCTGTTCCTGGCTTGCCGGGTGCTGCCGACGGGCTGAAGCCTGCGTCGATGCGCCCCTTTTTAAAACTCGAAGCCGCAGCTATTGAGGAGCCACGGCTTCTAAAACGGTCGGCGAGCCTATACATCAGCCGGAATTGAATCACAAGGCCGCGGCAAGCGCATATTGATGGCGCAAACCTCAAAGGGCCAAAGGAAACGGTCATGGCGAACATCAGCGGCGATGCAGACGAGCGCAGGCGCTCGCTGAGGCCGCTGCAGCGCCTGTTTCCCTACATCACCCATTACCGCAAAATGGTCATCGGCGCGATCGTCTCTCTGGCCGTCGCGGCGGCGACGACGCTGGCGCTGCCGCTGGCCGTGCGGCGGATGATCGACCACGGCTTTTCCGCCTCCGATTCCAGCTTCATTGCCGAATATTTCGCCATGCTGGTGGTGATGGCCGCCGTGCTGGCGGCGGCATCGGCCAGCCGCTACTATTTCGTCATCACGCTCGGCGAGCGCGTCGTTGCCGATATCCGCCGCGATGTCTTTGCCCACGTCACCACCCTGTCGCCCTCGTTCTTCGATACAGCCCAGTCGGGCGAGATCGTCTCGCGGCTCGCCGCCGACACGACACAGGTCAAATCGGCCGTCGGTGCCACCGCCTCGGTGGCTTTGCGCAACGTCATCCTCGGCCTTGGCGCCGTGGCGATGATGGTCTTCACCAGCCCAAAACTGTCCGGCCTGGTCATCGCGGCCATTCCGCTAATCGTGCTGCCGCTGGTCGCCTTCGGCCGCTCGGTGCGGCGCAAGTCACGGCTGGCGCAGGATACTCTGGCCAATGCCACCGCCTACGCCAGCGAGCAGATCGGCGCGGTGCGCACCCTGCAGGCCTTCACCAACGAGAAGCTTGTCACCGGGTATTTTTCATCCGCCGTGGAAGCAGCGTTCGAAGCGGCGCGGGCCTCGATCTTTGCCCGCTCCTTTCTCACCTTCTTCGCCATCTTTATGATCTTTTCGTCAGTCGTGGCGGTGCTGTGGTTCGGTTCGCGGGACGTGCTCGACGGCACGCTGTCGCCGGGCACGCTCGGTCAATTCCTGCTCTATTCGGTGTTCGCCGCCGGCGCGCTCGGTGCCCTGTCGGAGGTCTGGGGCGAACTGTCCCAGGCAGCGGGCGCTGCCGAACGGCTGACCGAGATCCTGGCCGAGAAACCCGCGATCCAGGCGCCCGCCGATCCGAAGCCGCTGCCGGCAAAGGCGAGAGGCGCGATCAGCTTCGACGATGTCTCCTTCTCCTATCCGGCCCGGCCCGACCGCGCCGCCGTCCATGGCCTGAGCTTTCAGGTCAAACCCGGTGAGACGGTGGCGATCGTCGGGCCATCCGGCGCCGGCAAGAGCACGGTGTTTTCGCTGCTTCTGCGCTTCTACGATCCGGAGGCCGGCAGGATCGTCATCGACGGGGTCGATCTGCGCGAGGCCGATCCGGCCGCGATCCGCGCGCGCATCGCCATCGTGCCGCAGGACGTCACCATCTTTGCCGCGAGCGCGCGCGACAATATCGGCTTTGGCCGACCTGGCGCCAGCCAGACCGAGATCGAGGCGGCGGCGAAGGACGCGCTTGCCGACGAGTTCATCCTGAAACTCGAAAAGGGCTATGACAGCCAGGTCGGCGAGCGCGGCGTGACGCTGTCGGGCGGCCAGCGCCAGCGCGTGGCGATCGCCCGCGCGATTCTGCGCGATGCGCCTATCCTGCTGCTCGACGAGGCGACCTCGGCGCTCGATGCCGAAAGCGAGACGCTGGTGCAGACGGCGCTGGACCGGCTGATGAAGGGCCGCACCACGATCGTCATCGCCCATCGGCTGGCAACCGTGCTGAAGGCCGATCGCATCCTGGTCATGGATGGCGGCCGCATCGTCGAGGAAGGCACGCATCAGAGCCTGGTCGCCAAGGGCGGCATCTATGCGCGGCTGGCCAAGCTGCAGTTCGATACCGGGGCGAATGCTTTCAGGGGCGCGGCGGAGTAGCATCGCTCCATCCCGATGAAATCGGGATGAGGCTCCATCTTCTTGTTTGACCATGATCTTTTCCGAAAACCGGCATCCACTTTTCGGGATCATGGTCCCCAGCGGCCGCCGGGATTCTTCAGCTACCGAAAGCTCGGCGTTTGCCGCGTCGATAGGCGATGAACAGGGGAACGCCGACAAGCAACGACAACAAAAGCATGCTGGCGACGGTCTGTCGCTGCTCCTTTGCCGGATCGCTGAGCTGCACATCGGCAGGCGGCTCTTCATAGGTAAAATCGTACTGCCAGCGAATTTGGTCTGCGACGTCATCGACGGTTTTCAGATAATCGGCAATCGCCTTGGCCGGTACTTCAGTCGCCAGCGTCTGAAAGTTCCATTCAACTTGAAATTCGGTGGGCGTGTTGGACCAGGACGCCTTGAGAGACAGATAGGGCGTCACGACGTTTTTCATCGACTCGCCGGAAAACCTCGCCTTGAGGTTGCGCACGGTCACCTTGTGGCGGCGGTAGAACTGGGGGCCGAGGGAGACGGGCCCGGTTCGGTCGACGATTGTCGGGGTTGGAAGAGAGTTGTTGCCGAGATCGGCCGCGCGGATCGGGAAATTCTTTGCCAGATCGTTGGCCGCCAGCGCCTCCGCAGGCAAGCGATAACTTTCCTTCACGCTCACTATGTTGCCGTCGCGGCGATCCACGATTTCCGGCTTGGCGATGGTTTGGATGCCCGGATATTGCTTGTTGTAGTATTTCAGGTAGGCGTCCGACACCTCGCTCAGCGACCGGCTGGCGAAATTGCCGCGCATCCAATCGGCATCGGCGTCCTCATATGTCGAGAAGACCGTCAGCACGAGGGGATCGCCCGGTTTCCGCGGAAAGTCGAATTCCTCGGCGATCTGGATCGATGGGCTGGTAAGCACAGGAATCGGCATCTTCTCCAACCCGCCGGTGCTGGAAAGCGGCAGCGCGAAGCCGTAGTCCGGCTGTGCGAGATTGTGCGCCCTGCCGCCCTGAAGATAGTTCGTGGCGTCCAGCCAATATGTCTTTGCTCCGATCCTTGCCTTGACGATGGCATGGTCGAAATCGCGGAGCGCCGGCAGATGCTGGTCCAGGGCCCGCCCCTCGTCGAGATCGGCCAAGGCAACCTCGGCAGCAATGCCAAGCCGCACAAGCGACGAAACCAGCAGCAGGGCCTTGTCCTTGCAGTCACCGAACCCGCTCAGGATGACCGTCGCGGGATCACGCGGAACGTAGGAACCGGCACCCATCGACAGGCTTACATAGCGGATCTGGTCCTGCACCAACCGCATTGCCTCGACCATCCGGTCTTCGGGCACCGGATGCCGCAGAGCGATGTCGTCGAGCTTTGCGGCAAAAGCCGAGGGAAAAACGGTCGCTGGCTTGTAATAGGGCGCAACGGCATCGACCACACTTTGCCAATTCGCGGTAGACGCGACATCGATGGAGCCCCAGCCTGGATTGGTCACGGGCAGGTTGTCCTCGACATTGACCGGTTTCGGGTTTGAGATTTCCCACAGATAGGTGATGTCCGGCCCAGTCGGGGAGATTGAGGGCTTAAGTCGGGTTCCCCTTGTCTTGATCTGGAGCGGCTGGCCCGAGGGCCAAATGATGCTTGTGCGGATAAGCGCTACCGGCTCTTCCCATTCGGTGGAGAAATTCTTGAAGAAAAGGTCCTTGCCGACCAGCGGTGTTACTTCGTAGGTCGACCCGTAATCGACGATGTCGCCGGCACGCACGTCATCGATGTTGACATGTGCTGTCAGCCAGCCGTCGAAGACGCCCTTCTCGGCGTCTCTTTCCCTGCGGAAGATGTCGAATTCGACGCCTTCCAGCCGGTCCAAAACGGCGCCATCGCGGATGATGTGAAGATGGTTGAGCGTGACCTTGTGCCGGGACGGATCGAACTGCAGATCAATACTCGCGCCACGATCCAGGCCGGGACGGTCGACGATTTTATAGACGGTGCGCGAGTACTCGACATAGCCGCCGGCGCGATGCTTGATCTGGTCGTCCGAGAGCAGCCATGAAACGCCATTCTTGATTTGATCCGATCGGGTGGGATCGGCAGCCGGAATATCAAGCTGCTTTACCCAGCTTTCTGCCGGACCCTTGAGAACCATGTCGTCGGACATGGCCGGAGAACTCAGGCCGATCAATAAGATGAAAAATACCAAGCGGGGCCAGAAAGACTTCATCCTATGAAAACTGTAACAGACAGACATCTACGCTCGCCCAACTTGGAAGAACTCCTTTTTCAGAGGCTTTCCCACCAAAGTAAAGGCCAGTTTCGCGGATTTCTGCAGTCACCGCGGCAAGAACCTGGAATAGACGAAGCGGCTCAGTTCCCGTACCGCTTCTTCAGATGGTCAGTGAAATGTGCGGCATCGAGCTTTTCGCCGGTAGCGCGTTCGAGCAGTTCCGGTTTCGACCAGCGCGAGCCTTGCGACCAGATCCTTTTGCGGCGCCAGTCGTTGATCGCGGCGAAATCTCCCTTGGCGAGGTCTTCGTCGGCTGAAGGATGATCCCTGGTCAGCGCCGCCCATTGCTGCGCCGCCATCATGGCGCCCAGCGTGTAGGAGGGGAAATAGCCGAAGGCGGCACCCGGCCAGTGGACGTCCTGCATCGGACCGTCAGCCGGATTGTCTGATGTCGACAGGCCGAGATAATCGCGCATCTTGGCATCCCAGGCTTCGGGCAGGTCGGCTGCTTTCAGCCGTCCCGAGACAAGCTCCTGCTCCAGCTCGTAGCGCAGGATGACGTGCAGCGGATAGGTGACCTCGTCGGCATCGACGCGGATCAGGCCGCGCTCGACCCGGTGTACATGCGGCAGGATGTCGTCGATCGTCCAGCTCTCGCCGAGGTGTCTTTCGACCACCGGCAGCGCCCAGCGCCAGAATTCTGGATTGCGGCCGATCTGCTTTTCGACGAACAGGCTCTGGCTTTCATGCACCGCCATGCCGCGCGCTCTGCCCAGAGGCCAGTGCGCCCACGCCTTCGGCAGGTTCTGCTCGTACAGCGCATGGCCGGTCTCGTGCAGCACGCCCATCAGCGCCGACAGGAAATCCGAGGTCTTGTAGCGGGTGGTGATGCGCACGTCGCTCGGCACGCCGCCGCAGAAGGGATGGTGCGAAACCGACAGCGAGCCGTGGGTGAGGTCGAAGCCGACCGCCGCCATCATGGCGAGGCCAAGCTCGCGCTGCTTGTCCAAGGGGTATCTGCCGGAAAGCGGCTTCAGCGGATGTTTCGCCAGCCGCTCTTCCTGCACGGCCAGTGCCTCCGGCACGAAGCCTTTCAGGAAGGTCTTCAACTCGACAAACACAGGCGTGATGTCGGCGGCGCGATTGCCCGGGTCATATTGCTCCATGAGCGCGTCGTAAGGCTCGAGCCCGAGCACCTCGGCGCGAAGGGCCGCCTCCTCGCGGACCAGCGCCACGACGCCTTCGAGCGCCGGTAGGAAACCCGCCCAGTCGTTCTTGGCGCGCAGGTCGCGCCAGAGCTGCTCGGAGCGCATGCGCGCGGTCGTCTGGCGCTCGACGAACTCGACCGGCAGGCAGGTCAGGTTGGTGTATTGCCGGCGGAATTCCCTGACCGCAGCCTGCTGCTCTTCGTTGAGCGCCTCCTGCTCGGCCGCCGCGATCCAGTCGGCAATCTCCGGCGCAGTCGCCCGGGCATGGTGCATGCCGGCAAGCGCCGACATTGCCTCTGCGCGCTTCTCGCCGCCGCCGACCGCCATATGGGTCGCCTCGTCGGCGCCGAGGATGGCGAGGGCGTGTTCCAGCGCTTCGAGCTTGTGGCCGAGGTCGTCGAGTTTTTGAAAGGACATTGTGGGTTCCGCTGATTTGACGGCGGGAAAAGATACCAATGCAAAAGTGTTGGCAACCCCGAAGCCGTCCGCGATCGACGCATCGACTGCCAGCTGCAACGGCCGAAAAGCATCTTGTGGAAGCGGCGGCGTGCGTGATCAATGTCGTCCGCGGCGGCAGACCGCGATGCGGAGACGAAACATGATCGCCAATGTGCTGGTCGGGCTGGTGGCCGTGATCCACCTCTGCATCGTCTATCTTGAGATGGTGCTGTGGGACACGCCGCGCGGCCATATGGTATTCAGGCTGACGCCGGAATTCGCCAGTGCCTCGAAAGTGCTTGCTGCCAATCAGGGGCTTTACAACGGCTTTCTCGCAGCCGGGCTGATCTGGGGGCTTTACTTCGGCGAAGCCGGTTTCCAGTTCAAAGTCTTCTTCTTGCTCTGCGTCGCCATCGCCGGCCTTTACGGCGCAGCGACGGCGGGCCGTAAAATCGTGTTCATCCAGACAGTGCCGGCAGTGCTGGCGCTGATTGCGCTGGCGTTGGGCTAGCGCATGATCCCTTAACCGAAAGCTGGAAAAGGATCATGCGCAAAATCAATTGCCACAGCGCCGGGCGCTGCGGCCGATTTCAGCCGCCTGGATAAGTTGGGCCATAGCCGTTGGGATAGTATCCGCCATCGGCGCCGTTGCCGATGAGGAAGGCACTGCCGGTGTCAGCGCGCAGCTTTTGGCTGACATCGTCGAGCTGCGCCAGCAACTGCTGATATTGCGTGCTCGGCATGGTTCCATCGCGTGCGGCCCTCTGGGCGGCCCGATCGAGTTGAGCGACCTGCGTGCGCAAGTCACGTGCCTCGCCCGGCTCGAGCTTGTTCGCCCGGATGGCGCCCTGGATACCCGTCTCCACGCTCTGGATCTGATTGATCAAGGCCGTCGCACGCGGGCCGGCGTAAGCGCCAGCAAACGGAACGGCGAGGAGCAGTGTGGCGAGCGTAGCAGTCCTGAGATTCCTGGGAGCGAAGAAGCGCATGGTTGCGTCTCCTTTACTGGGGAAGGCGGTGGTTGGGAGGGTCCTGCCTTCCGGCCGCGGGCCGTCAGGTTCCGTCGCGTCGCGATGAGCGGTTCCACCGCCGGCGGTTCTCGGCCCATGACCAAGGCTAAAAGGCCATGGCGGCAAAGTGTAATTAAAAAAAGGTAATTTTTTCAGCGCTTGCCGCTGCCGCACCAGTGCCCTAAATGCCGCCGACTTGAGCCGGCCCGACCTGGCGCATGATACAAGCCAAAGGCCTGCAGATCACCGCTCGGTCAGCTTCAACTCGATGCGGCGGTTCTTGTTGCGCGCCTCTTCGGTATCGGCGGGGTCGAGCGGCTGGAATTCGCCGAAGCCGGCCGCGACCAGCCGGTTGGCCGGCACGCCGTTCTCGATCAGGAACTTGACCACCGATGTCGAGCGCGCCGTCGATAATTCCCAATTGTCGCGGTAGCGGCCGGTACCGGAGAGCGGCTTGTTGTCGGTGTGGCCGTCGACGCGCAGCACCCAGTTGATCTCCGGCGGGATTTCCTTTTGCAATTCGATGATGGCATCGGCGAGCTTCTTCATCTCGACCTTGCCGGCATCGTTGATCACCTCGGAGCCGGTCGGGAAAAGCACTTCCGACTGGAAGACGAAGCGGTCGCCGACGATGCGGATGTTCTCGCGGTCGGCAAGAATTTCACGTAAGCGGCCGAAGAAATCGGAGCGGTAGCGGTTTAGCTCCTGCACGCGTTGCGCCAGTGCGACGTTGAGGCGGCGGCCGAGATCGGCGATCTTGGTGTTGGATTCGCGGTCGCGCGTTTCGGACACGTCGAGCGCTTGTTCGAGCGCTGCGATCTGCCTGCGCAGCGCCGAAATCTGCTGGTTGAGGATCTCGACCTGGCTCAGCGCCTGCTGGCTGATCTGGCGCTGGCTGTCGAGCTCGCCGGAAAGTGCCGTCGCGCGCTGGTTGGCGGCATCGCCGGCACCAGCGCCTTGCGCCAGCAATTGCTCGAGCCGGCTCTTTTCCGCCTCCGACGCGGACAGCGACGCCTGCAAATTGGCAAGGGTGTCCTCCTTGTCCTGCGTCGTCGAGCGTTCCAGCGCCAGAAGCTGGGTCAACTCGTTGATCTGCGAATTGAGGCGGTTGAGCACCGTGTCCTTGCCGGAGATCTCGCGGCCGAGCAGGAACTGCGCCAGCACGAAAACCGTGAGCAGGAACATGATCGCCAACAGCAGCGTCGACAGCGCATCGACGAAGCCCGGCCAGTAATCGATGCGGCGGTCGGAGCGCCGGCCTCGTGCCAACGCCACGTCAATGCACTCCAGGCTTCTTCAAGGCGTCGGCGATCTTCTCCAGGGTGTTGCGCATCGCCTTCTGCTCGTCGGACTGGGCCTCGACCCAGTCGCGCATGATCTGCTGTTCCGAGCGCATGTTCTTGACTAGGCCGGAAATGCCGTCGGCGAGATTGGCCATGGCGGTGGCGACGCGCGGATTGGAGCCGCCGCCATTCTCCTGCAGAGTGCGCAGCTTTTCCGACAACAGCCGGATTTCCTCGGAGGGTTCGGTCTTGGCCGCGTCGGCAACGACGATGTCGGAGGACAGGTCGGTGACCGAGGACAGCCAGTTTTCGAGTTCGGTATAGAAGCGCGTCTGGGCGCGGCCGGCCTGCAGGTCGAGGAAGCCGAGCACCAGCGAGCCGGAGAGGCCGAACAGCGAGGACGAGAAGGCGGTGCCCATGCCGGCCAACGGAGCGGAAAGCCCCTGCTTCAGGGATTCGAGCACGGCCGCGGCATCGCCGGTGCCGGGATCGAGCGACTCGATGGTTTCGCGGATCGAGCCGATCGTGTTGAGCAGGCCCCAGAAGGTGCCGAGCAGGCCGAGGAACACCAGCAGTCCGACAAGGTAGCGCGACGTGTCGCGGCTTTCGTCGAGGCGGGTGGCGATCGAATCCAGCATGGTGCGCATCGAACTGGTCGAGAAAGCAATCGTCGAGGAGCGGCCGATCATCGCCTTCATCGGCGCCAGCAACACCGGTTCGGTGGTTTCGGAACCGGCGCGGAACGAGTTGACCCAGCGCACCTCGCGGAACAGCCGGCCGACCTGGACGAAGGCCAGCAGGATGCCGACCGCCAGCACGCCGATGATCAGGCCGTTGAGGCCGGGATTGGTGACGAAGGCGGTCGAGATCTGGCGGGTCAGGATGGCGGCGATGAAGGCCACGATGAACAGAAAGATCACCATGGTCAGCAGAAACACCTGCGGGCTCGACAATTTGTGCGGGTCGTAGATCAGAACGTCGGAGCGCCTGCCCATGCCGAAGGATCTGAGAAGAGTCATCCGTGCCCCGTTTCCGATGCCGTCGCCGCCGATCAATTTGTGTTTGCGACTCTAAACGGAATTGTGACGAAATTGAATGGCGCTTGGCAATATTGCCACTGTCCGCGACCGGAGGTCAAAGCCGGTTGATGACCAGGCAGTCGACCATGGCGGCCAGATGCAGGCCGGCGCCGGTGACGACAAAGCCATGCCACAGCGCATTGTGGAAGCGCAGGCCCTTCCAGGCGAAGAAGATCACGCCACAGGAGTAGACGATGCCGCCGGCAACGATGAGCGCGATCGATGTCGCCGGCAGCGTCCGCACGAGCGGCTCCACCAGAACGATACCGCTCCAGCCGATGGCCAGGTAGAAGACGATCGCAAGCCGGTCGAAACGGCCGGGAAGAAAGACCTTGATGGCGATGCCGACCGCCGCGGCGGTCCAGACCAGGACGATCATGGAAACGGCCAGCGGCGAGCCGCCGAGCTGGGCCAGGAAAGGCGTGTAGGTGGCAGCGATCAGCAGATAGATCGCGGCATGGTCGAAGCGCCGCAATATCCATTTTGCCGGCGACGACACCGGCCAGACATTGTAGGCCAGCGAAACCGACAGCACGGTGAGCAGCGAGACTACATAGAAGGCGGCGGCAACGTATTCGCCGGGGCCGGTTCGATAGGCGGCCAGTGCCAGCAGCGTCGAGCCGGCAGCGATCGCCAGCA
This sequence comes from Mesorhizobium sp. M0816, assembly GCF_040320005.1. Taxonomy (NCBI): domain Bacteria; kingdom Pseudomonadati; phylum Pseudomonadota; class Alphaproteobacteria; order Hyphomicrobiales; family Phyllobacteriaceae; genus Mesorhizobium; species Mesorhizobium sp. M0816. The sequence continues at coordinate 175,263 of NZ_JAMYOT010000008.1, read as the reverse complement.
CGATGCCCACGGCGTGGACAATGCCGTCGGCGATGATCTCGGCGCGCGAGTAATGCCAGCGCCCCATAAAGGGAATGTCGAGCTGGGAGAGTTCGCTCTGGGGTTGGGGCCGGCTGTTCGTCATCGATGATCCTGCGCCACCTTATCTGGGCGGCCGCGGGACAGTATTTCAAGCTTTGGTTGCGGTTTTGCGACTGCGGCGGTTCAGCGCGGCGTGCCTCTATCAGCCGGCTGAGAGTGGCCTTTTGATAGTCTTCAACAGCGCGCGCTGGATGAGTTCGTTGCCGGCGACCAGTGAACCGGCGTTCAGCACATCCTGTCCCCCGGCGAAATCGGAGACGAAACCGCCCGCCTCGCGGATCAGCAAAATGCCGGCGGCGACATCCCAGGCCGACAGGCCGGTTTCCCAGAACCCGTCCATGCGGCCGGCGGCGACGTAGGCGAGATCGAGCGAGGCGGAGCCGAGACGGCGGACGCCAGAGACCTCGGCCATGACATTGCGCAACTCGATGAGGAAATTGCCGTGCTGGCCACGCCCGAGATGCGGCATGCCGCAGCCGATCACCGCATCGACCAGCTTGGTGCGGCCGGCGACGCGCAGCCGGCGGTCGTTCATGAAAGCGCCGCCGCCGCGCTCGGCGGTATAGAGTTCATCCATCGCCGGATTGTAGACGACGCCGGCGACGATCTGGCCCTGGCGCTCCAGCGCGATCGAAACGGCAAAGAGCGGAATGCCGTGCAGGAAATTGGTGGTGCCGTCGAGCGGGTCGACGATCCAGCGGTGCTGGCCGTCGTCGCCCTCGATCACGCCGCGTTCCTCCATCAGGAAGGCGTAGCCGGGCCGCGCCTTGGAGAGTTCGGCAAAGACGATGTCTTCGGCCTTGCGGTCGGCCTGGCTGACATAGTCGCCCGGCCCCTTCATCGAGACCTGCAGGTTCTGCACTTCGCCGAAGTCACGCGACAGCGAGCGGCCGGCTTTCATTGCGGCCTGGACCATGACATTGAGGATCGCGGAACGCGCCATTGCTGTTCTTCCTGTCGCTGCGCCTATTTGCCTTGACGCATGATCTTATCCAAAAAGTCTGCAACTCTTTGGGATCACGCCTTAGTCGGCGCGGCGCACATAAGTGATTTCGTTGGTATCGACGATGATGCGCTCGCCCGAGCCGATGAACGGCGGCACCAGCACGCGGATGCCGTTTTCGAGTATCGCCGGCTTGTAGGACGAGGCTGCCGTCTGGCCCCTCACCACCGGGTCGGCCTCGGTGATGGTCAGCGTCACCTGGTCGGGCAGCGAAATGCCGATCGGCCTTTCGTCATAGAGCTGGACCGTCACCATCATGCCGTCCTGCAGGAAGGCGGCGCGATCGCCGACGAACTCCTTTTGCAATTCGAGCTGCTCGTAGCTTTCGGTGTCCATGAACACCAGCGCGTCGCCCTGCTCGTAGAGGAAGGAAAAATCCTTCAGATCGAGCCGGATCTGCTCGACCGTCTCGGCCGAACGGAAGCGCTCGTTGAGCTTGGTGCCGTTGATCAGGTTCTTGAGTTCGACCTGGTTGTAGGCGCCGCCCTTGCCGGGCTTGACGGTGTTGGTCCTGACGGCCACCCAAAGGCCGCCATCATGCTCGATGACGTTGCCGGGACGGATTTCGTTGCCATTGATCTTGGCCATGGTGAGGTGATCCGGAAATGAGATGATCGCCGCAAAGGGCAATTTGGCGCCTCCAAGACCACAAATCGCCAGCAGAGGCAAGGAGCGCCTTCCGATGAAGCGGGAACGAAGCTGGCCCGGCAGCGCGCCGTGGCGGCCTCAGTCCGCCCTGACAGTCGCGGTGACGGCCTCGGTCACTGCGTCGGCGACCTCTGTCAAAAGATGCAGGTGCGGCGAACGCAGGACGACAATTCGCAGCGACAGCTCGAGGCCGGGAGCGTCGACCAGGGCAATGCCCTCAGGCAGCTTTTCCCGCAGCAGCCGCTTGGGCAGCAGGCCAAGGCCTTGGCCTCGACGAACCCAGTCGATCTGCAGCGCGCTGTCCTGAATCTCGGCGCCGACCATCAACCTGTGGCCGCCCTCGGCCAGGGCAGCCGCCAGCCGCCGGCGCGCGTCGCAGGGTTCAGGGCTGAGGACCCAGGGCATGGTCTTGACGTCGGCTTGCCGGCTGGTGTTTTCGGCAGCGATGATGCCGAGGGGCTCGGTTCCGACAACGCCGTCGCCAGCTTTGGAATTGCTGCCGTCCAGGATGAAGGCGAGTTCGAGCTGTCCGCGCTTGTGCTGGTCGGCCAGCTCAAGACTCCAGCCGCTCTTCAGACGCAGCGAGACCTTCGGAAACCGCGCCACGGCATCAGCAATGGCGGCGGCCACGGCTTTGTCGCAAAGTCCATGCGCGAGGCCGAGCCGCAGCAGGCCCTCCGGCTCGTTGCCCTTGGCGAATGATCTCAGCGCGTCGACGGCGGCGAGAATTTCCTTGCCGCGTGCCAGCACCTCTACGCCGGCCGGGGTCAGTCGCGACGGCTTTAGCCGGCGGTCGAGCAATTCCGTGCCGAGCATCTCCTCTAGCCGCTGGATCTGGCGGGTGACGGCCGGCTGCGTCAACGGCAGGCGTTGCGCCACCTTCTGAATCGAACCCTCCTCGGCAAAGAGGGCCAGTGTTTTCAGTTCTTCAAGCACGATACACCCGAACATGTCATGGAAGCATAATTATCCTGAACATTATGAATTTGAAATCCGATGGATGGCAAGCGATTTTCCTCTGGCAGGACCCAGCTAGAAAGGAACGACGATGAAAGCGATCGAATTGCAGAGCCCGGGCGGCCTCGAGAACCTCAGAATGGTCGAGCGGCCGATGCCTGAGCCAGGGCGCCAAGAGATGATTGTGAAGGTCAAGGCGACGGCGCTGAACTACCGCGATGCCGAGATCGTTCGCGGCAGCTATCACACGAAGTTTGCATTGCCGCTGGTGCCGCTGTCGGACGGCGTCGGCGAAGTCGTTGCCATCGGCGCCGAGGTCAGCCGGTTCAAGATCGGCGACCGGGTCTGCGCCACGTTCTGGCAGCGCTGGGTCGGCGGCAGTTTCGCCATGGCCGAGCCATCCTATCAACGCGGCGGCCCAATCGACGGGCTGCTCAGCGAATTTGCCCGGCTCGACGAACAGGCGGCGGTGCTGGCGCCGGCCAATCTGAGCGACCTCGAAGCGGCGACGCTGCCATGCGCCGGCGTGACGGCATGGCACGCGCTGTTTACGGAGGGCAGCGTCAAACCCGGCGACACCGTGCTTTGCCTCGGCACCGGCGGCGTTTCGCTGTTTGCGGTGCAGTTCGCCGCTACTGCCGGGGCGCGCGTCATCGTGACGTCGAGCAGCGACGAGAAGCTTGCGCGGGCAAGGCAACTTGGCGCGCAGGATGGCGTGAACTATCGCAGCGCCCCCGACTGGGCATCGGCCGTGCTGGGATTGACGGATGGCCGCGGCGCCGACCATATCATCGAGGTTGGCGGACCGCAGAGTTTTGCACAATCGCTGAGGGCAGCGGCGCGCGGCGCCCAGATCAACGTCATCGGCTATCTCGGCGGCAGTGACGGCGCCATCAACCCGCTCGACATCTTCCGCCGGCAGGTCCGGGCGCGAGGCATACCGGTGGGCTCACGCGAATCCTTCGAGGCGATGAACCGCGCCATTGTCGTCAACCGGTTGAGACCGGTGATCGACCGGGTCGTGCCATGGAGCCGGGCCGCCGAAGCCTTTCGGTACCTTGAACACGGCTCGCCTTTCGGCAAGGTCGTGCTCGATCATACGCAATGAGTCCGCCTGACGAGCCTGGTGCAATGAGTCGCGAGACCGCGGTCAGGGCAGGCGGTTGGCCCGTTGCAGCGCCTGCTGCGTCTGCTCGTCGGTCAGGCCCTGCAGGAAATCGTCCATCTCTTGGTCGATCAGCCCGGCGCGGCGGGCGACAACATACCAGGCGCCGGCGAGGATCAGATCCGGGTCGGTGCCGATGCCGTTCATGTAGAGCTTGGCGAGACGGTTCTGGGCGGCGACATTGCCGCCTTCGGCGGCCTGCTTCATCCAGTTGAACCCGGATTTCAGGTCGCGGGCGCCGCCGCGCCCCTCGATCATCCAGGTGGCGAGATCGATCTGTGCGGTGTCGTAGTTCTGCCGCGCGGCCTGTGCCAGCAGGCCGCGGGCGCTGACATCGTCGCGCGGCTTGCCGCCGGCGCCATTGGCGTAGACCTGTGCCATCGCATATTGTGCGTCGGCAAGCCCGGTCGCGGCAGCGCGCTCGTAATAGGACACGGCTTTGGCAATACCGGCATCGCCGGGCTCCTGTTCGACCATCAGCTGCGCAAAATTGAACTGCGCCAGGCGGTTGCCGGCCTCGGCGGCGGCCTGCATCAGCGCATAGGCCTCCTTCTCGTCCTTTTTGACGTAGCGGCCGTCGAGCAGCATCAGCGCATACTGGAATTGCGATTCCGGCACGCCCTGCTCGGCGGCAAGCGCATACCACTTCGCCGCCCCTGCCGCGTCGACCGGCACGCCGAGGCCGCGCGACAATATCTCGGCCACCAGCGTCTGTGCTGCCGGATCGCCGTTTTGAGCGCGGGAGAGCGCAAGGTTGTAGGCCGTCTTGTAGAGCCCGCGCTGAAAGGCCCCGTAGGCAGCATCGGACGGCTTTGCGCCGAAGCGGTCGGGGTTGATGGTGTCGGCCGACGGCAACGGGGTGGTGGTGGCGGGCTGCGGCAATTGTGCGGCGATCGGCTTGTCGGCAGGTTCGCTGGAATCCGGCCTGGGCTGCGGCAGCGGAACGGGTTCCGCCGCTATCGCCTGCGTCACGGCCGTTGCGAGAAAGGCGCTGAAAAGGATTTTCCGCGAGAGCACGTCAGTCCTCGAAGCGCGGCGCGGTTTCGTCGAGCAGCGCGTTGGCGGCGGCAACCGCCATCTTCGGATCGACGCCGTCGGCGAAAACGGCGCTGGACAGCGCCACGAATTCGGCGCCGGTGGCGGCGACCGCTTCCACCGAGGCAAGATCCGATCCGGCCATGACGATGCAGGGGATCTGGATGACGTCCGCCCACCATTGCCCGAGCGACAGGTTGCGCGGGTGCGGCTCAGGCTTGTTGTCGTAGCCGAAGCGGCCGAAGAAAATGTAATCAGGCCTGACCTCGCCGAGTTCCAGCGCATCGTCGCGGGTCTTGGCGCCGCCGGTGCCGACCATCATCCTGGCCTGGAAGTGTTCGATCGTTTCGGCGAGCTCGTCCTTGCCGACCTCGACATGAATGCCGTCGGCCTGGACGCGGCCGGCGATGCGGGTGTCGCCGGCAATGATGACGGCAATGCCGGCCGCTTGCGCCACCGGCACGATCTGCTCGGCAAAGGCTTGGAAAGAGGCCTCGTCCATACCGTTTTCCGGCAGGATAAGCGAGGCGACGTCACCGCCGTCGAAAGCCGCGGCGATGCGCTCGGCCGGCACGTTCGGCGGCGCGATCAGCACGATGCGGCAGCGGTTGGGCGGCGTTGCGTCATTCATTGGTGTTCGGTCCCGGTTATCGCCTATGCCGGGCGAAGATGGTTGCATTGCGGCATAGAGCAAAGTGCGGGAGTTGAACAGGCGGCAGGGGGATCACGTTTGCCGTCAACGATTCCATAGGGCTCGGCGCATGGCTGCCGTTGGCCGAAATTCTCCTCGCCTGGTCGCTTGCGGCCCTACGCAGGCACCTTCGATTTCCACAGCGACCAGCCGAGATTCATGCCGGCGGCGGCGACCAGGATGGCGGCGGCGCCGACGATCTGTGCCGGCTGCAGCCGATGGCCGAAGGCGACGACATCGACGAGGATGGCGACGACTGGGTAGATGAAGGACAGCGATCCCTGCAGATGCGTCGGCAGCTTCTGGATGGCACCGTACATGAGGATGTACATCAGGCCGGTATGGACGATGCCGAGCGTCGCCAGCATGACCCAGCTCCACGCATCGGCGGGAAGGTGGGTGAGATTGGCGAAGGGTGCCAGCATGAGAACGCCGACGCAGACCTGGATCAGGGCGATCAGGTGCGGCGGCGTGCCTTTGAGCTTCTTGGTGACGATAGCCGCAACGGCCCAGAAGAAAGCCGCGGCCAGCGCCATCGCAATGCCGGTAAAGTAATCCGTACCATGATCGCCTGCATCGGGCGCGGCCTGCACGATCAGCAGCATGCCGGCGAAGGCGATGCCGAGCCAGGTCAGCTTGGTCACCGTCAGCCGTTCGGAGAAGAAGAGCGCGCCAAAACCCACCAGCATGAAGGGCTGCGTGTTGTAAACGGCCGTGGCGATCGAGATCGACGCGCGGGAAAACGCGCTGAACAGCAACAGCCAGTTGATAACGATGGCAGCACCGCCGAGAGCCGCGATCGCGACGATGCGAAGCGACAGCCTGCCACGCAGCAGTCCCAGCGCCGCGCAGATGATCAGCAGCGTTACCGCCCCGAAAGCACAGCGCCAGAACACCACGTCCATGATGGGCTGGCCGGAAAGGACGACGAACCAGCCGATCGTGCCGAGGATCGCCATCGCCGCCGTCATTTCGATCGTGCCGCGTACCGTGTTGTCCATGGATGCTGCTGAAACCCGTTGAGATTTTATAATCTCACAGCGGATCGGGTCTTTCCATGACTTCTAGCTGGTGATATGCAGGACAAACCTAATTAAATTAGGTAAGCATCGGCTTTTTCTTGGAATTGTAAAATGCTGGACGAGCTCGACAGAAAGCTCCTCGATATCCTGGTCAAGGATTCACGGACCTCGCTGAAGGAACTGGCGCTGCAGGTCGGGTTGTCGTCACCAAGCGTTTCGGAGCGGCTTCGGCGGCTGGAGGATCGCGGCGTCATCCGCGCGTTCACCATCGACATCGATCCGCAGGCGCTCGGCTACGCCTTGCAGGCGATCGTTCGCATCCGGCCATTGCCGGGCAAGCTGCACATCGTCCAGAAGCTGATCGAGGAAATCCCGGAATTCGGCGAATGCGACAAGGTGACGGGCGATGACTGCTTCGTTGCCCGGCTGTTCGTCCGCTCGATCGGCGAGCTCGACGGGATTCTCGACCGCATCGCCGACAAGGCCGAAACCAGCACCGCCATCATCAAGGCGCAGCCGATCCGGAGACGCCCGCCGCCGCTCGACATGCCAAACATGTGACGGGTTTCGGTGGCGTGGCCCACATATTTGCGGTCGCGGTCTGGCCATTTCTGGTCTATTCCAGAGTTCAACTTTCCCTCCAGCGTCCTTTCCCATGTCAGGCCTGCTCGTCGATCCCTGGTTCTATGCCGCGGCCATTCCGGCCGTCATCCTCGTCGGCCTGTCGAAAGGCGGCTTCGGCGGCGCCGTCGGCTTTGTCGGCGTGCCATTGATGGCGCTGACCATGCCGCCGGTTCAGGCTGCCGCAATTCTTCTGCCAATTCTGTGCCTGATGGACATTGTCTCGGTGTGGACGTGGTGGGGTATCTTCGACCGCAAGATGCTGGCCGACATGATGCCGGGTGCCGTGATCGGCATTGCCCTTGGCTGGCTGACGGCGGCACTTGTAACCGAAGAGATGGTGCGGCTGATCGTCGGCGCGGTTGCGTTGATCTTCGTGCTGCGCTGGCTCTATTTGCAACTCCGCCACGGTGCCGGCCACGCGGCGGAGCCCAACCGCGTCGCCGCCGGCTTCTGGGCAACCGTTGCCGGGTTCACCAGCTTCGTCGCCCATGTCGGCGGCCCGCCTTTTCAGGTCTATGCGCTGCCGATCAGGCTCGATCCGAAGGTGCTGTCGGGCACCGCGGCGATCTTTTTCGCCGTCACCAACGCGCTGAAGCTCATCCCTTATTTCGCGCTCGGCCAGTTCGACACCACCAATTTGACCGCGTCGGCGGTGCTGATGCCGCTGGCGCCGCTGTCGACAATCGCCGGCGCCTGGCTGGTGCGGCGGATGCGGCCGGAGCTGTTCTATCCCTTCACCTATGCGACCGTGGCGGTCGTCGCGGTCAAGCTTCTGTGGGACGGCATCGCCGGCCTCCTGTAAGACGGCGGCCCCATTCGGCCGCCGCCGGATTCCTTACACCTCAGGCGGCACTCGGCAGCAGCTGCCGCGTCCTGCCAAGTGCCAGGGCAATGCCGGTTGCCAGTACGAGCGCCATGCAGCCCAGAATGGTGATGTCGTGGAGCGTCGGCTTCAGCACCATGTCCGCGATGATCACCAGCATCACCGAATAGTCGAAGCGCGCGGCGCTGAGGACGCGCTGGCCCTGGGCAAGCACTGCCGGCGTCACGCCCTCCTTGGCGATCATGCCTGCCATGCGGTCGGCAGTCGGCTTGAAGATGAACATGCCGATGCAGAAGGTCGTCGCATAACCGGCAAGGCCGATCAGCACCCACAGATCGGAAAAGCCGACCCAGAAGCCGCACATGATGAGGCCGAAAAGCAATGTCAGCATCGACATCGGCGCGAAGAACCGGTTGCCGAGCTCGCCGGTGGCGCGCATCGCCTGCAGCATGCCTTCGACGTTTCCAGCGCGGTCGGCGCGTACCGCGAGCAGCATCAGCGTGAAGCCGCCGCCGACCCAGAGGAACGCCGAGACGATGTGCAGAAATTTAACGGCCGAGTACCAGTCCATTGTTCGCTCCTTGAGAGATTGTCATGATTGCCGGAGCGCAAGGTTTGCTCCGCCTCGTTGCGAGGAACGGGCGTTTAGCGCGGCGCCTGTTTCGGAACGATGTCGCGCGCAGTGCCGTTTTGTTTCGGTAAGCCGGTCACCATTTGGAGGAAACCATGGCGCAAGCGTCGCCCCTACTTTCCAGGCGGTGGTGTGAACGGCGCCGTGGCCAGTCAGCTGTGCTGTTACGGCACAGTTGCTGGGCGCTTGATCGAAAAATATGCCCCGCGTTAAGGCTTCGTTAAGCTTTACAGGCGTTTACTATGTCCATCCAGTGATCTGGATTCTTACCGAGTGGTTGGAGCCACTTTGTTTGACGCCTCCCTGTTAAACTCCTGAGAGCCGCCTTATCCGCGGCTCTTTTTTTGTGCGCCGGCATGGGCGTCCTTCCGGCTAAATGCGGCCGTTAACCGTTTGTTAAACATGTGCTTGCCTTCGCTGGCAGCGAAGCGCATTTTCAAGCTTCAGTCGTTTAGGCTGCCGGATATGGCGGCCAAGAGCCGAATCGGCCGGCTGTCAGGCAAGTGCAGGGGCGTAGCGATGAACGAGCCTTCGAAGGCGAGCGCGAAAACCATCAAGCTGGCGGAGCGCCGGGTTTTCTCCCAATCCTTCAAGCCGCTCTATCAGGAAGGCATGGGCCTGGTCGAGCAGGCGGCCGAATATCTCGACGGCAAGGGCCGCGCCGAGGCCAAGAAGCTGTCGAGGCTGGCGGCGACGCTTTATGCGGCCGAATCGATGCGGCTGACTACCAGGCTGATGCAGGTCGCCTCGTGGCTGCTTTTGCAGCGGGCGGCGAATTCCGGCGAGATGACCCGCGATCAGGTGGCCTCAGAAAAATCCAAGGTGCGTCTCGACACCGCCTCCGCGCATGAGGAGGCGCCCGGCTGGGCCGAGCTGCCGAAGGATTTCATAGACCTCGTCAACCGTTCGCTGCGGCTGCAGGCGTTGGTGCGCCGGATGGACGAGGAGATCTATGGCGGCCTTGCCGAGGTGCCGCCGTCGAGCCGTCGCCTCAATCCTGTCTCCGACCAGATCACGCTGCTCAACACGGCTTTCGCCCGCGGCTGAGAGAACGTTTCATAATTCTACTCCGGCGGCCATCTAGACTAACCGCGAAGGGATGGGCTCGCGATCATCAGGCGGGGAGAATCACGCAGCAGCAGGCGCGATCCGACCTCCACGATAGACCTGATCGCTGGGAGCAGCTCCTGCCCCAATGACGTCAGCTCATACTCCACGGTCGGCGGCGATGTCGGCATCACGTGGCGTGCGAGGACGCCACGCTCCTCGAGATCGCGCAACCTGCCGGTCAGCACCTTCGCCGAAATGGCTGGGATATCGCGGCGCAATTCGGAGAACCGGCGCGGGCCGTCGCTCAAGGACCAGAGCACCTCGGGTGTCCAGCACCCGCCAAGCAGCGCCATGCACCTCGACATGGGGCAGCCGGGAAGCGCCTTCACCTTCGTTCGCATCCTGAGGACCATCGCGCATCTTCCATGAGAGTTTCCAGTTGGTTACCGGAAAATGATGGTAACTACAAGATACGTGGTTTCCGACGGTAACGAGAGCCGCTATCTGAGGCTCTCAATCCATCCAACCACGAAATGGACAGAACGATGTACGCAATAACTGGAGCAACAGGACAGCTTGGCCGTCTCGTGATCGACGCACTGCTGAAGACAGTTCCGGCCAGCCGGATCGTTGCGGCGGTTCGTGATCCGGCAAAGGCCAGCGATCTTGTCCAACGCGGCGTAGTCGTGCGGGAGGCGGACTATAATCGTCCCGACACGCTCCCGATGGCGCTGGCCGGCGTCGATAGACTGCTGCTGATTTCCTCGACCGAAGTCAGCGGCCGCTTGCCGCAGCATCGGTCAGTTGTCAAGGCCGCCCAACGGGTGGGGGTTTCGCTGATCGCTTACACAAGCATGCTGCATTCGGACACGTCTCCCGCGAGGCTCGCGGTCGAACATCGGCAGACGGAGGAGGTCATCGCGGCCTCCGGCCTACCCGCCGTCATCCTGCGCAACGGCTGGTATACCGAGAACCATCTGATGGCGCTCCCGGCGGCTCTGGAGCACGGCGCCTTCATCGGCGCCGCAAATGAGGGGCGCTTCTCGTCCGCGGCGCGGCAGGATTATGCCGAGGCCGCGGCCGTGGTGCTGACGAGCGAGGATCAAGCAGGGAGGACTTACGAGCTCGCCGCGGACCAAGCCTTCACGCTCGCCGAGCTTGCGGCGAAGGTCTCGCGGCAATCGGGCAAGGCGATCGCCTACAACGATCTTGCCGGGGCGGCCTATGAGGGTGTGTTGACAGGCGCCGGGCTGCCCGCCGATCTCGCCGCTATCCTGGCCGATGCCGACATTGCAGCCTCACGCGGAGCGTTGTTCGATGACGGCGGCGCCATGAGCCGGCTGATCGGTCGACCGACAACGCCACTGGAGAGCGTCGTTGCGGCAGCATTGCGCGGTTGAAACCGAGATGGCTGTCACATCCGCCAAAGGATCAGAGGACCGTCTGTCGCTCGCGCCAACAGTTATTCAAACGACTAGACTAGCGCAGCCTTCTGCGCTTCCGGCCTTCGCCGGCCGGAGCATTCAGAGCGGTCGTGGCAGTTAAGGCTATGGCCGGCGTAGGCCGGTGCTCGCGTACTTATGTACGCTCCGCTCCGGTTCTCGAAAACCACGCTATCTGTCTCGCCAGAGCGAATTCTCAAACATTCTCTAAACCAGACTCGGTTGCTGTTTCTGGTTTGTTCACATTTCGCTGGCATCGCTGCTCGCCGGGGTTAAAGTTGACGGATGGGGGAAGCGATTCGCATCATCGGCATCGATCCAGGGCTGAGGCGCACCGGCTGGGGCATAGTCGACAGCCTCGGCAATTCGCTGCGCTTCGTCGCTTCCGGCACGGTGCGGTCCGACGACAAGGCCGCGCTGGCGGTGCGTCTTTGCCAGTTGCATGACGGGCTCGCCGAGATCCTGCATGCCGCGATGCCGCACGAGGCGGCGGTCGAGCAAACTTTCGTCAACAAGGACGCGGCGGCGACGCTGAAACTCGGCCAGGCACGCGGCATCGCCATGCTGGTGCCGGCGCGTGCCGGCCTTGTCGTTGCCGAATATGCGCCAAACGCCGTCAAAAAGGCGGTGATCGGCGTCGGCCATGGCGACAAGAAACAGATCCACATGATGGTCAAGGTGCTGATGCCGAAGGCGACTTTCGACACCGACGACGCCGCCGATGCGCTGGCCATCGCCATCTGTCACGCGCATCACCGGCAGAGCATCGCCTACAGGATGGCGGCGCTGGCCGGATAAGTATGTTCTTGACTTGTTCTCCAGTGGGCAATAAGTAATACCAACGAGGTATTACCATGCGCGTTACCACCAAGGGCCAAGTGACCATCCCGAAGGAAATACGGGATCATCTCGGTATCGGCCCGGGCTCGGAGGTGGAGTTCGTCCCCACCGAGGACGGCGCTCGTGTCATAGCCGTCGACGAAAACATGTCGGAGGAGGAAGCCTCGCGCAGATTCAGCCAGATGCTCGATCGTATGGCCGGTACGCTGGATCTGGGAGGCTTGACGGCGGATGAATATGTGGAATGGCTGAGGGGCCCACGTGAAGATCTCGACATTGATTGACACAAATGTCTTGATCGACGTTTGGGGTCCTTCCGGACGGGAGACGAAATGGTCGGCATCCGCGATTACCGCATGCCGGCGCGACGGCGCACTCGTAATCAATGCAATCGTCTGGTCCGAGCTCGCGCCGTTGATTGCGACCGAACAGGCTCTTCGTCAAGCAGCCGACATGCTCAAGATGGATCGCGAATTTCTGCCGTGGGAAGCAGCCTTCCTCGCTGGTGTCACGCACTCGCGCTATCGCCGCGCCGGCGGCATTCGCGAACGAACCTTGCCGGATTTCTTTATTGGAGCCCATGCGGTTGTCGCTGGGCATCGCCTGCTGACGCGCAATGCTGCGCGCTATCGCGGCTATTTCCCGGACCTCGATATCATCTCTCCGGAAACCCACCCGGCATGATCGGCACGCTCAAATGATCGGCAAGCTAAAAGGCACGCTGGATGAGATCGACGAGGATTTCTGCATCGTCGACGTGCATGGCGTCGGCTATGTCGCCTACTGCTCGGCGCGCACGCTGGCGGCATTGCCGCGGCCGGGCGAGGCGGTCGTGCTGTTCATCGAGACCTATGTGCGCGAGGACATGCTGCGGCTCTATGGGTTCCAGTCGGTGCTGGAGCGCGAATGGTTCCGGCTGTTGATGAACAATGTGCAAGGCGTCGGCGCCAAGGTGGCGCTGGCCATCCTGTCGACGCTGGCGCCGGCCGATCTCGCCAATGCGATTGCGTTGCGCGATATCGCCATGGTCAGCCGTGCGCCGGGCGTCGGCAAGAAGGTGGCGGAGCGCATCGTCACCGAATTGAAGAACAAGGCGCCTGCCTATGCGGGCACTGCCTCCGGCACCATCGGCCTGAAGCAGGAGCTCGGCGAGGGCGTCGCCTCGGCGCCGATCACCGACGCCGTCTCGGCGCTGGTCAATCTCGGCTATTCGCGCGACACCGCCGCCAATGCGGTGGCGGCGGCGCTGAAGACGGCAGGCGAGGAGGCGGACGCCTCGAAGCTGATCCGCTTCGGCCTGAAGGAGCTGGCACGGTGAGACGTTGCCCGACAAATAAATTCCGACTAGGAACAAGAGCATGGTCGGATATGCAAGCTTGACCTCCAGGGGGCAGCTTACGATTCCAAAGAAAGTCCGGAACGAGTTGTCGCTCAAGTCAGGCGATACTGTTGCGTGGACGGTCGTGGATGGTCTCCTGATAGGAACGCCGCGCAATCTCGAATTTGCCGACCTCGCTGGATTTCTAGGCGATCCACCTGACGGGCCTGCTGCGCTGGAACAGATCGACGCGGTGGTAAGAGATGCAGTGGGCCGCCATGTTGTTGGCGAGGAGCACGGCGACGAACGAGAGGGTGCCGGGTGACGTTGATCGGTATCGATACAAACTTTTTCTTTCGGGCGGTATGCGTATGAGCCTTTCGCCACGCCTCATTGCTCCCGACAGACGCGGCGAGGACGCCGAGCAGACCTTGCGGCCGCAGACGCTTGGCGACTTCGTCGGCCAGGCGGGGGTGCGGGCCAATCTCAAAGTGTTCATCGAGGCCGCCAAGGGGCGCAGCGAAGCGCTCGACCATGTGCTGTTCGTCGGCCCGCCCGGCCTCGGCAAGACGACGCTGGCGCAAATCATGGCGCGCGAGCTCGGCGTGAATTTCCGCTCGACCTCGGGTCCGGTCATCGCCAAGGCCGGCGATCTCGCGGCGCTGCTCACCAACCTCGAAGACCGTGACGTGCTGTTCATCGATGAGATCCACCGGCTCAACCCGGCGGTCGAGGAAATCCTCTATCCGGCGATGGAGGATTTCCAGCTCGACCTGATCATCGGCGAGGGGCCGGCGGCGCGCTCGGTCAAGATCGACCTGGCCCGCTTCACGCTTGTCGCCGCCACCACCCGGCTCGGCCTTTTGACCAACCCGCTGCGCGACCGGTTCGGCATTCCGGTGCGGCTCAATTTTTACTCGGTCGAGGAACTCGAGCAGATCGTGCGGCGTGGCGCCCGCATCCTTGCCATGCCGCTCGGCGACGACGGTGCCTTGGAGATCGCCCGGCGGGCGCGCGGCACGCCGCGCATCGCCGGCCGGCTGTTGCGCCGGGTGCGCGACTTCGCCAGCGTTGCCGGCGACGGTCATGTCGACCGCAAGGTCGCCGACGAGGCGCTGACGCGGCTGGAGGTCGACGGGCTCGGCCTCGACGCGCTCGACCGCCGTTATCTGTCGATGATCGCCCGGAATTTCGGCGGCGGGCCGGTCGGCATCGAGACCATCGCTGCCGGGCTTTCCGAGCCACGCGATGCCATCGAGGACATCATCGAACCCTTTCTGATCCAGCAAGGCTTCATCATGCGTACCCCGCGCGGCCGCGTGCTGGCGGCCAATGCCTGGCGGCATCTCGGCCTCGACGCGCCAAAGGACCTGGCGCAGCAGCAGATCAGCCTGTTCCAGGAAGAACCCTAAGTTCCGCTGCTTATGGCTTCGGTGCTGGCAGTTCCCCGGCCCAGCCCTCCAGGTCTTGATCATCGCCGGTCTATGCGCAAAACAGGTGTTGCTTGAAACAGGGCCTGTCGGGCCAAAAGGACAGCGCAATGGACGATCACGGTGAATCGGCATTGTCCGCCGGACTTTCCGGCGCGCTGACGGAATTCGGCCATCGATTGATGGCGCGGGTCTATTATGCCGATACCGATTTTTCCGGCGTCGTCTACCACGCACGCTATCTCGAATTCTTCGAGCGCGGCCGTTCCGACTATCTGCGGCTGGCCGGCGTCCACCACACCGAGCTTGCCGACGGCAAGCATGGCGAGAAAATAGTCTGGGTGGTGCGGCGCATGGAGATCGATTTCCGCGGTTCGGCCCGCATGGACGACATCCTGACCATCGACACGCGCACCGACGAGATTTCCGGTGCGCGCATCGTCATGGCGCAGCAATTGAAGCGCGGCAGCGAAGTGCTGGTCGAGGCGCGTGTCGAAGCGGCGATCGTCGGCGAGAACGGGCGGCCGCGGCGCTTTCCCAAGGACTGGATCGCAGCCTTCATGCCCAGAACGCGCAAATAAAGGTTCAGAGGCGGACGATCCCGGAGCTCCCGGTCCAGGCCAGAATCGCCAGGCGGCCTATCAGGGCGCGGCAATGCGCCGCGCTGTACGTCCTAACCCATCCTTAACCATAACGGTCCATGAAGGGATTGGTTAAGATTGGGAGAATCCAAGCGCCTTCCTTTCACCAATATTTGCCCCGAAAAGGCCGCCAACGGTGCATTTGGGGTTATTCCGCAAGCCTAACGCGAACGGACCACAAGGGATGCCCATGGGCCAGCCGCCAGCCACGCCCGGAAAATCTTTAAGGACGTAACATGGAAAACATCGCTCTCGCCGAACCGGGCGCGCATTTATCGATTTGGGCCTTGTTCATGCAGGCCGGTTGGGTGGTCAAGCTGGTCATGATCGGGCTGCTTGGTGCCTCGATCTGGACCTGGGCGATCATCGTCGACAAGCTCGTCGCCTATGCCCGCATGCGGCTGGCGCTCAATCGCTTCGAACAGGTGTTCTGGTCGGGACAGTCGCTGGAAGAACTTTACCGCACGCTCGCCGACCGCAAGACGACCGGCATGAGCGCGATCTTCGTCGCTGCCATGCGCGAATGGAAGAAAAGCTTCGAGAAGGGCGCGAAATCGCCGCTCGGCCTGCAGACCCGCATCGACAAAGCGATGGATCTGGCGCTGACCCGCGAGATGGAAAAGCTTGAAGGGCGGCTCGGCTTTCTCGCCACCACCGGCTCGGCGGCGCCCTTCATCGGCCTGTTTGGCACGGTTATCGGCATCATGACCTCGTTCCAGGCGATCGCCGCCTCGAAGAATACCAGCCTGTCGGTGGTCGCGCCCGGCATCGCCGAAGCGCTGCTGGCGACGGCCATCGGCCTGCTCGCCGCCATCCCGGCCGTCATCGCCTACAACAAGCTGTCGTCGGACGCGAGCAAGATCGCGGTGCGCATGGAAGGGTTCGCGGATGAGTTCTCCGCCATACTCTCGCGCCAAATCGATGAAAAAGTCGCGCAGAAGGCCTGAGGAACGATCATGGGAATGTCCGTAAGCGCAGGTGGCGGAGGACGCGGCGGGCGCGGCCACAGGCGGCGCGGCCGCCATCACGCCTTGATATCGGAGATCAACGTCACGCCGATGGTCGACGTGATGCTGGTGCTGCTGATCATCTTCATGGTCGCGGCGCCGCTTCTGACGGTCGGCGTGCCGATCGACCTGCCGGATACCCAGGCCAAAGCGATGAACGCCGATACGCAGCCTATAAGCGTGTCCATCAACTCGGCCGGTCAGATCTACCTCCAGGAAACCGAGATCCCGATCGAGGAGCTGGTGGCAAAGCTGCAGGCGATCTCGAAGACCGGCTATGAAGAGCGCATTTTCATCAGGGGTGACAAGTCCACCGACTATGGCACTGCCATGAAGGTGATGGCCCGCATCTCGGCTGCTGGCTACAAGAATATCGGCCTGGTTTCACTGCAGGAACAGGATCAGTAGACGCAAGATGAGGACCGGCCTCACCACATCGGTGATCTTGCATACGGTGGCGATCGCCTTCGGGCTGTTCACGTTGTCCTCGCCGCCCGCGATGCCTGCGTCCGATGCGGAATCGGTGTCGGTCGAGATCGTGCCGATGGAAGCGACGGCACAGGTCCTGCAAGGCGACAAGAAGGCTGTAATGCACGACAAGCCGGCGCCGGTACCGACGCAGCGTCCCGACATCGTTCCCGATGCCCAGAAAGTCGGCGATAACAGCGTCGACACCGACAAGCCGCCGACACCTGAGGCCAAGCCCCAGCCAGTCGACATGACGGCGGCTCCGCCACCCGCGCCGACGCCGGTCGAAAAGCCCAAGCCCGAGGACGTGCCGAAGCCGAAGGAAGAGCCGAAGCCTATTCCCGCTACGGAGGTGGCGCCGGTGCCGCAGCCGAAGGAAGAGGTCAAGCCCGAACCTGTCAAGCAGACCGAGCCCAAGCCGACGCCGGCCAAGGAGCCGACGCCCACGCCGCCGCAGGACAAGACTGCCGCGATCGATCCGCAGCCCGAGGTCAAGCCGGATGCCGTCGCCGAGGCGATTGCCAAGCAACCGCCAACCGAGGAGGCGCAGCTTCCGGACTCGGCGCCAGCACCCGAGGCTCGGCCAAAGCCGCAGCCGGCCCAGGCCGAGAGCGCCAAGGCACCGGAGCGCAAGGACGCCGACAAGCCGGTCAAGGAAGCCTCATCCAAGCCGAAATCGGACGACAAGCAATTCAACGCCGACGAGATTTCGGCTTTGCTCGACAAGCGGAAGCCGTCCGGCGGCGGCGCCAAGCGCTCGACCCAGCAGGCATCGCTCGGCGGCGAGAAGGATCAGGGCCAGAAGCTTTCGAAATCGGAGCAGGGGGCATTGGAGGCCCAGCTTGGTGGTTGCTGGACGCTTCCGGCAGGGCTCGAGGGTTCGGAGAATTTCGTCGTCGTGGTCCGGTTTAATCTGGACGCCTCCGGCAAGCTGGATGGCCGGCCGAGCGTTGAAAAGTCGAGCGGAAACCGCCCGTTTGACGAAAGCGCAGTGCGCGCGGTTCAGAAATGCGATGTGGCCGGCCTGCAGGTTCCGGCGGGCAAGCAAGACATCTGGTCCGACGTTCGGGTCACTTTTGACCCCAGGGAGATGCTCGGTCTTTAGGCCCGGCGCTACAGAATCAGCGAAAGAAGCGAGAAGACATGAAATCCATCCTCAAGCCGCTCCTGACGATCGCAGCGATGGCGCTGGGTATGACTGTTGCTGTCACCCTGCCGGCGCGGGCGCTCGTTGAGCTCAACGTCAACAAGGGCAATGTCGAGCCGTTGCCGATCGCCATCACGGACTTCCAGGGCGGCGATGCGCTCGGCGCCGAGATTTCCGGCATCGTCAGTGCCGACCTGAAACGCTCCGGCCTGTTCGCGCCGATCGACAAAAGCGCTTTCATTGAAAAGATCTCGAACCCGGATGCCACGCCGCGCTTCGAAGACTGGAAGGTGATCAATGCGCAGGCGCTGGTCACCGGCAGTGTCGGCAAGGAGGCTGACGGCCGCATTCGCGCCCAGTACCGGTTGTGGGACACGTTTGCCGGCCAGCAGATGTCGGGCGAGCAGTTCTTCGCCAACGACGCCAATACCAGGCGCGTCGCCCATATCATCGCCGATGCGATCTACGAGCGGCTGACCGGCGAGAAGGGCTATTTCGACACGCGCGTCGTCTTCATCGACGAGTCCGGTGCCAAGAATGCGCGCAAGAAGCGGCTTGCCATCATGGACCAGGACGGCGCCAACGTCCGCTATCTCTCGAACGGCAAATCGATCGTGCTGACGCCGCGCTTCTCGCCGAACCGGCAGGAAATCACCTACATGTCCTATGAAAGCGGCCAACCACGGGTGTATCTTTTGCAGATCGAGACGGGGCAGCGCGAGCTGGTCGGCAATTTCCCCGGCATGACGTTTGCGCCGCGCTTTTCGCCGGACGGCCAGAAGGTAATCATGAGCCTGCTGCGCGATGACGGCAATTCCAACATCTTCGCCATGGATCTGAGAAGCCGCTCGACAACCAGGCTCACCAACTCGACCGCCATCGACACCTCACCGTCCTACTCGCCTGACGGCAGCAAGGTGGTGTTCACCTCGGATCGCGGCGGCCGCGCGCAGATCTATGTGATGGGCGCCGACGGCTCGGGCCAGACCCGCATCTCGTTCGGCGACGGCGTCTATTCGACGCCGGTGTGGTCGCCGCGCGGCGATCTCATCGCCTTCACCAAGCAGACCGGCGGCGAATTCCAGATCGGCGTCATGCGCACCGACGGTTCGGGTGAGCGCATCCTGTCCACCGGCTTTCAGCAGGAAGGGCCGACCTGGGCGCCCAACGGCCGGGTGCTGATGTTCTTCCGCGATTCCAATGGCGGACCAAAACTTGTTTCGGTCGATCTCACCGGCCGCAACGAACAGTCGATCCCGACGGCGAACTTCGCCTCGGATCCGGCCTGGTCGCCGCTGCTGGAGTGATGGAAGAAGAACTGAGGAATTGAAGAACTGACGAACTGACGAGTTGAAGAACTGAAGAGTTGAAGAACTGAAGAATGGAGAAGGCAGGGGTCTACATCGAGCACGCGAGGGATTTAGAAGTCTATAAGCGTGCCTATGCGGTTTCCCTTGGGGTGCACAGAGCCACGCTTGCTTTTCCGAAAATGGAGCAATACGCGCTCGCCGATCAACTACGTCGTTCCAGCAAGGCGATCTGCGCCAATTTGGCCGAAGGCTTTGCCAAACAGACTCACTCCAAGCCCGAATTCGCACGCTTCATTTCGATGGCCATAGGATCATGCAGTGAGGTGGAGACCTGGATTTCGTATGCGTTCGACCTCGAGTACATCACACAGGCGCAACGCGACGATTGGTTGCAATCCTATGCCCGCATCTACGGAATGCTGGTCAATCTCAGAGAGAAGCTGAGGTGATCTCTTTCCTCAATTCCTCAGTTCTTCAGTTCCTCAATTCCCTCTTTTTCATGTTTTGGCCGCATTTCCGCCTACGGTCCGCGCTCATTGTCGCCCCTCGGCAGAACGGTTGCGGACGGCAGCCGAAACCAAATTTTAACCGTGTTTCTTGAGCGCCGGTTAACCCAAACGTGGTTACTGGACGATCAATGAAATCACTCGAATTGCGAAGGAGAGGCGGCATGGGCCGTATCGCAGCACTTACCACAAACCCGGTCATGATCGCGCTGGTCGCTATGCTCGCGATCACCGGTTGCGCCTCGAAGAAGACGCCGAACAGCGCCGCCGATCTCGGCCTCAACGGCGCCGGCGCGGCAACGCCCGGGTCGGCCCAGGACTTTACCGTCAACATCGGCGACCGCATCTTCTTCGATACCGATTCGTCCTCGATCCGCGCCGATGCGCAGACGACGCTGTCGCGCCAGGCGCAGTGGCTGAACCAGTACAAGCAGTATGCCATCGTCATCGAAGGCCATGCCGACGAGCGCGGCACGCGCGAATACAATCTGGCGCTCGGCGCCCGCCGTGCTGCCGCCACACGCGACTTCCTGGTCGCCAAGGGTGTTTCGGCGCAGCGCCTGAAGACCATTTCCTACGGCAAGGAGCGTCCGGTCGCGGTTTGCGACGACATCTCCTGCTGGTCGCAGAACCGCCGCGCCGTAACCACGCTGGGCGGCGCCGGTTCTTGATCGGCATAAATGCAACACTTGGTGCGAAAGGCGGCCAAAAGGCCGCCTTTTTCATATCTGCTCGCTCCAAACAAAATTTGGCCGAAGTCTCACGTCCTGTTAAGAGCCGAGAGCGTCTGGCTAGTCCCCGGTTGACTGGTCTACTTCGAATGAGAGGCGCGCAACAATGGTTTCACGGCGAGAGGCACATGCATTTCAGATCGGTCTTGAGCGGCACGCTTGCGCTGCTGCTCGTATCAAGTATCGCGGCACTTGCTGACGGGGCAAACGGCACCAGGCAGTCATCGGAAAGCGGTTTTTCCTTCCACCTGCCGACGATCAAACTGCCCGGCATTTTCGGCGAAAAGAAAAAGCCGGATCAGGTTCAATTCGCGCAACAGGATGGCACCGGCACTCCGGCGCTGGAGGAACAGCTCCGGCAGATGAACGGCAAGATCGAGGAACTCAATTTCCAGGTCCTGCAGATGCAGGAGCAGATCCGCAAGCAGCAGGAAGACAACGAATTCCGCTTCCAGCAGTTGGAAGGCGGTCCGCAAGGCGCGCAGCAGCCGGCCGAGCAGAAGAAGTCCGAGGCGGCGCCTAGCAGCGACAGCCCCAACGGCGACAGTAACGTGGCGGAGGCGCCGGGGACGCCGGCTCCGGCCGATGCGGGCAAGGCGGCAGACGGCGACAAGAGCATCGAGGACGTCATCGTCGAATCGCCCAACGGCGATCCCGGCAAGCTGATCCCCGGCGCGCCGCCCAAGACGTTCGGCACCATCACCGTCGACAAAAACGGCAATGTCGTCGAAGCCGACGGCAATGCGCAAGCGAATGCGCCGCAGCAGAATACGGCCCCAGCCAACGGCGCCAGCGCAGCCGGCAACAAGGCCGGTAAATCCGATGATACGGTGGTCGCGGCACTCCCGTCGACCAACGATCCGGAAGAGCTTTACCGCAATTCTTACCAGTTCATCCTGTCGGGCGACTACAGCACCGCCGAACAGGGGTTCCGCGACCATATCGCCCGTTTTCCCAAGGACGCCAAAGCGGCGGACGCGCATTACTGGCTTGGTGAATCGCTGCTCGGCCAGCAGAAATACCGCGATGCGGCCGAGACTTTCCTCGCTGCCAGCAAGGACTATCCCAAGGCCAAGAAAGCGCCAGACATGCTGCTGAAGCTTGGCGTTTCACTTGTCGGGCTGAAGCAGCGCGACGTGGCCTGTGCCACCTTCAGCGAGATCGGCAAGCGCTACCCCGATATTTCCAGCGCGCTCAAGGAGCGGGTCAAGCAGGAAAGGGCGCTCGCGGCGTGCTAGTTTTTCTGTTGCATGTCGTAGCCCCAAAACCGGGTCCACTTTTGGACGACATGCATGACGCTCGACACCGAGCCTGACCTTTCGGATTTTTCGCAGATCGACTTTTCCAACGGCGCTGTTGCGGCCGTGTCCGGCGGCAGCGACTCGACCGCCCTCCTCCTCCTCCTCAAAGCCCATCTCGACCGTACCGCGCCGGCAACGAAATTGCTGGCGGTGACGATCGATCACCAATTGCGGCCGCAAGCGGCAGCGGAAGCGCAAGCCGTGGCCAGGCTGTGCGCGGCGCGCGGCATTGCCCATCGCGTCCTCTCCTGGTCGGGGCACAAACCATCGACCGGCCTGCCTGCCGCCGCGCGCGAAGCCCGATACCGGCTGCTCGCCGAGGCCGCCGAAGCGGCAGGCATCGGCCTGATCCTGACCGGCCACACCGCCGACGACCAGGCCGAGACCGTGCTGATGCGGCAAGCACGTGACGACGGGCCAGGTGAGGAGAGGCCGCGCGACGAAGGGCGGGGCCTTGCCGGCATGGCGCCGGCAACCCTCTACGATTGGCGGCACTGGATCGTGCGGCCGCTGCTCGGCGTGCGGCGTGCTGAGCTGCGCGAATTGCTGCAACGCGAACAGGTCGCCTGGATCGAAGATCCGACCAATGCCGACACTGCTTTCGAGCGGCCGCGCGTCCGCGCAGCACTTGTTGAAGGCGACGATGCGCCTCGCATGGCTGAAGCTATGGCGCTGGCCAGAAAGGCGGCGGCCGAGCGTGAGCAGCTGGGCAATCGCGCGGCCATGCTGATCCGCAGCTTGGCCTCCAGGCCGGCCGCCGGCCTCGTCCGCCTCGATCGGGATTTTGCGACGGCCGCCGACAGCCGGACGGCCATTTATGCGCTGCGCATCCTGCTGGCGGCGACCGGCGGCACCGCCTTCCTTCCCGACCAGGCCCGCAGCGAAGCCCTTTTCGGCCGGTTCCGCACCGGGCCGCTTTGTGCCACATTGTCGCGGACCGTGATCGATGCCCGGCGTACCGGCATCTTTCTGCACCGCGAATTGCGGGATCTGCCGCCCGCTGTTGCGGTTTCCGACAATGCCCTGTGGGACGGCCGCAGACGGATCACATTGGGCGACAGTTCAGGTGCATTGTTGATCGCGCCGCCGTTGGTGGCACCGCTCGGGGCGGCTCTTGCCGCAAAGCGGGCAATTGAAGGGCATGGCACGCCGGCAAGCCTTGTACGTGCCGCCCTGGCCGCCGAGCCGGCGCTCTGGCGGGACGGCGAATGCCTTGGTTTGCTCGGGGAAGGCCCGGGTTTGCCCGGGGAAGGCCCGATGCCGGCGGCTGTCGCCGCATATCCGGCAGTCGCGCCCTTCGCCCGTTTCCTGCCGTCCTTCGATCTGGCGCCGGCCGATGCCGTCGCCGCGTTGCTTGGCGCGGCGCCCGTTCCAGCCGTGCCATTCGGCGGCCACAGTGCCGGCCTACCACGGGCGAAAGCTTAACCGAGACCTGCTGTTATGCTTGGCAAGGGGGAACGCTCTCCCTATGTTAGGGCCAAGTTTCCTCTCACGACGCGTGTCCGCCCAGCGGGCGCCAACGGGACAATTGATGAATCCGAATTATCGCAACCTCGCGCTCTGGGCGATCATAGCGGTCCTGCTCATCGCGCTCTTCAATCTTTTCCAGACGCCGCAGACGCGTGGAGCCTCGAGCGATGTTCCCTATTCGCAGTTCCTGCAGGAAGTCGCGGCGGGACGGATCAAGTCGGTGACCATCGCCGGCGCCCGTATCTCCGGCAATTACACGGACAGTTCCAACGGCTTCCAGACCTATTCGCCTGGGGACCCGTCGCTGGTTTCGCGCCTGCAGGACAAGAACGTCACCATCAATGCGCGTCCTGAATCCGACGGCTCCAATTCGCTGTTCGGCACCCTGATCTCCTGGCTGCCGATGATCCTCATCCTCGGCGTCTGGATATTCTTCATGCGCCAGATGCAGTCCGGTTCCGGCCGCGCCATGGGCTTCGGCAAGTCGAAGGCCAAGCTTTTGACCGAAGCACATGGCCGCGTCACCTTCCAGGACGTCGCCGGCGTCGACGAAGCCAAGGAAGATCTGGAAGAGATCGTCGAGTTCCTGCGCGACCCGCAGAAATTCCAGCGGCTCGGCGGCAAGATCCCGCGCGGCGTGCTGCTCGTCGGTCCTCCCGGAACCGGCAAGACGCTGCTCGCCCGCTCGGTCGCGGGTGAAGCCAACGTGCCGTTCTTCACCATTTCGGGCTCGGACTTCGTCGAGATGTTCGTCGGCGTAGGCGCAAGCCGCGTCCGCGACATGTTCGACCAAGCCAAGAAGAATGCGCCTTGCATCATCTTCATCGACGAAATCGACGCGGTCGGCCGCCATCGCGGCGCCGGCCTCGGCGGCGGCAATGATGAACGCGAGCAGACGCTGAACCAGCTGCTGGTCGAGATGGATGGCTTCGAATCCAACGAAAGCATCATCCTGATCGCCGCCACCAACCGGCCAGACGTGCTCGATCCGGCGCTGCTGAGGCCGGGCCGCTTCGACCGCCAGGTGGTGGTGCCGAACCCCGACATCGTCGGCCGCGAGAAGATCCTGAAAGTGCATGTGCGCAACGTGCCGCTGGCGCCCAATGTCGACCTCAAGGTGATCGCGCGCGGCACGCCGGGCTTTTCCGGCGCCGACCTGATGAACCTGGTCAACGAATCCGCCCTGATGGCGGCGCGGCGCAACAAGCGCCTCGTCACCATGGCCGAATTCGAGGACGCCAAGGACAAGATCATGATGGGCGCCGAGCGCCGCTCGTCGGCGATGACACAGGCCGAGAAGGAGCTGACCGCCTATCACGAGGCCGGTCATGCCATCCTGGCACTCAACGTGCCGTCGGCCGATCCGCTGCACAAGGCGACCATCATCCCGCGCGGCCGGGCACTCGGCATGGTCATGCAGCTGCCGGAAGGCGACCGCTATTCGATGAGCTACAAATACATGATCTCGCGCCTCGCCATCATGATGGGCGGCCGTGTCGCCGAGGAGTTCAAGTTCGGCAAGGAGAACATCACCTCCGGCGCCTCCTCCGATATCGAGCAGGCGACCAAGCTGGCGCGTGCCATGGTGACGCGCTGGGGCTTCTCCGACAAGCTCGGCCATGTCGCCTATGGCGACAACCAGGAGGAGGTGTTCCTCGGCCATTCGGTGGCGCGCACGCAGAACATCTCGGAAGAGACGGCGCAGATCATCGACGCCGAAGTGCGCCGGCTGATCGACGAGGCCTATTCGACGGCAAGGTCCATCCTGACCAAGAAAAAGAAGGAATGGATCGCGCTGGCGCAGGGCCTGCTCGAATACGAGACGCTGTCCGGCGAGGAGATCAAGCAGCTGATCGCCGGCAATAAGCCCGCGCGCGACCTTGGCGACGACACGCCGCCGAGCCGCGGCTCGGCCGTGCCGAAGTCCGGCCGCCGCAAGAAGGGCCCCGAGCCCGAAGGCGGCATGGAACCCCAGCCATCAAGCTAGGCTCCGGCCCAGGAGAGATCGACTTCGAAACGCCGCGGCTCTAACCGCGGCGTTTTCTCTTGGGGAATGCGACCCTTCCTGCATCGCTGGAAATTGGCGAAAGTGACGCTGACGGCCAATCTCCCGCCTCGTGGGGGAGATGTCCGGCAGGACAGAGAGGGGCGCGAAGGAATGAGGCCTTCTATCGTCCTCGTTGACGACTTCGGGAAGATCGACAAGGCGCGCCGGAGAATGAAGTTCGCATTTTTTGCCGACGGCGCCACATTTTGTTCTTGCTTTGTGCCGGCAGGTGTGCTACTAATTTAAATATGGTGCCAATTGGCGCCGCCGACCCGCCCACGGAGGCGGGTTTTTTTATTTCAGGCTCCTTCGACCCGACGTGGCGCGTGCTGCCGACCATCGATGTCGGCGGGACAGTGCCCAGGACAGTGCCCCTCTGTCCTGCCGGACATCTCCCCCACGAGGGGCAGATTGGCAGCGGCGCCGCTTGCGCGCGGATGGCGCTCCTCGCACGTGTTCGGCAGCAACAAAAAAGCCCGCGAACCTTGCGGCTCGCGGGCTCATGTCGTCGGATGGTGGCGCCGGTCAGCTCTTCAGCTTGGCGTTGCAGAGGCTGTAGAAGCCGCCGCCTTTCTGGATCCACCTGAGGCCGCCCAGCGTGTTGGCGTCCTTGTTGGCGTAGTAGAGGTCGAGGCAGGTGTGCATGCGGCCCTTGGCCGGGGTCTCGGTTGCATACTTCTTGGAGATCGCAGTCGGGAATTTCACGCCCTGGGGGGCGGTGATGGTCGGCGGTTGCGGATCGCCGGTGTACTTGGCGTCGGGAGCCGGCAGGGTGTCGTCGTCGGCTGCGCCGGCGCCGCATTGGCTCTTGCGGAAGTCGTTCCACTTCATGCCATTCAGCGTGTTGCCGGCCTTGGCAGCCTGATATTTGGCGCTGCAATCCGCCATGCTGAGGCCTTTGCCGGTATCGGTCGCGGCGGCTGTCGTCGCCTTGGCAGGTGCCGCGGCAGGCTGTGCGGCTGCAGTTGCGCCGGCGGCGCATTCACTCTTGCGGAAGTCGTTCCATTTCATGCCGTTGAGCGTGCCGGCAGCCTTGGCGGCCTGGTATTTGGTGCTGCATTCCTTGGCCGTCAGCCCAGGCGCCGCGTCATCGCTGCTGGCCGCCGGTGCTTTGGTCGTGGCGGCGGGTTGTGCGGCTGCCGTCGCGCCGGCGGCGCACTGGGTCTTGCGGAAGTCGTTCCACTTCATGCCGTTGAGCGTGCCGGCAGCCTTGGCGGCCTGGTATTTGGTGCTGCACTCCTTCGCCGTCAGGCCCGGCGCCGCATCGTCGGCGGCGGCTGCCTTGGTCGTGTCGGCGGCCTTGGCAGTGGCTTTGGCTGGCGCGGGTTCGGTTGTAGCGGCGGTGGCATCGGTGCCGCATTGGGCCTTGCGGAACTGGTTCCAGTTCTGCCCGCCAAGCGTTCCCGCATCCTTGGCCGCGTTATACTTGGTGCTGCACTCGGCCATGGTCAGCGCATTGGCAGGCGCCGCCAGGAATAAGGTCGCGACGGCAAGACCCGTCAAAGTGGCAAGTCGGTGGATGAGCATGCTTGTTCTCCCTACGGCGGTTCATGATATGTCCCAGTGCAGCAATAGCGCTCAACGGCTGGTTGCGCCAGATGCTAAGTAGCGTAGAGACAAATTTAGAAGTGCATTCTTTTCTTTAAGGTGATGAATTCGTTGCCGGGACTGTCTCCCGGCCAAGTTCGTCCGGGTGCATTGCACGGAGAGCGCGCATATGGCTGGTTCCCAGCGAGGACACTGCGTCGCATGACAGCCAGTCAAATCGGCGCGTGCGGCGGACCTGAGCCTACCGCTGTCTGGAGCAGCACGATGCGGATTCGGGTTCAAGGCCACACTGCCACAGACCAAAGGATACAGATGAGGTTTGAGTTGACGTTTCTGATGCTGCTGCCGCAACAAGGGCTCGGAACTTGAAAATCAACACACTAGCGTGACGCAAAACACACAAAACAATAATTTTCTAAGGATTGGTCGTCCATAATCATACAATGTGATGACGGGGCTTGGGCCATTTTATGGCATGAGATGCTCGGAAAGAACCATCGGGAAGCTGGCGAACATGGCAGGACATTATTTCGGTACGGACGGCATTCGTGGGCGCGCCAACAAGTTTCCAATGACGGCGGAGGTCGCCATGCGGGTCGGCATGGCCGCCGGCCTCTCCTTCCAGCGCGGCAGCCACCGCCACCGCGTCGTGCTCGGCAAGGATACCAGGCTTTCCGGCTACATGATCGAGAACGCGATGGTATCCGGCCTGTGCGCCGCCGGCATGGATGTCTTCCTGCTCGGCCCGATTCCGACGCCGGCTGTTGCCATGCTGGTGCGCTCGCTGCGCGCCGATATCGGCGTGATGATCTCTGCCTCGCACAACCCCTATTACGACAACGGCATCAAGCTGTTCGGCCCCGATGGCTATAAGCTGTCCGATGAGATCGAGGAGCGTATCGAGGGGATGCTCGACAAGGATATCGAACTGGCGCTCGCCGATTCCGATGGGCTCGGCCGCGCCAAACGCGTCGACGGCGTGCATGACCGCTATATCGAATTCGCCAAGCGCACGCTGCCGCGCTCGATGTCGCTGTCGGGCCTGCGCATCGTCGTCGATTGCGCCAATGGCGCCGCCTACAAGGTGGCGCCCGACGCGCTGTGGGAACTCGGCGCCGAGGTCGTTGCCATCAATGTCGAGCCCAACGGCTTCAACATCAACAAGGAATGCGGCTCGACTCATCCGGCCGGCCTGCAAAAGAAGGTGCACGAGGTGCGCGCCGATATCGGCATTGCGCTCGACGGCGATGCCGACCGCGTCGTCATCGTCGATGAAAACGGCGCGATCGTCGATGGCGACCAGATCATGGCACTGATCGCCGAGTCCTGGCACCAGAGCGGACGGCTGGCCGGCGGCGGCGTCGTCTCGACGGTGATGTCCAATCTCGGCCTCGAACGCTTCCTCGGCGACATGAACCTGCAGTTGCATCGCACCAAGGTCGGTGACCGCTATGTCGTCGAGCACATGCGTGCCCATGGGCTCAATGTCGGCGGCGAACAGTCGGGCCACATCGTGCTGTCCGATTTCTCGACTACCGGCGACGGGCTCGTCTCGGCGCTCCAGGTGCTCGCCTGCATCAAGCGGCATAACCGGCCGGTCAGCGAACTGTCGAAGAAATTCGAGCCGGTGCCGCAGCTTTTGAAGAATGTGCATATTTCCGGCGGCAAGCCGCTGGAGGAGGCGCCGGTCAAGGCGGCGATCGAAGATGCGCGCAATCGCCTCGGCAAGGCCGGGCGCCTGGTCATCCGGCCATCCGGCACGGAGCCGCTCATCCGCGTCATGGCGGAGGGCGACGACCCGCAGCTTGTCGAGTCCGTGGTCAACGACATCGTCGAGGTCATTTCGGAAACGCGCAGCGCCGCCTGATCTCCCTCCAACATGGGTCAAAAGCCCGCCTTGCCGGCGGGCTTTTTATTGGGTCGCGGCCAGCTCCGCCTGCAGCAACGGCCGCCAGATTGCTCGACTTTTAGAGATTCGTGGTTAATCAATACGGTTAAACGCCTTTTAACCTTTCCGATTCATTATCCACAACTGAGGTCAATCACATTTCGGGCGCGTTCGCCGTTCGAGGGTTTCTCAGGGGTGATAAGCATGTTCAACACAGCAAGAATGGCTCTCCTGGCCGCGGTGTTTGCCGGCGCCGGGCCGGCATTCGCCGCCGATTTCGTCGAGCCGCCCGTCGTCGAGGAGGCGCCGCCACCGATCGCCTACGAGCAGCCGGCCGACTTTGGCGGCTGGTATATCCGTGGCGACATCGACTATCACTGGTCGAAGTTTCGCGGCGCCGACTATATCACCTACGGACCGCCTCCCGGAACCGGCACTTTTGACAGCGGCAAGCTGAAGAGTGCTTTCTCGGCCGGTGCCGGCGTTGGCTATCAAATCGACCGGCACTTCCGCACCGACTTGACCGCGGACTGGATGAGCAAATCCACCTTCCGCGGCTCGACCAGCGGCATCTGCCTTGATGGAGATCCTTGTACTTCGGTCGACACCTCGTCCTATACCGCGCTGCTGCTGCTCGCCAACGCCTATGTCGATATCGGCACATGGCACGGTATCACGCCCTATGTCGGCGCCGGCATCGGCGGCGCCTGGGTTAAGTGGGATACACTCCACAACAGCGATGAAGACGGTGAATTCTTCCACCGCGGCGGCAAGGGCTGGCGTTTTGCCTATGCTGCCATGGTTGGCGCATCCTACTGTTTGACCGATCGCGTCAAACTCGACGTCGGCTACCGCTACAGCCATATAAACGGTGGGAAGATGTTCGACTTCGGCAGCGGCGTCGGCCCCGGCTATGACAATGGCATCAATGTTCATGAGGTGCGCGGCGGCCTGCGCTACCAGTTCGGCAGATCGGACTGCGTTGAACCGGAACCTTATGTTCCGGAACCCGAGCCCGTCTACACCAAGTAGTCGCTTCGAAATCGAGGAATTCGTTGACCGCCCGGCTGATGCCGGGCGGTTTCGTTTGGCTGCCTAAACATGCTGCGGCGCTCTGTAACACCGTCCGGCTCGAGGAGCGAAGGCGGATCAAATCAATTGCTAACGCCTTGTTATCCTTAACCCGCACTTAACCACTATGGTTAACAATGCTGTCTGAAACGGCGCGCGATCGCGAATGCGCCAAGTTCGGGAGCCGAGGACCATGACATTCAAATCGCCTGTAGCACTGGCGCTTGCAGCAGTCGTCCTGGTGCCGCTGACGCCGGCGCTTGGCGCCGATTACGAACCGCCGGTCTATGTCGACCAGGCGCCCGACTATGTACCGGTCGAGGTTGGCTCGGGATGGTATCTGCGTGGCGATGTCTCCTATCTGGTGCAGAAGAGCTTCAAGGATGAGCATTTCGCCTTTACACCCGCGAGCTTCGACGAAAAGGAAGATCCCATCTTCGCCAGCATCGGCTTCGGCTACCATTTCAACGACTATCTGCGCGCCGATCTCAATGTGGGCTATCTTCCCGGCAACAAGATCGACGTCGGCTATAACGACGGAACGACCGTGGCATCGGCGACCCTGAAGAACTATGCCTTCTCAGGCATACTCAATGGCTATGTCGATCTTGGGACCTATGTCGGAATCACACCTTATCTCGGCGCTGGTGTCGGTATCCTGCAGAGCAAGCGTCGCCTGTCGGCGAGCTACTTCACCGACAACGCCGACCCCACCGACGATTTCGTCCTGCGTGACAACAAGACCCAATACTCCTTCGCCTACACGCTGAATGCCGGCCTTGCCTACCAAGTGTCCAAGAACGTCTCAGTCGATCTGGGCTATCAGTATTTTTCCGCGCCAGACGCCGAATATGTGACTGCCGAGAGCCTGACTTCCTTTCCGATCCGCAAAGGAATCAACAATCATCAAGTCAAAGTCGGACTACGCTACGATCTCTGGTAGGCTCGATCGAAGCCGAGGCGTTGACAATGGCGGGTCGTAGGCCCGCCGTTTACGTTTCGTCGCCGGCAATATCCCGGCAGCGACAAAAACTTTCCCCTTGACGCCGAAAGCCTGAACGCATATCGCCGTCCGTGGGCCACCCCTCCCCAACGAGGGGCCACTATCTGGAAGGATAGACCACGATGACGACGCATACGAAGCCCGGATTCCGTCCGGCAAATCCCAATTTTTCCTCAGGTCCCTGTGCAAAACGCCCCGGCTGGTCGGTCGAGGCGCTCAAAAATGCCGCGCTCGGGCGCTCGCACCGTGCCAAGATCGGCAAGACCAAGCTCGAACAAGCGATCGAGCTGACGCGGGAAATCCTCCAGGTTCCGGCGGATTACCGCATCGGCATCGTGCCGGCCTCGGATACCGGCGCGGTCGAAATGGCGCTGTGGTCGCTGCTCGGCGAGCGCGGCGTCGACATGGTGGCCTGGGAGAGCTTCGGCTCCGGCTGGGTCACCGATGTGGTCAAGCAGCTGAGGCTCGCCGATGTGCGCAGGTTAGAGGCTGACTACGGCGCACTGCCCGACCTGACCAAAATCGACTTCGACCGCGACGTGGTCTTCACCTGGAACGGCACGACGTCGGGCGTGCGCGTGCCGAACGGCGACTTCATCCCGGCCACACGCAAGGGCCTGACCATCTGCGACGCCACTTCGGCGGCCTTTGCGCAAAAGCTCGATTTTCAGAAACTCGACGTCGTCACCTTCTCCTGGCAGAAGGTCTTGGGCGGTGAGGGCGCGCACGGAATGCTGATCCTCAGCCCGCGCGCCGTGGAACGCCTGGAAAGCTACAAACCGGCCTGGCCGCTGCCGAAGATCTTCCGTCTCACCTCGGGGGGCAAGCTGATCGAAGGCATCTTCAAGGGCGAGACGATCAACACGCCGTCGATGCTGTGCGTCGAGGACTATCTCGACGCGCTGCGTTGGGCGAAGTCGATCGGCGGCCTCGACGCGCTGGTCACCAGAGCGGATGCCAATGCCGCTGTTCTCGATCGCTTTGTCGGAAAATCTTCCTGGCTCGGCCATCTTGCCGTAGACCCGGCGACGCGTTCGAACACGTCGGTCTGCCTTTCCTTCACCGATCCGGATGTCGCTGCACTCGACGCCGACGGACAGGCTGCATTCGCCAAGGCAATTGTCTCGGTGCTCGACAAGGAAGGCGTCGCCTACGACATCGGCGCCTACCGCGATGCACCGCCCGGCCTGCGCATCTGGTGCGGGGCGACAGTCGAGACCTCCGATCTCGAAGCGCTGCTGCCCTGGCTCGACTGGGCCTTTGCCGCGCAAAAGGCGTCGCTCAAAGCGGCGGCCTGATCCCTCCCCCTTCGAGGGGAGGGTGGCCCGAAGGGCCGGGTGGGGTCGCCTCCACCCGCTCAACGATCCGCCATCCAGAAAGAAAAAGATTTTCGGCCGCGCCCGGCCGCAACGACCCCACCCCGGCGCTTCGCGCCGACCCTCCCCTCAAGGGGGAGGGACGCCAATCGCAAAGGACCAAGCCAATGCCCCGCGTTCTCGTCTCAGACAAACTTTCCACCACCGCCGTGCAGATCTTCAGGGATCGCGGCATCGAGGTCGACTATTTGCCGGATCTCGGCAAGGACAAGGAAAAACTGCTCGAAGTGATCGGCCAGTATGATGGGCTGGCCATCCGCTCGGCGACAAAGGTCACGGAGAAGCTGATCAACGCCGCGACCAGGCTGAAGGTCGTGGGCCGCGCCGGCATCGGCGTCGACAATGTCGACATCCCGGCGGCGAGCCGCAAGGGCATCATCGTGATGAACACGCCCTTCGGCAATTCGATCACCACCGCCGAGCATGCCGTCGCCATGATCTTCGCGCTGGCCCGCCAGATACCGGAGGCCAACGCCTCGACCCACGCCGGCAAATGGGAAAAGAACCGCTTCATGGGTGTCGAGATCACCGGCAAGACGCTGGGCATCATCGGCTGCGGCAATATCGGTTCGATCGTCGCTACGCGCGGCGTCGGCCTGAAGATGCATGTCATCGCCTTCGATCCATTCCTGTCGGACAGCCGCGCCGAGGAGCTCGGCGTCGAAAAGGTCGAGCTCGACGAGCTGTTCGTCCGCGCCGACTTCATCACGCTGCACACGCCGCTCACCGACAAGACGCGTAACATCATCGACGCCGCGGCGATCGCCAAGATGAAGACCGGCGTGCGTATCATCAACTGCGCCCGTGGCGGGCTGATCGTCGAGGCCGACCTGATCGCGGCGCTGAAGAGCGGCAAGGTGGCCGGCGCCGGCATCGACGTGTTCGAGGTCGAACCGGCGGACAACAACGCACTGTTCGGCATGGAGAATGTCGTGGCGACGCCGCATCTCGGCGCGTCGACCACCGAAGCGCAGGAGAATGTCGCCCTGCATGTCGCCGAGCAGATGTCCGACTATTTGATCAAGGGCGCCGTTTCCAACGCCATCAACATGCCGTCGATCACTGCCGAAGAGGCGCCGCGGCTGAAACCTTTCGTCAAGCTTGCCGAAGTGCTCGGCGCCTTTGTCGGACAGGTCACCGAGGATCCGATCAAGGAGGTCGAGATACTGTTCGACGGCTCGACCGCGACGATGAACACGCGCGCGCTGATCAGTGCCACCCTTGCCGGGCTGATCCGGCCGCAGGTCTCCGACGTCAACATGGTGTCGGCGCCGATCATGGTGAAGGAGCGCGGCATCATCGTCGCCGAGGTCAAGCGTGACAAGTCGGGCGTGTTCGACGGCTATATCAAGCTGACGGTCAAGACCGAGCACAGGACGCGCTCGATCGCCGGCACCTGTTTCTCGGACGGCAAGCCGCGCTTCATCCAGATCAAGGGCATCAATCTCGACGCCGAGGTCGGCCAGCACATGCTCTACACGACCAATGCCGACGCGCCCGGTATCATCGGCCTGCTCGGCACGGTGTGCGGCGAGAACGGCGTCAACATCGCCAACTTCCAGCTCGGCCGCAACCGGCCGGGCGGCGATGCCATCGCATTGCTCTATCTCGATGCGCCGTTCCCGGAAAACGTGTTGGCGCAGGTGCGCTCGCACAAGTCGATCGACTCCGCCAAGCGGCTGCATTTCGATGTGGGGATAGCCTGAAATTCGGTCGCCCCGTGTGCAGCAGCACGCGGGGCGGCGGAACGTCGCGGCAAGCGACTTCATTCAGCAGCGGATGCCGCCATCTTCCGTCCGCTGTATTCGGCGAGGCTGATGCCACCGAGCACCAGCGCGAGAGCCAGCGCCTGATAGAGCTGGAATGTCTCACCGACAATCAGCACCGATAGCAGCGTACCGAAGATCGGCACCAGATTGATGAACAGGCCGGCCCGGTTGGCGCCGATCAGCTCGTTGCCCCTGATATAGAAGATCTGCGAGATGACCGAAGCACCGATGGCGGTATAGAACGCGACCGCCCAGCCGCGGGCATCGGGGACGATGACCTTGCCGGCGGCAATCTCCCAAAGGAAGAAAGGCAGCGATGTGACGAGTGCGGCAACCGACAGCGCCAGCATCAGGCTCTGCCAGCGGATGACCGGCTTCAGCCGCAACCCCACCGAATAGAAGGAGTAGCAAAGCACGGCGACCAGCATGATCGCGTCGCCGAAGTTGAGATCCAGCTTGAGAAGCTGGCGCAGGTCGCCATGGCTCGCCGTCACCGCGACGCCAATGATGGTCAGCACGACGCCAGCTATCTGCACCCGGTTCACCCGCAGGCGAAACAGCACGAAATTGGCGATGATGATCACGATCGGTATCGCCGCCTGCTCGATCGAGACGTTGATCGCCGTCGTGTAGTTGAGCGCCGTGTAGAAGATCGCATTGAAAAAGGCGAAGCCGCAACCGCCGAGCCCGCCAAGCAGCAACCAGTGCCTGCGCACCACCGGCCAGTCTTGGCGTAGCGTTCCCCAGCCGATCGGCAGCAGGATCAGAACCGCCAGCAGCCAACGCAGGAAGACCAGCGTCATCGGCGAGATATGACCGACCGCCAGCTTTCCCGCCACGGAGTTGCCGCCCCACAGCAAGGTGGTGAACAGCAGGAACAGATAGGCGGCTCGATGCATCGTGAACTCCCGGCCAGGCAGAGGGAATTTGACGGTCGGTGTGGGCCTATTGCGACCGCCAGCCCAAGTAAATGATGTCAAAGGCGAAAATTGTTGTGCCTCGGAGCGTTTTGGGCGGCAAAGAGTGGTCGCGCTCGCCGGGTCTTGACGCTATAGAGCGACGTGCGTGCAA
Organism: Mesorhizobium sp. M0816; assembly: GCF_040320005.1. Classification (NCBI taxonomy): domain Bacteria; kingdom Pseudomonadati; phylum Pseudomonadota; class Alphaproteobacteria; order Hyphomicrobiales; family Phyllobacteriaceae; genus Mesorhizobium; species Mesorhizobium sp. M0816. Next base: position 140,149 of record NZ_JAMYOT010000008.1, on the reverse strand, counting down.
TTGGACGCTACAAAGTACGCGTCGGAAGGCTTTAATCTCGCGTCGTGCTTTTCCGAAAATCGATTCCGATTTTGGGGGCCGATGCGATAGAGGCCTATCGTTTCGAATTGTTTCAAGCTGCTCGTGCGGCGTCTCAAGGGAAAAGAAATATGGCCAATGTGGTGGTCGTCGGCTCGCAATGGGGCGATGAGGGCAAAGGCAAGATCGTAGACTGGCTGTCGGAGCGCGCCGATGTTGTCGTGCGCTTCCAGGGCGGCCACAATGCCGGCCACACGCTGGTCGTCGACGGCAAGGTCTACAAGCTGTCGCTGCTGCCGTCCGGCGTGGTGCGGCAAGGCAAGCTTTCCATCATCGGCAATGGCGTCGTCTTCGATCCGCACGCTTTCGTTGCGGAGGTTGCGAAATTGAAGGCGCAGGGCGTCGAGGTGACGCCAGACCGCCTGAAAATAGCCGAAAACACCGCGCTTATCCTGTCCTTGCACCGGGAACTGGACGGATTTCGCGAGGACGCCGCTTCCAATTCCGGAACGAAGATCGGCACGACCCGTCGCGGCATCGGTCCCGCCTATGAAGACAAGGTGGGCCGGCGCGCGGTCAGGGTGATGGATTTGGCGGATTTGGAAACGCTGCCCTTGAAGGTCGACAGGCTGCTGACGCACCACAATGCGCTGCGGCGCGGGCTCGGCCATGCCGAGGTCACGCATGAGGCGATCATGAGCGAGCTGATCTCGGTGGCCGACGAGATCCTGCCCTATATGGACCGCGTCTGGAAAATCCTCGACGACAAGCGCCGCGCCGGCGAGCGCATCCTGTTCGAGGGCGCGCAAGGCACGTTGCTCGACATCGACCACGGCACCTATCCGTTCGTCACCTCGTCCAATACGGTTGCCGGTCAGGCCGCCGCCGGGTCGGGTGTCGGGCCGGGCGCCATCGGCTATGTGCTCGGCATCACCAAGGCCTATACGACGCGCGTCGGCGAAGGCCCGTTTCCAACCGAACAGAAGAACGAGATCGGCGAGTTCCTGGGCACGCGCGGCCATGAATTCGGCGTCGTCACCGGCCGCAAGCGGCGCTGCGGCTGGTTCGATGCCGTGCTGGTCCGCCAGGCCGTCGCCGTCAACGGCATCAAGGGCATTGCGCTGACCAAGCTCGATGTGCTCGATGGGCTGGACGAGATCAAGGTCTGTACCGGCTACCGACTCGACGGCGAGGCGATCGATTACCTGCCGGCCAGCCAGGGTGCGCAGGCCCGCGTCGAACCGGTCTATGAGACGCTGGAGGGGTGGAAAGGCACCACTGCCGGCGCGCGCAGCTGGAACGACCTGCCGGCCCAGGCGGTGAAGTACGTCCGCTACATCGAAGAGCTGATCGGCGCGCCGGTCGCACTCCTTTCCACCAGCCCTGAACGGGACGACACGATACTTGTGACCGATCCGTTTCAAGACTAGTTTCTCAGCCTTCCGGGCATTGCGGCTGATTTGCGGGGGCCGGCCCAGAAACAAATGCAGGTCGACTGACGTATGGTAGATTTTGTTCCTATTCTGAAAAAGGCGCTCGATAAACTCGGTGAGCCGTCGGCGGAAGTGCGCGCCAGGGTCTATGACAGGGCCCGTTCGTCAATCGCGAAACAACTCGCAGAGAAGGCCACGATGACGCCTTCCGATGTCGACCGGCAGATGCGTGCACTGGAAGACGCCATCGCCAAAGTCGAGCGGGACTATGCCAAGCCTGCGCCGCCTCCCGACCCGCTGGCGGAACTGGAGGACATCTTCTCCTCCATCGACCGCAACAAGAACCAGTCCAGCCATATCCGACAGCCAGCAAAGACGGAGCCGGCATGGCAGCCGGCCAAGACCGAGCCGGCAAAGACCGGGCCGGCCTGGCAGCCCACGCCCGCCAAGGCGGCGCCGAACTGGCAAAAGCCGCAGCCCGTCGCTCTTTCTCAGGAGCGCGCTGGTCCGCCGCCGTCCGATATGGATCTTCCGACGGCTGACGGCCAAGACGGCGTTTTTCGGGGCGACGACTTTTCCAACGGCGGCGGGCCCGCGGAGGACAGGTTCCAGCGGCTCCATCCTGCCGAGCGCAGGCGTAGCTATGGCGGTGTGATCGCCGCCGCCATTGCCTTGCTCGTCATTGCCGGTGGTGGCTATGGCATCTGGCTGAACAAGGATGCGTTCGGCAGCATGCTCGGCCTCGACTCGACCAAAGCCGTCGCCACCGAACCGCTGGTAAAACCAGCCCCGCCCAAGCCGGAGGCCGATGCGGCCGTACCGGCCGCCGCGCCTCCGACGGAGGCCGGCGAGGGCGCGAAGTTCACGCAGCGCCTGACGCCCGAGGGCCACGAAGTCGATCCCGGCCCCGCGGCCGGGCAGGCGGGCATCGGCGAAGGCGAATCCGTCGCCGCACTGACCACGCCGCCATCGGCCGCACAAGCGCCGACCACCCCGGCACCCGCCGCGCCGGCACCGGCCGCACCCGCCGACACGCAAGCCACGGCCAATGCTCCAGCAGTCGATGGGTCCGCTGCACCAACTCCCGCAACGCCGCCCGCCAACGGGGCGGCAGCGCCTGCAGCGGCCGCCCCGCCGCCCGCACCGGCAGCGGCACCAACGGCAGTTCCGCCGCAAGCCACGTTGGCCGTCGGCCAGAAGGCGATCTTCTACGAGGAGCGCACCAGCACCGCTCAAGGCTCGGCCGAGCCCGGCAACATCGTCTGGTCGCTGGTGCAGGAATCGCCCGGCGGCGACCTGCCGCCCGAGCCGGCGATCCGCGCCGAGGCGACCATTCCAGGCAAGGATATCCAGTTGCGCATGACGATCCGTCGCAACACCGACCAGACGCTGCCGGCCAGCCATATTATCGAGATGATCTTCCTGACGCCTGACGGCTTCGAGGGCGGCGGCGTCGACAACATCCTGCGTGTCGCCATGAAGGGCTCCGAGCAGGATGCCGGAAGCCCGCTGATCGGCATCCCGGCCAAGATCGCCGACGGTTTCTTCCTGGTTGCGCTCAACGATACCAAGGCGGATGAAGACGCCAATCTGACCTTGCTCAGAGGTCAGGACTGGATTGATGTGCCGGTCGTCTACAAGACCGGGCGGCGGGCGCTGCTCACCATGGAAAAGGGCATTCCAGGCGAGAAGGTGTTCGACGAGGCGCTAAAGGCCTGGCAGACAAAGACGGCGGGGTGAGGCCGGCTCACCAGCCCAACGCCTCTCTGGCTCAGAAGCCTTGGAACAGCATGTCGAGCGCGCTCACGATGTCGTCGTGATGGCGAGAAAGATTTCCTTCGGCAACGGGCAATTCAGAGGTCATCAAGGCTGACATGAATTGAGTGACCATGACATGGTCCTTACCGTTGATGGTGAAGATAGGGTTTAGCCGGCGGCCCGGCACTGGGGCCTTATTGGCTGGCATCAGCGGGACGACGACTTTCGTGTCGAGCCGTCCCAGAAAGTCGGATTGGACATCGAGAAGGTAACCGTCGCCTTCGGCACTCTGGTAGAAATCATAACGTGCCATCAAAACAGCCGGTGCTTGGCCAGAGGCAAGCCGTTGCGCCTGACATAGTCATTCGAACTGTCGATCGCTTCCTTGTTTTCCTCCTGCCACCGGCGGTTTTTTTCGGCCGAAATCGCCTTGGCGATGCCCTCTTCCGCAGCGCGGGATATATTGATGCCCAACGCCTTGGCATCCTCGATCAAGCGGGAGTCGATCGATGTATTAACCGACTTTCTTTGGGTTTTTGGATTCGATTGAAGCATACAGCCGCTCCCATTTATGCGCATAATGTAGGCGCATATGAGCGTGCATGCAACCTCTCAAGCCTCCATCTCTTCCCTTAGCATCTCGAGTTCCAGCCATTCCTCCTCGAGCGCTGCCAGTGTGACGCGCTCCTTGTCGAGCGCGGCAATCGTCTTCTGGAACGAGGCCGGGTCGCGCTCGTAATAGGCCGGATCGGCGATGTTGTTCTCCAGCCGCGAGATCGAGGCCGACACCGCCTCGATCTTCTTGGGTAAGGTTTCCAGCGCGAATTTCTGCTTGAACGACAGTTTCTTGGCCGGGCCCTTCGGTGCGGCCGCTTCGCTCCTGCTTGCCGCCGTCGCGTCGCCGGCTTCTGCTTTTGGCCGCGCCCTGCGGTCGTCCAGCCTGGTGCCGCCGCGCTGCGCCAGCATGTCGGAATAGCCGCCGGCATATTCGATCCAGCGGCCGTCACCATCCGGCGCGATGATGCTGGTCACGGTGCGGTCGAGGAAATCGCGATCGTGGCTGACCAGGATCACCGTGCCGGCAAAGCCGGCGACCAATTCCTGCAGCAGCTCCAGCGTCTCCATATCGAGGTCGTTGGTCGGCTCGTCGAGCACAAGCAGGTTTGCCGGCCGCGCCAAAACGCGGGCGAGGATCAGCCGCGCCCGCTCGCCGCCCGAAAGCTCGCGCACCGGCGTGCGCGCCTGTTCCGGCTTGAACAGGAAGTCTTTCATGTAAGAGACGACGTGGCGCTGCTCGCCATTGATGACGAGGTTCTCGCCGCGCCCGTCGGTGAGATACTGCGCCAATGTCTCCTGCGGGTCGACGGCTTCGCGCTTCTGGTCGAGCGTGGCGATCTCCAGATTTGTGCCGAGCCGCACCGTGCCCGCGTCCGGCTTCAATTCGCCGGTCAGCATCTTCAACAGCGTCGTCTTGCCGGCGCCGTTCGGCCCGACCAGACCGACGCGATCGCCGCGCTGGATGCGGGTCGAGAATCCCTTGACCACGGTCAGATCGCCAAAGCTCTTCTCAATGTTCTTGGCTTCGATCACCAGTTTGCCGGATTCGGCGGCGTCGCTAGCTGTCATCGTCGCCGCACCCTCGGCGCCGCGGTGGCCGCGAAAGCGCTGGCGCATGGTCTGCAACTCACCGAGCCGGCGCATGTTGCGCTTGCGCCTTGCCGTCACGCCATAGCGCAGCCAGTGCTCCTCGCGCACGATCTGGCGACCGAGCTTGTGCTGCTCGCGCTCTTCCTCCTCCAGCACCGTGTCGCGCCATTCCTCGAAATAGCCAAAGCCCTTGTCGAGACGGCGGGTCTGGCCGCGGTCGAGCCAGATTGTGGCGCGTGACACGCGCTCGAGAAAACGGCGGTCATGCGAGATGACGACCAGTGCCGAGGAGGTGCGGGCAAGCTCCTCCTCCAGCCATTCGATGACCGAAAGGTCAAGATGATTGGTCGGCTCATCGAGGAGGAGAATGTCGGGCTCCGGCGCCATGACGCGGGCGAGGGCGGCGCGCCGCGCCTCGCCGCCGGAGAGGTCGTTCGGCCGTTCCTCGCCGGTCAGGCCGAGATGCTCCATCAGATAGGTGGCGCGGTAGGGATCGTCGGCCGGCCCGAGCCCCGCCTCGACATAGGCGCGGACAGTCGCAAAGCCGTCCATGTCGGGCATTTGCGGCAAGTAGCGCACGGTCGCCGAAGGCTGGCGGAAGACTTCGCCGTCCTGCGGTTCGATCAGCCCGGCGGCTATCTTGAGGAGCGTCGACTTGCCAGAGCCGTTGCGGCCGACCAGGGCGATCTTGTCGCCAACTGAGGCCGTCAGGGCGGCACCGTCGAGCAGCGGCGTGCCGCCAAAGGTCAGCTTTATCCCGTCGAGATTGAGAAGCGGCGGCGCCATGTCAGCTTTCTGGGCTCAGCTTTCCGGAAAAGGGTAGGGATGCGCGAGCAGCAGCGCGCGGCCGCTGGCCAGCGCGATTTCCAGCCGGCCCCTGACCTCGTTGGAAATGGTCAGCGACGAGCCGAACGCAACCTCGACATGGTCGAGCGGCCATTTGGCGCCGGTGACTGTCAGGCCGGCGAGATCCGAAAAGCCGAGCACCGAAAACAGCGTGCCGTCGACATAGTCGAAGCCAGTCTTTCCAGGCAGCAAAGGAATGCCTTCCTGTGCGCCGCTGGTCAAAAGCACTTCCGTTCCGCCTTCCGCCAGCCGGACGCTCAGCGCCAGATGCAGGAAGATGTGGTCGGTGCGTTTGCCGCCGAAGGCGCCTGCGAGCACAAGGCTGGTCGCACCGCGTTCGAGCGCGGCGGCGATAGCGAGTTCACCGTCGGTCTTGTCCTTTTCAGCGGGAAATACCTGCCGTGGCACGGCGGCCAGATCTTCCGGCAAATCGGCAGGCACCGAATCGAAATCGCCGACCCAGAGTTCCGGCCTCAGGCCCAGCATGCGGGCATGACCGATGCCGGCATCGGCGGCGATGACGCGCGAGCCTTCGACCTGGCGGTCGAGCAGCGGCGTGCGGATGAGATCGCCGCCAAGCAGGATGGTGAATGTGCTCATATCTCGTGGCCCTTACCAGCCCTGCCCCGGAAACGGAAGATGAAACGGCAGACGAAACGGAAGGCTGGGCTTTGGATGCCCGGCAAACTTCCGCTTGCGCAGCACTTCGGCCGGGCCTATGTGTCGCAACGCTCTAACGGGGTGCCGGACGCGATTTTCGCGGACCGGCTGAGAGGCAAGACTGCCAACCCGCTGAACCTGATCCGGTTTGTACCGGCGGAGGGATTAGACGTTTCGGACAGCCCGACGCCTCAATTCCTTTCAACGCGAACGAAGGAGGCGCCGATGCGCAGTTTTTTCCACTCTCTTGTCTCAATTGTCCTGCTTGCGGCATCCGCGCTCGCCCTGCCAGGGCAGGCATCGGCACAGGATAGACTGACGGTCTATACCTATGAAAGCTTCACCGCCGATTGGGGTCCGGGACCGGCGGTGAAGAAGGCCTTCGAGGCCGAATGCAGTTGCGTCGTCGAATTCGTATCGGTCGCCGACGGCGTGGCGCTGCTCAACCGTGTGAAGCTGGAAGGCGCCGCGACCAAGGCCGACATCGTACTTGGCCTCGATACCAACTTAACCGCCGACGCCAAGGCAACCGGCCTGTTTTCGCTGCACGGCACCGTGTCGGGCGTCAGTGTGCCGGGCGGCTGGAGCGACGATATTTTCGTGCCGTTCGACTATGGCTATTTCGCCGTCGTCTACGATACCGAAAAACTGAAGAGCCCGCCGAAGAGCCTCAGGGAATTGGTCGAGGGCGATGCCGGAGAGAAGATCGTCATCCAGGATCCGCGCACCTCGACGCCGGGCCTTGGCCTGCTGCTGTGGGTCAAGTCGGTCTATGGCGACAAGGCGCCGGAAGCCTGGGCCAAACTCAAGGCGAAGGTGCTGACGGTAACGCCGGGCTGGAGCGAGGCCTACGGCCTGTTCACCAAGGGCGAGGCGCCGATGGTGCTGTCCTACACCACCTCGCCGGCCTACCACATGGTCGCCGAAAACACCGAGCGCTACCAGGCGGCGTCCTTCGAGGAGGGCGAATATCTGCAGATCGAGGTTGCGGGGATCACCACCAAGGGTGCGAAGAACCCGCTGGCAGAAAAGTTCATTGCCTTCATGACCGGACCGAAATTTCAGGATGTCATTCCCGAAACCAACTGGATGTTCCCGGCCGGCAAAACCGACAAGCCGCTCAACCCGGCGTTCGACAAGCTGGTCAAGCCGACCAAGACCTTGCTGTTCAGCCCGGAAGACGTCGCGGCCAACCGCAAGGCCTGGGTCGATGAGTGGCTTGCGGCGATGAGCAAGTAGGGCTCAAGCCTCGTCGGATGTTTACGCCAAGCCACCCCCCTCTGGCCTGCCGGCCATCTCCCCCTCAAGGGGGGAGATCGGCAGCTTTGTCGCCTCTCCTCGTCCTGCCACTTGTGAGATTGGCGAAGGCGGCTGAGTGCGCAATCTCCCCCCTTGAGGGGGAGATGGCCGGCAGGCCAGAGAGGGGTGGGCTCGGCCATTGTCAGGTATTTCCTTCGATCAACGCCTGTCTCGGGTAGCGCGACATGCGTACGCGTCATCCGGCCGATCCCCGCGTCACCGCCGGCATCGTCGCGCTCGCTGCCATCGCGCTGCTTATCGGCGGAGCATTCGCCGGGCTCCTCGTCGAAGCTACGCGCGACCTGTCCGGCGCCGCTTCCGCCTTCGATTCCTATCTCCTGCGTGTTGCCCGCTTCACGCTCTGGCAGGCTCTGTTGTCGACCCTGCTCTCCGTCGCACCGGCGCTGTTCGTCGCGCGCGCCCTGTCGCGGCATCCGCGTTTTTTCGGGCGAGGCTTCATCCTCCAGCTTTTCGCCGTGCCGCTGGCGCTGCCGGCCATTGTTGCCGCACTCGGTGTCTTGGCACTCTATGGCCGCGCCGGGTATTTCGCCGGCACGCTCGGCGCGATTGGCGGGCAGAGCTGGCCCGGCATCTATGGCCTGTCGGGCATTCTCGTCGCCCACGTCTTCTTCAACCTGCCGCTGGCGACGCGGCTGTTCCTGGAAGCGCTGCAGACCGTGCCGGCCGACCAATGGCGGCTGGCGAGCCAGCTTGGCATGGGGGCTGCGCCGGCCTTCCGGCTGATCGAATGGCCGCCGCTGCGTGCGGCCTTGCCGGGCGTTGCCGGGCTCGTTTTCATGCTGTGCATCACCTCCTTCACCATCGTGCTTACGCTCGGCGGCGGACCCAGAGCGACGACGCTGGAGGTTGCCATCTACCAGGCGCTGCGTTTCGACTTCGACCCGGCGCGGGCTGTGACGCTGACCCTGCTGCAGATTGCCCTGACCTTCGTCGTCGTGCTGGCCTTGACGCGGCTCGGCGCCAATATGGTCGGGGATGCCAATCTGCCGGTGGCGCCGCGCCGGTATTTTTCAGCCGGTGCGGCCGAGACCGTGCTGAACGCATTGGCGATCGGGCTCGCACTGCTGTTTGTCGCCGGGCCGATGGCGGCCACGTTGGCAGCCGGGCTTGGCGCCGATCTCGGCCGCCTGGCCGGCGAGAGCGCGGTGCGGCAAGCGACGGCGACCAGTGCCGTGCTCTCCCTCCTATCGGCGCTGCTCTCTGTGGCGTTGTCGCTGTCGCTGGTCGTGGCGCGCCGGGCGCTGGCGCTCACCCGGCGGCAGGGCCGGCGGACACTGCTCGAACATCTGGCCGACACCGGTGCGGGGTTCGTCCTGGTGGTGCCGCCCATCGTCATCGGCGCCGGCTGGTTCCTGCTCTTGCGCACCGTCGGCGATGTCTTTGCGATCGCCCCTGTCATGGTCGTTACGGTCAATGCGGTGATGGCGATGCCGTTCGCCATCCGCGCCATTCGCCCTGCCTATGACGCGGCGAGCGAACGCCACGAACGGCTCTGCGCACAGCTTGGTATCTTGGGCTGGAACCGGTTGCGGCTGGTCGACTGGCCGTCGCTGCGGCGGCCGCTCGCCACCGGCTTCGCGTTCGCCATGGCGCTGTCGCTCGGCGATCTCGGCGTCATTGCGCTATTCGGCAGCGATTCCGTGCAGACCTTGCCCTATCTGCTGCTGGCGCGCATGGGCAGTTACCGCACCGAGGATGCGGCCGGCCTGGCGCTGCTGCTCGGCCTTGTCTGCCTGGCGCTGGTGTTGGCCGCAGACTGGCTGGGAAGGAGGGAGAAATCATGATGCCGATCAGCCCGGAACGGTCCATTTCCGTCGAAAAAGGCGCGGCCGTGCGGCTCGATAATGTCTCGTTCAGCTATGGTGAAACGCCGCTTATATTCGATGTTGATTTCCCGGCGTCGGAAATCACCGCCATCATGGGGCCGAGCGGTTCGGGAAAGTCGACGCTGCTCAATCTGGTGGCCGGCTTCGAGACGCCGCGGTCGGGCCGCGTGCTGATCGGCGGCGCCGACGTCAGCACTGCGCCGCCATCAGCGCGGCCGGTATCGATGGTGTTCCAGGAAAACAACCTGTTTGCCCATCTGTCCCTCGAGCAGAATGTCGGGCTCGGCCGCTCGCCTTCGCTCAGGCTGAGCGACGCTGACCGCGCCGCAATCGCCGCAGCGCTGAAGCGCGTCGGCCTTGCCGGCAAGGAAAGCCGGCTGCCGCGCGAACTCTCCGGCGGCGAGCGGCAGCGCGTCGCGCTCGCCCGTGTCCTGGTGCGCGACCGGCCGGTGTTGTTGCTCGACGAGCCGTTCGCTTCGCTCGGACCGGCACTGCGCGACGACATGCTCGACCTGGTGGCCGACGTCCATTCGGAGCAGTGCATGACGGTGCTATTCGTCACGCACCAGCCGGACGATGCGCGCCGTATCGGCCAAAACATGGTTTTCCTGGATGGTGGCACGGTTGCCGCGACGGGCACCGCGGCCGATTTTTTCGTCGGGGCTGGACCGGAGGCATTCCGACGCTATATCGGCTCGGGTCCGTTTGCGGTTGGATCACGAGATGTTGCCCGGAAGCGGACATAATTTATGGTCAAACCGGCGGAAGGCGAAGCGGCGCTTGCTTGCCATGGTCGAGGTAGTGTGGCTAGGTCCGCCAGGAGCTGGTCCGGCCTAGACCGTGATTTGCCCTTGCTGCCTCGCATCTGTCGGACGCACGAAGGACGCCGTAGCACTTGATTTGCGCGTGATGCTTTCCGGAAATCGCGCCCGATTTTCGCGGTCACGTGCCAGGACTTGAAAGGAAGCCGATCTGCCGACCGGCATCGACAATCGGAGGGTGAAACCGCTGGCGCGCTTTCTGGCGCTGGCCGGTCTCGCCGTGGCGCTGGCAAGCTGCCAGATGTTCACGCCTCCCGACGTGCAGGAATCAGGCTTTCAGCCCTCAGACAAGCCGATCACGGTCGACAATGTCGCCGCCAACGGCAAGCTCGCTCAACTGGCGAAGGCGCAGCACCCGCGCATCCTCGCCACCTATGGCGGCGAATATTCCGACCCCAAGCTCGAGCGCATGGTGGCCAAGATCGTCGGCAGACTGACCGTGGTGTCGGCCAACCCAACCCAGACCTACCGCATCACCATCCTCAACTCGCCCAACGTCAATGCCTTCGCGCTGCCGGGCGGTTATCTCTACATCACCCGCGGCCTGCTTGCGCTGGCCAACGATTCGGCCGAGCTTGCCGCCGTCATTGCGCATGAGATGGGCCACGTTACGGCCAACCACGGCCTGCAGCGCCAGCAACTGGAAGCCGAGGAGGGGTTGGCGACCAAGGTCGTTTCGGATGTGCTCGGCGACAACCCGACGGCCAAGGCGGCACTGATCCGCGGCAAGCTGAGGCTGGCCCAGTTCTCGCGCAATCAGGAGCTGGAGGCCGACGCAATCGGCATCAAGTCGATCGGCGAAGCCGGTTTCGATCCCTACGCCGCCGGCCGCTTCCTGCAGTCGATGTCGGCCTATACCGATTTCCGCTCGATCAGCGGCGCTACCGACGCCAGCCTCGACTTCCTGGCGACGCACCCCAACACGCCGCAGCGTATCGATCTCGCGCAGCGCCACGCCCGCCAGTTCGGCGCGCCCGGTGTCGGGTCGCGCGACCGCGATTCATTTCTTGCCGGCGTAGACGGGCTGCTTTACGGCGACACGCCGGAGGAAGGCTATGTGCGCGGCGAAACCTTCCTGCATCCTGGCCTCGGCGTGTCGTTCTCGGTGCCCAACGGCTTCATCATCGACAATTCGGCGGCGGCGGTGACGGCGACCGGCCCGGGCGACATGGCGATCCGCTTCGACGGCGTTTCGATCGACAAGAACCGCTCGCTGACCGACTACATCCGCAGCGGTTGGGTTGCCGGCCTCGACGACAGCAGCGTGCGCCAGGAGACGATCAACGGCAACGAAGCGGCAACCGCGCATGCCGGCGCCGATGGCTGGCAATTCGATATTGCGGTGATCCGCGCCGGCGGCCAGGTCTACCGCTTGCTGACCGCGGCACCTTCGGCCAGCACCTCGCTGAGCACGGTGGCGCGCTCGGTCAGCGGCTCGTTCCGCATCCTGAGTGCTGCCGAGAAGGCGGCGTTGAAGCCGCTGCGTATCCGCATCGTCACGGTGCAGCCCGGCCAGACAATGGGCTCCCTGGCCGCACAGATGGTCGGCGTCGACCGCAAGCTGGATTTGTTCAGGGTGCTCAACGCGCTGTCGCCGGGTGCCGCGGTTTCGGCCGGCGACAAGGTCAAGATCGTCACCGACAAATAGCAGCCGACGCGATTCAGGCTGCGAGAAATTCCGGGTTCTGCTTCACCAGCGCCGCCTTGAGCTTTTCCATGGCGCGCGCCTCGATCTGGCGGACACGTTCCTTGGAGATGCCGAGCGTCTCGCCGAGCGCTTCGAGCGTCGCGCCCTCGTCGCTCAGCCGGCGCTCCTCGATAATCCTGAGTTCTCGCGCATTGAGCGCGCCGAGCGCCGTCTTCAGCCAGAACGAACGGCGTTCGACGTCGATCGTATCGCCGACGACCTCATCGGGCAGCGGGTCATCCGAAACCAGGAACTCCATCCGCTCGGTTGCGCCCGCATCGTCGGCTAGCGGCGTGTTGAGCGAGCTGTCCGGCGCCGAAAGGCGGGAATCCATCATCGCCACATCGGCCTCCGATACCCCGAGAGCCGCCGACACTTCGCGGTAGAGCGTGGCATTCGACATCTGCTCGGCGCCGTTTGCCAGGCGGGCGCGCAGACGCCGCAGGTTGAAGAACAGCGCCTTTTGCGCCGAGCTAGTGCCGCCGCGCACGATCGACCAGTTGCGCAGGATATAGTCCTGCATCGAGGCGCGAATCCACCAAGTCGCGTAGGTCGAGAACCGCACCTCGCGCTCGGGCTCGAAACGGGCCGCTGCCTCCAGCAGCCCGACATGGCCTTCCTGGATCAGGTCGCCCAGCGGAAGGCCGTAGTGGCGAAACCGCGACGCCATGGAAATGACCAACCGCATATGCGCGACGGTGATGCGGTGCAGCGCGTGCTGGTCATTGTTTTCCTTCCAGCGCAGCGCCAGGAGATGCTCTTCGTCACGTTCCAGATAAGGGGCTTTCATCGCCGCGCGAACCATGGTCCGTCCTGCACTGTCTTCCATCATGCCGCGCTCCTGCTCCAGGCGTTGCGGTGCGATCGAATCGTGAGTTGGCGCCGATGGTTGAAATGGCGGCGCCGCGCCCTACAACAGCGAAGAACGTGCCATGCGGGGGAATGTTCCCCCGGACTGTCATGTCGAGTGCGCTGTTCCAGGCGATTCGCCACCGGCCTTGACTCAGCCGGATGGCGCCCGGAGATGCTGGTTGAGAATTGGATTTCAAGGACGCGAGATTTTTGAAATTTAGTTTCTTATTCTGGCATCGCGCATCTGTCATTTTCCGGCACTCGCAATGACGCCGGACATCGGCCAAGGACGGGATCACAGAAAAATGAAATGGCTCAAATCGCTCATGATCGCCGGAACGCTGCAGGTTCTGGCCGTCGCCGCCAGTCATGCCGGCGCCAATCTCGACCAGATCAAGCAGGCCGGCGTCTTCAAGGTCGGCACGGAAGGAACCTATGCGCCCTTCACCTATCATGATGCTTCCGGCGCGCTGGTCGGCTTCGACGTCGAGATCGCGCGGGCCATCGCCGAGCGCCTCGGCGTCAAGGCCCAGTTCCTCGAAGGCAAATGGGACGGGCTGATCGCCGGTCTCGATGCCAACCGCTACGATGCCGTCATCAACGAGGTCGGCATCACCGAGGCGCGCAAGGCCAAATATGATTTCTCCGATCCTTACATCGCCTCCAAGGCGGTGCTGATCGTGCGCGGCGACAACACCGACATCAAGGGTTTCGCCGATCTCAAGGGCAAGAAGGCGGCGCAGTCGCTGACCTCGAATTTCGGCAAGCTGGCTGAAACCAACGGCGCCGAGCTCGTCGGCACCGACGGCTTCGACCAGTCGATCCAGCTGCTTCTTACCGGCCGCGCCGACGCCACCATCAACGACAGCCTGTCCTTCCTCGACTTCAAGAAGCACAAGCCCGACGCCAATGTGAAGATTGCCGCGCAGGAAGAAAACGCCGACTATTCCGGCGTCATCGTACGCAAGGGCGATCCGGAACTGGTGGCCGCCATCAATAAGGCGCTGGCCGACATCAAGGCCGACGGCACCTACCAGAAAATCGCCGACACCTATTTCGGCCAGGACGTTTCGAAGTAAAACGGCTTTCTCGTGTGGGCCGAACGCCGGCCCGCGTCGTTCATATCGCGGCGAGCTGTCTTTTGACGGCCCGCCGCTTTCGCGTGATATGAGCGACGGCAATCTGGCAAGGAGGAGCCTTCGTGCCGCACTGGCTGCAATTGATGCTGGAATCCCTGCCTACGCTGCTGTGGGCTGCACTGATCTTCACCGTGCCGTTGACGCTGCTGTCGTTTGCATTCGGTCTTGTCCTAGGCCTGGTTGTGGCGCTTGTCCGGCTGTTCGGTCCCAAACCGCTGGTCGCCGTGGTCCGCTTCTACGTCTGGATATTCCGCGGCACGCCGCTTCTCGTGCAACTGTTCCTTATCTTCTACGGCCTGCCATCGGTCGGCATCCTGCTCGACGCCTTTCCGGCAGCACTGATCGGCTTCACCTTGAACATCGGTGCTTATTCGTCGGAAATCATCCGCGCCGTCATCGGTTCGGTGCCCAAGGGCCAGTGGGAAGCGGCCTATTCGATCGGCATGACCTGGGCCCAGGCAATGCGGCGCACCATTCTTCCACAGGCGGGGCGCGTCGCCGTGCCGCCGCTGTCCAACACCTTCATCTCGCTGGTCAAGGACACTTCGCTCGCCGCCGCCATCACCGTGCCGGAGATGTTCCAGGCAGCGCAGCGCGTCGTCGCCACCACCTATGAGCCGCTGATCCTCTATGTCGAGGCAGCGGCCCTCTATCTGGTCATGAGCTCCGTGCTGTCGGCCTTGCAGGCGCGGCTGGAAACGCGGCTCAACCGTTATGGCGGCTTCCTGGAGGCGCGCGCATGATCGGCCTCACCAACATCGAAAAGCGTTTCGGCGACAATTTGGTGCTGAAGGGCGTCACCGTCACCATCGAGGAAGGCAGCGTCACGGCGCTTGTCGGGCCGTCGGGCGGAGGGAAGAGCACGCTTTTGCGCTGCATCAACCTGCTCGAGCTGCCGACTTCAGGCACGGTACGGATCGGCGACGATGCACTCGAATTCCACCCCGGCGGCAGGGTCTCGACCAGGGATATCCAGCGACTGCGGCTGCAGACCGGCATGGTGTTCCAGAATTTCCAGTTGTTTCCGCATCGCACCGCGATCGAGAACATCATGGAGGGGCTGGTGACGGTGCTGAAATGGCCCAAGGAAAGGGCGCGCGAACGGGCGCTGGCCCTGCTCGAAAAGGTCGGCATGGCGCACAAGGCCGACGCCTGGCCGGCGACGCTGTCAGGTGGCCAGCAGCAGCGCGTGGCGATTGCCCGGGCGCTGGCGCCTTCGCCGAAGGTCCTGCTCTGCGACGAGCCGACCTCGGCACTCGATCCGGAACTGGCGCAGGAGGTGGTCGACGTGCTCGGCAAGCTCGCCAGCGAGGGCACGACCATGGTGATGGCGACGCATGACCTGCGGCTCGCCTCCAAGATCGCGCGGGAAGTGGTGTTCCTCGATGCCGGCAACATCGTCGAACAAGGCCCGGCCGCGGTGCTGTTCAGCAACCCGGAACGCCAGCGGACCAAGCGGTTCATTGCCACGCTGAAGCACGAGGCGGAAAGGGAGGGCGGCGAAGGTTAGATATGCCCGTCGCCGGTCAGCTAAGACAAAAAAACCCGGCGCAAGGCCGGGTTTTTCTGAATTCGAAAGCAAAAAAGCTCAGGCGGCTTCTTCCTGCTCGGCTTCCTCGTTGTCGGCCTTGGCGCCGCGCTTCGGGCCCTTGTTGAGGTTCACCTCGATGAGGCGCACCGCTTCGGTCTCCGACATGCGGTTGACGGCCGCGATCTCGCGGGCCATGCGGTCAAGCGCCGCCTCGTAGAGCTGGCGCTCGGAATAGGACTGCTCCGGCTGGTTATCGGCGCGGTAAAGGTCGCGCACCACTTCCGAGATCGAGATCAGATCGCCGGAGTTGATCTTGGCATCATATTCCTGGGCGCGGCGTGACCACATGGTGCGCTTGACGCGGGCGCGGCCCTGCACGACCTTCAGCGCGCGCTCGACATAATCCTCTTCCGACAGCTTGCGCATGCCGATCGAGGTCGCCTTGGCGACCGGCACCTTGAGGCGCATCTTGTCCTTCTGGAAGTCGATGACGAACAGCTCCAGCTTGTGGCCCGCGACTTCCTGCTCATCGATCGAGACGATCTGGCCGACACCATGCGCCGGATAGACGATGTACTCGCCGGTCTTGAAACCGTGGCGCGCTGCGGTGGACTTCTTCTGCGGGGTGATCGTTGCCATTACGCCCTGAACTCCTTGTTGTGGTACCGGCATCGTGCCGGCCCGAACTCGTGCGACCGGGGTGACCGGTCCTTAGCCACACAACGATGAACTCACCGGAAAGGCCAGGACCGGCAAATCGCAACATTGCGACCGCCTGCCCCAGATCGCTCTGGTCCGGATTGAGAAATTCACCTTTCAGTGATTTGGGGCGTTTGCGCCATAAATCGACGTTGTGTCACCGGCATGTTTGGTTGATATAACACAAAAAGTCGGAAGAATCAAGGTTTTGCTGCACGCGCGAAGGCCACGCGCCGTCGCCGCCTGTCAAGGCAGTTAATGTATCACGTCTGTTACGCGGCGTCAGGCCGCCGCAGCCGGCAGGCTCGTCAGTCGCCTTCGCCGGGCTCGGCGGAGAAATATTTCTCGAACTTGCCAGTTTCGCCATCGAAATTTTTAGCGTCGGCCGGCGGCTCCTTCTTGGCGGTGATGTTGGGCCATTTGTCGGCATATTCGGTGTTGATCTGCAGCCATTTGTCGAGGCCCGACTCGGTGTCGGGCTTGATCGCGTCGGCCGGGCATTCCGGTTCACAGACGCCGCAATCGATGCACTCGTCCGGGTGGATGACGAGCATGTTCTCACCTTCGTAGAAGCAGTCGACCGGACAGACCTCGATGCAGTCCATGTATTTGCATTTTATGCAATTGTCGGTCACGACATAGGTCATTGGTCGGCTCCGGGACGTCCCATTTTATTGGGCTTTTTTGGTGAGGTAACGCCTTTGTCCGCTGGTGGCAAGGGCGGCCCCTGCCAGCGGTGCCGCGGTTTCCGGAATGGAATTCCGGAAGGCCGGCAAAGCGGGCGTTCGACCTTGCTCAATCGTCGCCGAGCAGGTGGTCGGTCTGGCGGCGTTCCTTCTTCGTCGGGCGACCGCTGCCGGCCTCGCGCAACGGCGGCACCGCATCCGGAAGCGCCTCGCCCTTGGGCGCGGGGGGCGGCGACATGTCCTCGTAGAGTAGGCGGGCCTCTTCGGCCGGGCCACGCCGTACGCCGGTGCCAAGGACTTTCCAGACGAAGATCCGCCGCTCCAGCGTGATGGTCAAAACGTCGCCCGGCCGGACCGTATCGGAGGCCTGCGCTGCTTTGTCGCGATTGATGCGGACGCGTCCGGCGACGACCAGCTTGGCTGCCAGCGTGCGCGATTTTACCGCGCGCGAGAAGAACAGCCACTTGTCGATGCGCTGGCGGGCATCAGTGACCATTGGACGAGCAGCCTACTTCTTCAGCTGGTCGCGCAACGCGGCGAGCTTGGCGAAGGGCGAGTCCGGATCGAAGCGGACCGGGCGTTCCTCACGCGGCTTTGGCTGGAAGGCGGGCTTTGCGCCTTGGGCGCCGCCTTTGCCGTCCTGTCGGCCAGCCTTCCAGTCGGGCCGGTTTTCGCGCCGGTCCGGGCGTTCACCTTGCGGCTTGCCGGCGCGCTGTTCTGCCGCCTCGCCTTGCGGCCTGGGCTTGAACTTGCTGCGATCGAAGCGCGGCTTGCCGGCGCCGTCGCGCTGGTCGTGGCGCCCCTGACGGGCGGGCCGGTCGCCCGGCGTCGGTTGCCCGCCGGCATCTGCCGGCGCATCGCTGCGGCTGTCCGGCCCAGCTTGACCATTGCGCGCGCGATTGTCCCGATGATTGTCCCGGGGGCGGTTGTCATGCTGGCGATGACGCGGGCGCTGGTCGAAACGACCCTGCCGCCATAACAGGACAGGTTTTGG
This sequence comes from Mesorhizobium sp. M0816, assembly GCF_040320005.1. NCBI lineage: Bacteria > Pseudomonadati > Pseudomonadota > Alphaproteobacteria > Hyphomicrobiales > Phyllobacteriaceae > Mesorhizobium > Mesorhizobium sp. M0816. The sequence goes on along the minus strand of NZ_JAMYOT010000008.1, from coordinate 122,232 downwards.
CTCCTCCGCTTCTGGAGCAGCTTCGCCGGAGACGGCTTCCGCCGTCGCTGCAGGTTCGGCCGGCGATGCTTCCGTAGTGTCGGAAACCGGCGGTTCTGCCGATGCCGCAGCCTCAGTTTCCGCCCCAAGTTCCGCCCTTGGCTCGGCCGCTGGTTCCGCAGGCGCTTCAGCAGTCGCCTCCGCGGCGGGCCGGGTCTCTTGCGTGACTTCTGCCGCAGCTTCAGGGGCTGGAGCTTCCGCGACAGGCTCTGCCGTCGCTTCGGTCACAGCTTCGGCCGCCGCCTCCGCAACAGGAGCCGCATCCGACACAGGTTCCGAAGCCTCCGCCGGCGGCTCTGCCGCGGCAGATGCTTCCGCCATCCTCGCCTGCTCGACTCGCGCAGCCTCTTCCGCCGCCTGCTTTGCAGCGGCAGCTTCACGCGCGGCATTGTCCTGTGCTTCGAGCCGCGCCTTGACCTCGGCCGCCGGTTTGGCATCGGCGCGATAGCCGAGTCCCTTCAGGATTTCTTCCATGTCGTCGGCGGTGGCGCCGAGAATCGACATCATCGGCGGCGTCACCATGAAGGACTGACCGTCATAGGCGCCGTCGGGGCGAGGGCCGAGGCCCGGCTTCCAGTTGGTCGCCGGCCGGATCAGGTCGGCCAGCCGTTCGAGAATATCGACGCGTACAGCACGCCGGCCAAGATTGCGGTAGCCGGCAAGCTTGTAGAAGGTCTTGTCGAAGGTCGGATCGATGACCACCGAGGTGCGGCCGGAGGCCAGTGCGTGAACGACATCGCCGAAGCCGGGCTTGTTCTTGCCGTCGTTTCTCAGCGCCCACAGCAGCGTTATCAGCCCCGCCGGCGCCGGTTTGATCAGCGCCGGCACGAAGACATGGTAGGCGCCGAAGCGCACTCCGAGACGGCGAAGCGCCGCGCGGCCTTCCTGGTCGAGGGATTTCATCTCGTCGGCGATGTCGCGACGGTTGATGAGGCCGAAATGCTCGACGAGCTGGAAAGCAATGCCGCGGCCGATGCCGGTGATCTGCTCCGCATTCTTGAGGTCGACCAGCGGCTTCAGCAGGGATTCGATCTGGAAGTTGACGAAGCGCTCGGCGCGCGCCGCAACCTTGTCGCGTGCCGGGCCGGTGAGTTGCTCGTCGGCGAGCAGAACGAGACGCGGCTTCAAAGCGTCTTCGCCGGCAACCAGCGTGCCGATCGGCGCGCCGATCCAGCGCAGCGTGCCATCCGAACCCAGCGCAATGTCGCCATTGGCAGAGGCGCCGAACCGCTCGGCCCGCGCTTCGAACTCGGCGGCAAGCGCCTTCTGCGCCGCCGCCCGCACCGCCTTGGCATCCTCGCCGCCGGCGCTCTGGTCGGCGGTGAAGCGGAAACCCTGCAGCTCGCCGACGTGATGGCCTTCGACGAGGACGGTTCCGGTTGGGCTGATTTCGGCTTCAGGCATCGTGTTTTCTCTAAGGCGCCGCATGAGGACGGAAGTCCTGCGGTCTACAAAACGTTTCGTCAACCGCTCATGCAGCGCATCCGACAATCTGTCTTCGATTTCGCGCGTCTTTTCCTGCCAGTGTGCCCGATCGGCCAGCCAGCCGGGCCGGTTGGAGACGAAGGTCCATGTGCGGATCTGGGCAATCCTGTGCGACAGCGTGTCGATGTCGCCTTCAGTGGTGTCGGCACGGCGCACCTGCTCGGCCATGTAGTTCTCGTCGACATGGCCGTGCCTGGCAAGGTCCATGTAGATGGAGGCGATCAAGTCGGCGTGCTGGGCCGGCGCGATCTTCCTGTAGTCGGGCAGCGCGCAGGCTTCCCACAGCAGCGCCACGCGTCTGGCATCGGTGGTGAGTGCCCGGACGTCCTCGTCGCGCGACAGATGCTCGAGCGCCTGCGCGTCTACTGCCGGCAGTGCGCGCGTCAGGCCTTCTACCGGGGCGTTGGTCTCAATCGAGCGCTTCAGCGCATCGAGGCTGGCGAAATCGAAATGCGCGGTACGCCACTGCAGCACTTTCACCGGATCGAAATCATGCGCCTCGATCTTGTTGACCAGTTCATCATCCAGCGGATCGACCTGGCCGGTGACGCCGAAGGTGCCGTCGCGCAGATGCCGGCCGGCGCGGCCGGCAATCTGGCCGAGCTCGGCCGCCGTCAGGTTGCGGTACTGGTAACCGTCGAATTTGCGATTCTGGGCGAAGGCAACGTGGTCGAGGTCGAGGTTGAGGCCCATGCCGATGGCGTCGGTGGCGACGAGGTAGTCGACGTCGCCCGACTGGAACAGCGCCACCTGGGCGTTGCGGGTGCGCGGGCTGAGTGCGCCGAGCACGACGGCGGCACCGCCCTGCTGGCGGCGGATCAGCTCGGCGATGGCATAGACCTCGTCGGCCGAGAAGGCGACGATCGCGGTGCGCCGCGGCAGGCGGGTCAGCTTCTTCGAGCCGACATAGGCAAGATGCGACAGGCGTGGTCGCGTCACTACCGACACGCCCCGCAGCAGGCGCTGCAGAATGCCGTGCATGGTGGCGGCGCCGAGCAGCAGCGTCTCCTGGCGGCCGCGCAGATGCAGGATGCGATCGGTGAAGATGTGTCCGCGTTCGAGATCGCCGGCGAGCTGGACCTCGTCGATGGCAACGAAGGCGGCGTCGGTCTCGCGCGGCATCGCTTCCACGGTGCAGACCGAGTATTTCGCGCCCGCCGGCTGGATCTTTTCCTCGCCGGTGATGAGCGCCACCTTATGGGCGCCGACCTTCTCGCAGACGCGCGTATAGACCTCGCGGGCAAGCAGCCTGAGCGGCAGGCCGATGACGCCGCTTTCGTGCGCCACCATGCGCTCGATCGCGAGATGGGTCTTGCCGGTATTGGTCGGGCCGAGCACGGCCGTCACGTCTCGACCCGACAGGATCAGCGGTTCAGTGTGTTTCGGATAGATGTTCATCGGCCTGGAAATAAGGCTCTCTGCCTCGCATTGTCGGGAGCGCGCCCATATTGGCCGCGTATGACAGGCGACACATAGGGATTTCGGGCGCGAAGCGAAAGCGGAATATGCCGAGGGCAGGCCGATTGGTTGGTTCGAAGCCAGAAAATCTGTTCCCGATTAACAGTTGGAACGAGTCTGGAACGAATCAGCGACGAATCACTGACTCGCGCTGATTCAGGGTTTGTTCACGGCTACATCTGGGTTTTCTGTCGGCGAGTCTCACCACATGCTGAATCACGGAAACTGGCCCGATTTATGCAAGTGGCATCCAAGCGAGCACTGCGGTTAACCTTTGCCGGTGAATGGTCGTGGCTGGCCAATCTGCTTCGCACAACATTATGAAATTATTGATGTTTCCTAACGCGCTTCAATCATTTCGAGGGTGTTTTCAGCTCTCGCCGTTAACGTTCCGCTCAAAGCCGGAACGAATCGGCGACGAATCAGAGATAGCCGAAGTTTCTTGGTTTGTTCACCGCTGCATGTTGTGTTGTGAACAGCTTTTCCACCGAGAATCCACAGGCTGCCGGGCGGTTTTTGCATAGGCTGCGCAGCGGCCGTTAACCTTTGCGTGCCGGATTGGGGCAGCGTGCCGCATCGAGATCTTGCAACGGGAAGACCGCTATAGAAACGGGCCGTTTTGCAGGCCCGTTCGTCCAAGCGCGTATCTGTCTCAACGTAAAGATAAACGATCAGGCGATGTACTGGCCGCCATTGGCTGATATGGTCGAGCCGGTGATGAAACCGGCATCGTCGGAAGCGAGGAAGACGACGCAGCGCGCGATTTCCTCCGGCTCGCCGAGACGGCCGACCGGGATGTGCGGGATGACGCGCTCGTTGAGGACCTTCTCGTCCATTGCCTTGACCATCTCGGTGGCGATGTAGCCAGGGCAAATGACGTTGACGGTGATGCCGGCGCGCGCGCCTTCCTGGGCCAGTGCCTTGGTGAAGCCGATATCGCCGGCCTTCGAGGCCGAATAATTGACCTGGCCGACCTGGCCTTTCTGGCCGTTGATCGAGGAGATGGTGATGATGCGACCGAACTTGCGGTCGCGCATGCCGCCCCACAACGGATGCGTCATGTTGAAGACGCCGGAAAGGTTGGTGTCGAGGACCTCTTTCCATTGCTCGCGCGTCATCTTGTGGAACATCGCGTCACGAGTGATGCCGGCATTGTTGACCAGCACCGAGACGGGACCGAGATCGGCTTCGATCTGTTTGATGCCGGCGGCGCAGGCCTCGTAGTCGGCGACGGACCATTTATAGACCGGGATGCCGGTCGCGGCCTTGAACTTTGCCGCCGCTTCTTCATTGCCGGCGTAGTTTGCGGCGACCGAATAGCCGGCGCTTTTCAAGGCGACCGATATCGCCGCGCCGATGCCGCGCGACCCGCCTGTGACGATTGCAACCTTTGTCATGCGTTTCCCTCCCAGAGTGAATGGTGAATGGGGAATGGGGAATGATTATTGCGTAAGCCCTCCGATCTTCCATTCACCATTCACAATTTGCCATTCATCCCATTGCTTCCACGCACATGGCAACACCCATGCCGCCGCCGATGCACAGCGTGGCAAGGCCTTTCCTGGCACTTCTGCGGCGCATCTCGTAGACCAGCGTGTTGAAGATGCGGGCGCCCGAGGCGCCGACCGGATGGCCGATGGCGATGGCGCCGCCATTGACGTTGACGATGGCCGGATCCCAGCCCATGTCCTTGTTGACGGCGCAGGCCTGCGCGGCAAAGGCCTCGTTGGCTTCGACCAGATCGAGGTCGCCAACCGACCAGCCGGCCTTGGCCAGCGCCTTGCGCGAGGAGGGGATCGGTCCCGTCCCCATGATCTGCGGGTCGACACCGGCGGTCGCCCAGGAAACGATACGCACCAGCGGTGTGATGCCGCGCCTTGCGGCTTCCGCTTCGGTCATCAGCACCACGGCGGCGGCGCCGTCGTTGATGCCGGAAGCATTGGCAGCAGTCACCGTGCCTTCCTTGTCGAAGGCGGGCTTGAGCTTGGTCATGGCATCGATTGTCGCGCCGTGGCGGATGTATTCATCCTGGTCGACTACGGTGTCGCCCTTCCTGCCCTTGACTGTAAAGGCAACGATCTCGTCCTTGAATTTCCCGGCTTTCTGCGCGGCCTCGGCCTTGTTCTGGGAAGCCAGTGCGAACTGGTCCTGGTCGTCGCGGGTGATCTGGAACTGGCGGGCGACGTTCTCAGCGGTGTTGCCCATATGATAGCCATAGAAGGCATCGGTCAGGCCGTCCTTGATCATGGTGTCGATCAGCTTGAAATCGCCCATCTTGACGCCACCGCGCAGATGTTGCGCATGCGGAGCCATTGACATCGATTCCTGGCCGCCGGCAACGATGATTTTTGCATCGCCCTGGGCGATCTGCTGCATGCCGAGCGCGATGGCGCGCAAGCCGGAGCCGCAGAGCTGGTTCAGGCCCCAGGAGGTCGCCTCCTGCGGCACGCCGGCGGCCATAGCCGCCTGCCGCGCCGGGTTCTGTCCTTGAGCCGCGGTCAGGATCTGGCCGAGGATGACCTCGTCCACCTCCTTGCCGTCGACGCCGGCACGGACCAGCGCTTCCCTGACGGCGACGGCACCCAATTCATGGGCTGGGGTGTTGGCGAAAGCGCCGTTGAAGGAGCCGACGGGCGTGCGTGCTGCACTGGCGACAACGATGGCGTTGGAAGCGGACATGTTCTTCTCCAGGCTTTCGGGGAACGATTTCGGGTGCCGTCGGGGACTTTTCTTGCCCTTTCCACAACCCGAGTCAAACCCGAAATGGGCATGGCGTCCCACTGCCGCAAGCATGCCGCCCGTCGCTGCAACGGCGGCCCATCCGTGCTGCGCAGCATAAAATGTTCCCGCACTGCACAAACTGCTTGGATTCATGACGCTTTTGCGCATATCCTTTAAAAAGGCGCAATCGTTACCGGCGGCTTACTTAAGCTGCCCGGTGTCCGGGGAGGATGCAGATGGCCGCAAAAGACGAACCTATTGTTATCAAGAAATATGCCAATCGCCGTCTCTACAATACGGGCACCAGCACCTATGTGACGCTCGAGGATCTCGCTGAAATGGTCAAAAGAGGCGAGGACTTTACTGTCCAGGACGCCAAGACCGGTGACGACATCACGCATCCGGTACTGACCCAGATCATCTTCGAGCTGGAGAACAAGGACGGGCAGAACATGCTGCCGATCCCGTTCCTGCGTCAGCTCATCGCCTATTATGGCGACCAGATGCAGATGATCGTGCCGAGCTTTCTCGAGCAGTCGATGCTGGCCTTCTCGAAGGAGCAGGAGCGCTTTCGCGAGCAGATGAAAGATGCCCTCGGCAAGTCGCCGATGGACATGATGAAGATCGCTACGCCGATCAAGGTGCTGGAGGAGCAGACGCGGCGCAACATGGAAATGTTCCAGAACGCCATGCGGCTGTTCACGCCGTTCCCGTCCGCGGGCTCGGCGCCGGCAGCAGCGCCGGCCGAACCGGCCAGGAAGGAAACGCCGGAAAAACCCGACGACCTTCAGGAGCTGAAGGAGCAGATCGCCGCGATGCAGCGCAAGCTCGACACCATGTCGTGATTGCCGGGGCGAGGCGCCGCGTCGAACCTTCGCTCAGGCGCCGCTGAGACTTCGCAAACAGCGCGGCTAGAGCTGCTCCGGCAGCGGCCCCTGGTAGCGGGCGCGTGGCCGGATCAGGCCGTTGCTTGTCACCTGCTCCACGGCATGCGCGGCCCAGCCGACGCTGCGGCCGAGCGCGAACAGGCGGAACGGCGCATCGGACGGCAAACGGAGACCGCGCGTCAGCGCGGCCAAAGCGAAATCGACGTTCGGGCGCATGCCCGTTGCCGCAAAGGCCGCATCGCAAAGCCGTAACAGCCCATCATCGACATCTATCGCGGCCAGCAACGGTTCCGCACGCGGATCGCCGTCGGGATAAAGCGGATGGCCAAATCCGGGCAGCGGCCTGTCGTGACCGAGCCAGCGTCCGACAGCCGCATCCGGCCCCAATCTCTGCGCATCTTCCGCCAGCATCATGACCGCCTCCGCGGCGCCGCCATGACGCGGACCGGAGAGCGTGGCGAGGCCGGCAAGCAGGCAGGCCGAAACAGGTGCACCGGTGGACGCGGCGACCCGCGCGGCGAAGGTCGATGCGTTCAATTCGTGATCGGCCAACAGTACCAGTGAGCGACGGATCAAGTCTGCGCCGGCCGCATCGAGCGACCATCCCCGCGCCAGCCTTTCGTGCACGGCACCAGTTCCGGGATTCGCGCCGAGCGCCTGGGCCAAAGCGGCGATGGCGCCGGCCGCATCGTGGTTGAGCGAAGCCGATCTTCGGCCGAGCGAAGGCCGGCCGTTGGCCGCCAACGCGGCCAATTCCGCGAAGGCAGCCGGCCGGCCAGTTGCGCCGTTGTCATGGCGGCTCGCCGAGACGAACGACACTGGTGCGCCAGATGCCCAAAGCAGGTTTGCCGTCTGCTCCAGCGTGGCAGCCTCGCAGAGAGCAACCGCATCCTGGCCGCGATAGACAAGGCGGCCATGCAAAACGGTCGAGATCGTGGTGGCGATCGCCGGCTCACCCCAGGCAATTGCACTTTCGGCGATTGCCTGGGGATTTCGGCCACGAGCCCGGCGGCTCGCCAGCGCCGCGATATCGTCGGCGCGATACTGGCTGCGGCGTGGATCCGCCCGGTCCGGCCGCACGCCGATGCGTCCGCGGCTGACATAGGCATAGAGGGTCTGGGCTCGCACCTTGAGACGCTCCAGGGCTTCGTCCCGCGTCAGCCACTCCGTCATGTCAGCCTTGTCATGTTGATTCCGTTGATCAAGATTGATGGTCGAGTCACCAACCCTTATCTTCCACCCGGAAAGGGTCAAGGAGAAAACCAATGGCGAATGGGCTCGATGATGTGGTGGCGGCGGAAACGGTGCTCTCCGATGTTGACGGTCTTGGTGGCCGCCTGACCATCCGGGGCCATTCGTTGCCCGAACTGGCAGGCCGCTGGAAATACGCCGAGGTGGTTCATCTGCTGTTCGACGGCTTTTTCGACGATCTTCCCGACGGCAGCGAGCTGGCGAACGCGATCGGTCGGGCGCGCAGCGAAGTGTTCGAGCAGATCAAACCCTTGCTGCCGTTTCTCGCATCCGTCGATATCTACAGCGCGATGCGCGCCGGTATTGCCCTGCTGCCGGATGGCGGCAAATTGTCGGACGCGCTGCGGCTGGTTGCGGCACCTGCCGTGCTGACGCCGGCCTTGCTGCGCTTGCAGCGCGGCGAAAGCCCGATTGCGCCCGATAGCAAGGCCGATCATGCAGCCGACATGCTGCGGATGCTGACCGGCATTGTGGCCTCGCCTAAATTGGCGAAGGCGCTCGATGCCTATCTCGTGACGGTTTGCGACCACGGCCTCAACGCATCGACCTTCGCCGCGCGCGTGGTCGCTTCGACGCAGGCCGGGCTTACTTCGGCGGTGCTGGCCGGGCTCGGAGCGCTCAAGGGGCCGCTGCATGGCGGCGCGCCAGGTCCGGTGATCGAGATGCTGGATGCGATCGAGGCGCATGGCGACGCCGCCGGCTGGCTGCGTGGCGAGATCGCGCGTGGCCGCCGCATCATGGGCTTCGGGCATCGCATCTACCGTGTGCGCGATCCGCGTGCCGACGTGCTGAAAGCGGTGGTGCGGCAGCTCGGCGCCAAGGGCGAAGCCGGCCACCGGCTGGCGTTTGCCGAAAGCGTGGAGCAAGCGGCGCTCGAAGTGCTTCTCATCGCCAAGCCGTCGCGCTCGCTCCAGACCAATGTCGAGTTCTTCACAGCGCTCCTGCTGGAAGCGGCGGGCTTTCCGAAAGAGGCGTTCACCAATGTCTTTGCTGCCGGGCGCGTCGCCGGCTGGATTGCCCATGCGCGCGAGCAGCAAACGAGCGGACGGCTGATCCGGCCGCAGTCGCGCTATATCGGGACGGTGCCGGACCTCGTCGCCTGACGAGCTTTCAGCGCATGCTTTGCGAAACGAGGCAACGACCTCTCTTAGGGGACGAGAGAGGTCTACATGACAAAAATTTCATGTCATTGCTCCACACATCCGCTGTTCTTGGGTGACAGAGAGCCTATATGCTGCAGTGCAGCATGGTTCCACGGGAGCCCGCCTCGAAAGGAATAAAGCCGCCTTGACCGCCAGAAAAACCGCCATCATCACCGGTTCCACCTCGGGCATCGGCCTGGCCATTGCTCACGCGCTCGCGGCCGAAGGCTGCAACGTCGTCGTCAATTCCTTTTCCGACACCGCCGACGATCACGCCATCGCCGACGCAATCGCGAAGCACCACCAGGTGAAGACCGTCTACGTCAAGGCCGATATGTCGAAGCCGGCCGAGTGCCGGACTTTGGTGGCGAAGGCAGCCGAGGCATTCGGCTCGGTCGACATCCTGGTCAACAACGCCGGCATCCAGCATGTCGCGCCGGTCGAAAGCTTCCCGATCGAGAAATGGGATACGATCATCGCCATCAACCTGTCATCGGCCTTCCACACCATCGCAGCCGCCATCCCGTTGATGAAACAGGCCGGTGGCGGCCGGATCGTCAACGTCGCCTCGGCCCACGGCCTTGTCGCCTCGCCGTTCAAATCGGCCTATGTCTCGGCCAAGCATGGCATTCTGGGCCTGACCAAGACGGTCGCCCTGGAGCTGGCGCGCGACAAGATCACCTGCAATGCCATTTGTCCCGGCTATGTGTTGACGCCGCTGGTCGAGGCGCAGATCCCCGACCAGATGAAGGCCAACAAGATGGACCGCGAGACGGTGGTCCGTGAGGTCATGCTCGAAAAGCAGCCTACCAAGGAGTTCGTCACCGTCGAGCAGGTTGCGGCGGCCGCGGTGTTCCTATGCTCGGATGCGGCGGCGCAGATCAACGGCGCGCACATCTCTGTCGATGGCGGCTGGACCGCTCAGTGAGGCTTCCAGCGGTCAAGGGCCACGCCATGCCGAAAAATGGCAAGGCGGAAGAGCCAAAGAAGATCAATGTCGCGCTGCAAGGCGGCGGTTCGCACGGGGCGTTTTCCTGGGGCGTGCTCGATCGGCTGCTCGAGGACGGGCGCCTCGACATAACGGCGGTTTCGGGCACCAGCGCCGGCGCCATGAATGCCGTGGCGCTGGCCGACGGCTTTGTCCGCGGCGGTGTCGAGGGCGCGCGGCGGAAGCTCGACGATTTCTGGCGTGCGGTGGCGGCAAAGGGCCGCTTCAGCCCGGTACAGCGCATGCCTTGGGACGTCGCCTGGGGCAATTGGTCGATCGAGAACACGCCCGGCTATTTCCTGTTCGATACGATGTCTCGGGTATTTTCGCCCTATGTCGCCAATCCGCTCGCCATCAATCCGCTGCGCGACGTGGTCGAACGTGAGATCGATTTCGACAATGTGCGCGCCTGCAAGTCGATGGAACTGTTCATTTCCGCTACCAATGTCGAGACCGGCCAGTTGCGGGTCTTCTCGGACGGCGAGATCGACCTCGACACGGTGATGGCGTCGGCCTGCTTGCCGCAATTGTTCCGTGCCGTCGAGATCAAGGGCGTGCCCTATTGGGATGGCGGTTATGGCGGCAACCCGGCACTGTTCCCGTTCTTCAAGACGGCGGCCACCGAGGACGTGCTTTTGGTGCAGATCAATCCGGTGGTCCGCGAGGGAACGCCGAAGAGCGCCAATGAGATCCAGAACCGCATCGACGAGATCACCTTCAATGCCGGGCTGTTGCGCGAATTCCGCTCGATCGCCTTCGTCAAGGAACTGATCGCCGCCGGCCGATTGCCGCACGGCGAATATCGCGACATCCGCATGCACCGCATCGATGCCGACGAAGCGTTCAAGGATCTGTCGGCATCATCCAAGGTCAATGCCGAATGGGCGTTCCTTGCCTATCTGCGCGACCTCGGCCGCACCGCAGCCAGTGATTGGCTGGAAGAAAATTATGACGCCGTCGGCAAGCGGCCGACGATCGATCTGTCCGGCGAACTCGACGACGGCTTGAAGCCGGTGCGCGGGCCGGCGCCGGGCCGGCGGGTCAAGGAATTTCTTGCGGCGCGCAAGCAGCCCGAGGCCGCCCGCCGTCCGGCCTAGCTGCTTCGCAAGCAGATGGCATTCGCAATCCGTCAATCATCCTGACACTTGCTGCCATACCGCTGTTTTGGCGATCAACAGCCGATGCTGCAGCCGCATCTTTGCGGACAAAGCAACAACCCATCAACTTTTCTGACTATATTGCGATGCAACTTTGAGGTAGAAGCGCGCTTCGCCGATCACGGCAATTTGAATACGGCCTCGCGCGCACCCATATCGGCGACGCGCCCCAAGTAGAAGATGCGGCCTGGCCGAACCCCGCGCACTGGAAAAAATGACGATGCCGAAATTCAGGTTTCACAAGCTTGCAGCCATTGTTGTGCTCATCGGGTTCGCCGGCTGGATGGCGACAGGCGAATTCTCGTCCGTCGGCAGCGCGTCCGCCGACAACAAGCCCAAGGCAGGAGAGGTCGAGCAGCCCAAGGCAGCCGACGCAGGCAAGCCCCAAACTGGCAAACAGGGGGCTGCCAAGCCGGGGACTGCCGAGGCGGAACAGCCCAAGGCGCCGTTACGCACGGTCGCGGTCATAACCCCGCCGCGGCGCACCTATGCACGCGCTATCCGCATTTCCGGACTGACCGAAGCCGATAAGCGCGCCGTCCTGGCGACACGCGTCGCCGGCGTCATCGACAAGCTGCCGGTCAAGCAGGGTCAGCACGTCAAGACCGGCGACCTCATCCTGATGCTTGCCGCCGAGGAAAAGATCTCGGCGGTCGACAACGCCAAGCAGCTTGTCGTGCAACGTGAGGCCGAGCTGGCTGCGGCCCTGCGGCTGATGAAAACCGGCAATCTGCCCAAGCTGCAGCTCGATACGGCCCGTTCCAACCTGACGCTGGCCAAGTCGCAACTGGACGCAGCGCAAGCCGAGCTCGACCGCAACGAGGTGAAGGCGCCCTTCGACGGCGTCATCGACCGGGTGCCGGTGGAGCTTGGCAGTTCCGTCATGCAGGGCGGCGAGGTGGCGACCATTCTCAAGCTCGATCCGGTGATCGCACGCGGCGAAGTCAGCGAACGCGATCTCGGCTATCTGAAGATCGGTGACGAAGCCAATGTGCGCCTGGTCAGTGGCCAGACCGTCAAGGGTACGGTGCGCTACATCAGCCGGGATGCATCTTCGGCAACCCGTACCTTTCGGGTTGAAGTCGCTATCCCCAATGCCGATGGGTCCGTACCGGCCGGCATGACGGCAGAAATTGCGCTCAGCGCCCAGCCGACCGACGCCGTGATGCTGCCGCGATCGGTGGTGACGCTCGGCGACAAGGGCGACCTCGGCATCCGCGCCGTCGACAAGGACGACAAGGTCGTGTTCTTCCCGATCGATCTAGTCGACGACACGCCAACCGGCCTGGTGCTCGGCGGCATTGCGGCCGACGCCCGCATTATCGTCGCCGGCCAGGAGCTGGTGAAGGAAGGCGAGGTGGTCAAGCCGGTCGCAGCCGACCAGGCGACCATTCAAAAGCTGTTGGGCGAAGCGACGGCCGGGACGCAGTAATCATGGACATCGTCAAACTTGCTATCAGCAATGCCCGGCTGACCATTGCGGTCCTGGTCTTTCTCATCCTTGCCGGTGCGGTCGCCTACCAGTCGACGCCGAAGGAAGCGGAACCGGATGTTCCGATTCCGATGATGTATGTCAGCCTGATCTACCAGGGCATCTCGCCGGAAGACTCCGAGCGCCTCCTGCTGCGGCCGATGGAAGCCAAGCTGAAGAGCCTGAAAGGCCTCAAGGAGATGCGCTCGGCCGCCTTCCAGGGCGGCGGTTATGTGCTGGTCGAATTCCAGCCACAGACGGATCTCGCCACCGCGCTGCAGGACACGCGCAGCAAGGTGCAGGACGGCAAGGCCGACCTGCCGCAAGCGGCTGAGGAGCCCGTGGTCTCCGAGGTCAACATCTCCGAGTTCCCCGTCCTGGTCGTGACGCTGTCGGGCGAGGTGCCCGAGCGCGTGCTGACGGCGGCGGCGCGCGAGCTGCGCGACCGCATCGAGGAAGTGCCTGGCGTGCTCGAGGGCTCGCTGCAGGGTGCGCGCGACGACCTCGTCGAAGTTGTCATCGATCCGATGAAGCTGTCTTCCTACGGGCTGCAGCTCGACCAGTTGATCGGTGCGGTCGGCGCTTCCAACAGTCTTGTCGCCGCCGGCAACATCGAAGGATCCGAGGGCAAATACGCGGTCAAGGTGCCCTCGCTTATCGAGACGCCAGAGGATGTGGCGGCGCTGCCGGTCGTCGCCGGCCCCAATGCGGTGGTGCAGGCCAAGGACATTGCCACCATCCGCTCCACATTCAAGGACGCCGAGACGGTCACCCGCCTCGACGGCAAGCCGGCGATCGCCATCGAGGTGAAGAAGCGCATCGGCTCCAACCTGATCGATACGATTGGCAAGGTCAGGGAGGTGTCCGACGCCTTCATCAAGACGATGCCGGAGGGCATGCACGTCACCTACACGCAAGACAAGTCCGTCTTCGTGAACCAGTTGCTCGGCGACCTGCAGAACCACGTGATGATCGCCGTCATCCTGGTGTTCATCGTCATTCTCTACGCGCTGTCTGGCCGTGCCTCGCTGCTGATCGGATTGGCCATCCCCTCGTCCTTCCTGATCGGCATCCTGTTGCTGGCAATGATGGGCTACACGATCAACATGATCGTGCTGTTCAGCCTCATCCTGGCGGTCGGCATGCTGGTCGACGACGCCATCATCGTCACCGAATTCGCCGAGCGACGCATGAGCGAGGGCATGCCGAAGGAGCAAGCGTTCGCGCTTGCCGCCAAGCGCATGGCCGGCCCGGTCATCGCGGCGACGATGACGCGCATTGCCGCCTTCTCGCCGCTGTTGTTCTGGCCGGGCATTATCGGCGACTTCATGAAATACATGCCGATCACGCTGATCGTGACGCTCTCGGCCTCGATGCTCTATGCGCTGGTCTTCGCGCCGACGCTGGGCGCGATATTTGCCAAGGCGCCGGCCCATCACCCCGACGACAATCGCGACGGCTGGTACATGGCCGTGGTCAAGCAGGCGGTGCATTATCCCATCACCGTGCTTGTCCTCACTGTGGCGCTGTTGTTCGGCGTCGGCTACGCCTATTCGAAATTCGGTGCCGGCGTCGAATTCTTCCCGAATGTCGAGCCTGACTACGGCCTGCTCTATGTCCACGCCCGCGGCAATCTTTCGCTTGCCGAAATGGACGCGGCCACCAAGACCGCGGAAAATCGACTGCTCGGTTGGCCGGGCGTGAAGTCTGTCTATACCCGTGTCGGCAAGACGCAGGGCGGCGGCCAGGATGTTCCGGAAGACGTGGTTGGCGTGATCCAGTACGAATTCGTCGACTGGCGCGAGCGTAAATCGGCGAACTCAATCCTGGACGAACTGCGCGGCGTTATGGCCGGCATTCCCGGTGTCGACGTCGAGGTTCGCGTGCCGGAAGCCGGCCCGCCTACCGGCAAGCCGATCCAGATCAGGCTTTCGGCCGTCGATCCGAAGGGCCTTGACGACAAGGCCCGCGCCGTCGCCGCGCGCATAGCCAAGGTGCCCGGCGTCATCGATATTTCCGACGGCCTGGCGCCGCCCGGCGTCGACTGGGCGCTCGAGGTCGATCGCGCCAAGGCGGCGCAGTACGGCATCAGCCCGACTGCGGTCGGAACGGTGGTGCAACTGGTGACCAACGGGCTGAAGCTCAGCGAATACCGGCCCGCTGGCGCCGACGATGCAGTCGACATCAGGCTGCGCCTGCCCGAGGATCGGCGCACGCTGTCGACGCTCGACGAACTCAGGGTGCAGACCGCTCAAGGCTCGGTGCCGATCTCGAACTTCGTCGTGCGCAAGCCGGAGCCGACGGTCGGTATCCTCAACCGCATCGACGGTGCGCGAACGGTCGTCGTCCAGGCCAACGTCGCTGCCGGCGCCCAGGTGGCTGCCGTCCAGCAGGAGGTCACCAAAGCTGTCGCCGACATGAACCTCGGCAGCGGCATTCGCTGGAAGCTTGCCGGTTCGAATGAGGACAGCGCAGAGGCCGGTGCCTTCCTCAGCAAAGCCTTCGGTGCGGCGATCTTCCTGATCTTCATCGTGCTTCTGGCGCAGTTCAACAAGTTCACCAGCGTCTGGCTGGTGCTGTCCTGCGTGGTCATGGCGACGATCGGCGTGTTCCTCGGGCTGCTGCTGACGGGAGAGGCATTCGGCATCGTCATGTCGGGCATCGGTGTCATCGCGCTGGCCGGGGTGGTGGTGAACAACAACATCGTGCTGATCGACACCTATGACCGGTTGCGCGAAGAGGGCTGGGACAAATACGAAGCCGTTCTGCAGACCTGCCGCGAACGTGCCCGTCCGGTGGTGCTGACGGCGGTGTCGGCGATCCTCGGCGTGCTGCCGATTGCTTTCGGCCTCGGCCTCGAAATCTTCCATCACGAGACGACGATCAACGCGCCGTCGACGCAATGGTGGATTTCGCTGTCTTCGGCGATCGTCTTCGGGCTGTCCTTCGCCACCGTGCTGACGCTGGTGGTGACGCCGTCGATGCTGATGGTGTTTACTCGCGCCAAGGTCAAACCCGGTGCGCGTCGTGGCTGGTTCAGTCGCCTGTTGGGGCGTCGAAAGGCCGAAATCCCGTCGAAAGGCCTGGACGCCGATCTGGGTGCCGAACCGGCGATCGCCTTCCCGAAGGCCGCCGAATAGAGTCCGGATCGCCATCCTGATCAAGCAAAGGCCGCCCGGGAACAATGGGCGGCCTTCTGCATTGTTCCGTCATTGCAACCTCAAAGCGAGGATTTTCTGATGACGATCAGCACCATTCTCATCATTATCCTTATTCTTATTCTGATCGGCGCGGTTCCGGCATGGCCGCATTCCCGGTCCTGGGGTTACGGACCATCCGGCATCGTCGGCGTCATCCTGATCGTTGTCCTGGTGCTGCTGTTAATGGGCCGGATCTGAGCGCAACCTTCCTCCCGAACAGCGGCGGATGACCATCAGGCCATCCGCCTTTTTTAAGTTCCTTGTTGGGCAGCTTTTTGCGTCGTCTTGATCGTGGCGATGCCGATATCCTCAAGCGCTTCCGACACTGCATCTTCCAGCGGCGTGTGCGGGATCGTACCGATAACGCTTTCCAGCCTGCCCGAAACCAGCCGGTGCGGCTCGAAGCGGAGATAGGACATCGAAACGATCTCGCGCCACATCGCCACGAACGGGCTGCCGGCGCGCAGCACCCACCACGGCATCGACGTCAGCTTCAGCGTGCGTCCGAGCGCCTTCTCCGCGGCCGCCTTGATGTCCAGATCGGTCACCGCATGGCCAGGAAAGTTCAGCGCCTCGTAGGAGCCGAGCTTGTCGAGACTGTCAGCCAGCCCGACGAAGGCCTTGGCCAAGTCGCGCAGATAGGCCCATTCATGCACGAGATCGACCGGCCCTGGGGCGGTATAGACGCCCTTGGTCATCTTGGCGGCAACAACCAGATCGAACCACGATCCGCTGCCGGTACCACCGAAGAAATCACCGGCGCGCAGCAAGATCGTGCGCACCCGACCCGCGTCGGCCTCGCGGCGAAACAGATCTTCCATGGCGACGCGGATGCGGCCCTTTTCCGTCGTCGGGCGAAACGGCGTGTCTTCGGCGATCACCGCCGGCATCTGCGAACCGTAATTGTAGACGGTGCCCGGGAAGAGATGCAGCGCGCCGTTCGCCCGGCAGGCAGCCATCACATTCTCGGCCATCGGCAGGCATTTGCTCCAGTCGGTGTAGAGCGGGTTGAGGCCGTTGAAAATGATATCGACGCCTTCGGTCGCGCGGATCAGCGCAGCACGGTCGAGCGCGTCGCCGGCGATCGCCGTAGCGCCTTTGAGCTCGGCCGGCACCTTGCCGCTGCGGGTGACAGCGCGGACATCGTAGCCGGCATCGAGGAAGGCCATGGCGACCGTGCGGCCGAGGCGGCCATTGGCGCCGAGAATTGCGATCGTGGTCATTGTTCGTCTCCGTGTTGCGTTACGACCCCAATATTGTATCTTCGCAAACGAATGAAAATTGACTATGATTGGCGATATGATATTCAATTTTGAATGGATATTGACTGGAACCTGATCAAGAGTTTCGTCACCGTGGCGGAGACCGGCAGCCTGTCGGCCGCCGCGCGAAAACTTGCCGCGAGCCAGCCGACGCTCGGCCGCCACATCACCGAGCTGGAACAGGCGCTCGGTGTCACGCTCTTCCGGCGCGGGCGGCGTGGCTACGCGCTCACGGAAGCGGGCAGCACGCTCTTTGAACGGGGCCGCGCGGTGAGCGAGCAGGCGAGCGCCTTTTCGCTGCTGGCGCTGGGATCGGTCGAGGCGATCGAGGGTACGGTGCGCATTGCCGCCAGCGAAGTGGTGGCGGCCTATGTGCTGCCGGAAATCACAGCGAGGCTTGGGTTCGAGGAGCCGGGCATCGAGGTCGAGATCGTCGCCTCGAACCAGGTCGAGAATCTGCTGCGTCGCGACGCCGATATCGCCATTCGCATGGTCAAGCCGGCGCAGAATGAGCTGGTCGCGCGCAAGGTGACCGACATTCCGCTCCGCGCCTGCGCGGCAAAATCCTATCTGGACCGGCGTGGCCGTCCGCGCGAGGCCCGCGATCTTGCCGGCCATGATCTGGTCGGCTTCGACCGCAGCGATGAGATCATTCGCGGCTTTGCCCAGTTCGGCGTCCCGCTCGCCCGCAATGCCTTCCGCTTCAGGACCGATAATCAGATCGTGCTGTGGGAAGCGGTGCGGGCGGGAAACGGCATCGGCTTTGGCCAGGAGCCGCTCGCCGACCGTGATCCGCTGGTCGAGACAGTGCTGCCGGGTCTCCCGCTGCCGACGCTGCCGGTGTGGCTGGCCATGCACCGCGACGTGCGTACCAGCGTGCGCATCCGCCGCGTCGCGGATTTCCTCTACGAAGAGTTCAAGCGCTATTCAGCCGGTGCAGGCTCGGCAGCGAATTCGGCGCGGTGAGCGAGGCCGGCCATCAACAGCACGACGACCAGCAGCCCGGAGAGTGCGACGAAGATCGGGCCGAAGCTCGAGTGCTCGGCGACGAAGCCGATCGCCGACGGCGCCACCAGAATGCCTGAGTAACCCATTGTTGTGACGACGCTCATGCCTGTGCCGGACGCCATGCCCTCCTGGTTGCCGCCGGCCGAAAAAATGATCGGCACCATGTTGGCAATGCCGAGGCCGCAAAAGGCGAAGGCGGCAATGGCCAGCCAAGGCGAGGGAGCCAGCCCGGCCACCAGCATGCCGGCAGCAGCGGCAAGGGCCGAGGCGCGCAATGTCGTAACGGCACCGAAACGGTTGCGGACGCCATCGCCGAGAAAGCGCATGATGGCCATGACTCCGGAAAAGGCGGCATAGGCCAGGCCTGCGATGGCAAGATCGGCGCCGAGCTCCTGCCTGAGATACAGCGCCGCCCAGTCGAGTACCGCACCTTCGGAGATCATCGTCAGCAGCGCCATCAGCCCAACCAGATAGACCAGCGGGTTTGCTGGCAGCGCGAATTTGTGATGCTCGGCGACTGGGTGCTTGTCCTCGGCGATCAGGTAGCGGATCGCGACGGCGATGACGGCAAAGGCAAGAGCCGTCACCACTGTCGCATGGGCGAGGTGACCGTAGTTCTGGATGGCGAAACCGCCCAAAGCGCCGCCAGCGAAACCGCCAAGACTCCAGAAGCCGTGCGAGGACGACATGATGGCACGGGACAGCCGCCGTTCGACTGCCACTGCGTTGGCATTCATGGCGACGTCCATGCCGCCGATCGAACCGCCGAAGATGAACATGGCGACGGCCGCAAGGGGCACGTTGGGGGCCAGAGCCACAACCAAAAGGCCGAAGCTGCCGGCAAGTCCGAACCAGCGCAGCACCGTGCGCGAGCCATGCTTCGAGATCAGATGGCCGCACCAGGTCATGGCAGTGACGGCGCCGGCACCGAACAACAGAATCAGCAAGCCGAGCGTGAACTTCGAAATGTCGAGTCGCGTCAGGAACACCGGGATCTGCGGCGCCCAACTGCCGGTCAGGAAGCCGTTGGAGAGGAAGATGCCGGCCACTGCCCAGCGTCCACGAATCGCGATCTGCGTGATTTTCTGCGCGTCCATCGGGTAGAATCCGGTCCGGAAATGGCGTTGCGCGGCAAATTAGATCGATTCAATTCACAGTCAAGCGCTCTTCGCCGAAAGTGCTTGGACCAGACGCTACGTCCTCTCGCGTCGGCCAACCACCTCGGCGGTCCACTCCGAAATCCCTACGACTCGGGATAAGGCGCGCCATCTTTGTGCACAAACCGGCCGTCAGCGTTGGTGCTCATCATGTCGATGTCGGAGCAGGTGGCGACGTCGTCGGGCCAGCGCGAACCGACTTCGAGATAGATCGCCATCGCGCCCGATTTATTGATCATGTGATGGCCGTTGCCTGATCCTTTCGGAAAGGCCGCGCAATCACCGGCGCGCAGCACCGTCTCGCCGGCATCTTCGACGAGCGTCAGCTCGCCTTCAAGCACGTAGACGAATTCGTCTTCGTGCGAATGCCAGTGGCGCTGGCTCGACCAGTTGCCCGGCGGCAGGCGCATGAGATTGATGCCGAAGTCGGTGAGCCCGCCTGCGTTGCCTAGCCGCTGCCGCACGCGTTCGGCACAGGGTGCATCGAACGGCGGTGGATAGGATGAGCCCTTGCGTACGGGCACCTCGGCAACGTCGATCTTAGGCACGGCGTCCTCCCCTAGTGATCCCTAGGGCGTCTTGCCTCGAACTCGGCCTTCTTGGCGTCGGAGGCTTCGATCTGGTTCAGTGCCTGCCACTCGGCATAGGGCATGCCGTAGATGATCTCGCGCGACTGTTCCTTGCTGAGTTCGACACCTTCGGCTTGCGCCGCATCGCGGTACCAGTTGGACAGGCAGTTGCGGCAGAAGCCGGCGAGGTTCATCAGGTCGATGTTCTGTACGTCGGAACGCTCGTGCAGATGCGCGACCAGCCGGCGGAAGGCAGCGGCTTCGAAATCGCGCTTTTGTTCTTCGCTGAGTTCGGTCATGTCATGTTGGCCTCCCTTGGGCCTCATCATACCGGCCCGGTGCGCGAGCCGAATATTTTCACCGCATGTATATCGGCACGTCGATCTATCGCGTCAACGATCGGCGCCAGCCGTTCGGCCCAGGCGAGGGCACCCTTGCGGTCGGCGATCAGGTCCTGGCGGACCTCGAGCAGCGCATGGGCAAAGCCGTTGACGATGGCATGCCTGAACATGGTATCGCCGCGCAGTGCGCCGTCATAGGGTTCGTTGTCGCCGACGATGAGGCTCTTGTCCTCGGCGAGCATGTCGATCAGCGGCCGCGCAACGCGGTCGTCCAGGTCCCACAATATGCCGGCGTGCCACGGCCGCACGAATCCCTGCATGGTCGGTGTGAAGGAATGCACCGAAAAGATGAAGGGTGCCCGCGCGGATGCTCGCGCCACAGAGGCGATCATGGCGCCGACGGCATCATGATAGGGGCGGTAAAAGCGGTCCAGCCGCCTTTCGCGCTCCTCCGGGGCCATGGGATAATTTCCCGGGATGACGGTGCCGTCATAGAGCTGGCGAATCAGCGTTGGATCGTCTTCGCCGCGATTGGGGTCGATCAGCAGTCGCGAAAAATTGGCAAGCACCGCCGGAACGCCGAGCAGACTTGCGAGTTCGCGGGTTACAGTCTCGACGCCGATGTCGTAGGCGATGTGGCGGTCGAACTCCGCCGCCGGCAGGCCGAGACTGCCATACTCCTCCGGCAGGTCGCGGCGGGCGTGATCGGCCAGAAGCACCATGCCGCGCTTGCGATCGCCTTCGACGATATCGAAAGGCGCGAAAACTGTGGATCGGGTCATTGGCGGGAAAGGTCTGTTCGCTGGCTTTCGGGGAGGTGGTATCGTCATTCCACGAAGAGAACGCTTGCGCAATGCCGTTGTTTGGCCACGGTTTCTGCCAAAAAACTGAGCAGGGGCGACCGCAAGCGCGCCAGAGCCTTCTAAATCGATTGGAATTGGACAGATCGGCGCGTTGACATGCGTACGGACTTTTCCGAAAAGGGGCGTTGAGAGATGCAAATGTGGTTCTTGAGGGGTTTCAGGATGGGTTTCGCCGGCAGGCTGCGTGTGCGCCACGCCTTGGCCATGCCGCTCCTGGTACCGGCCATGGGTCTTTTCGCGGTGATTTCGGCCTCGCCGGCACGGGCCGATTTCCGGGTCTGCAACGCCACGCAGAACCTGGTCGGTGTCGGCATCGGCTATCGCGCCAAAGCCGGCTGGATCACCGAAGGCTGGTGGCACATCGAAGGATCGAGCTGCAAGACGCTGATCGAGGGACCGTTGTCATCAAGGTTTTACTATCTTTATGCAGAAGACGCCGAGCGCGGCGGACGCTGGGATGGTCCGATCAACATGTGCGTGGCCGAAAAAGAGTTCAAGATCGCCGGCGTTACCGATTGCGTCGCCCGGGGCTTTCAGCGCGCCGGATTCCAGGAATATGACACGGGCGAGCAGGCAAGCTGGATGGTCCAGCTGACTGACGAGCCCGCAACGGATGGCGCTCCAGCCGCCCCGGGAACAAACAGTCAATGAGACGCAGCCGCAAGGTCAAGATCCTCGCCACCATCGGTCCGGCCTCCTCGTCCGAGGAGATGCTGAAGAAGCTGTTCGAAGCCGGCGCCGACGTGTTCCGCATCAATATGAGCCACACCGACCATGAATTGATGCGTACGCTTGTCGGCCGCATTCGTGCCGTCGAGGAGGCGGTCGGCCGGCCGATCGGCGTTCTCGCCGACCTGCAAGGGCCAAAGCTGCGCGTCGGCAAGTTCGCCAACGGCAAAGAGGTGCTGACCGTCGGTCAGACCTTCACGCTTGACGACAATCCCGAGCCCGGCAATTCGACGAGGGTCTACCTGCCGCATCCCGAAATCCTGCGTTCGGTCGAGGCTGGTCATCGCCTGCTGATCGACGACGGCAAGCTCGAGCTCAAGGCGGTCAGCAGCAACGGCAAGGCGATCGTCTGCACCGTCGTCGCCGGCACCACCATTTCCGACAAGAAGGGCGTCAGCCTGCCCGACACCGACCTGCCGGTCGGCGCGCTGACGGAAAAGGACCGCCGGGATCTCGACGCGGTTCTGGCGACCGGCGTCGACTGGGTGGCGCTGTCCTTCGTGCAGCGGCCCGAGGACCTGGCCGAAGCGCGCAAGATCGCACGCGGCCGGGCGCTGATCATGGCCAAGATCGAAAAGCCGCAGGCCGTCGCCCGGCTGGCCGAGATCATCGAGCTTTCGGATGCGCTGATGGTCGCCCGCGGCGATCTCGGCGTCGAGATGCCTCTCGAAGCCGTGCCTGGCATTCAGAAGCAGATCACCCGCGCCGCGCGCCGTGCCGGCAAGCCGGTGGTGGTCGCCACGCAGATGCTGGAATCGATGATCACCGCGCCGGTGCCGACGCGGGCCGAGGTGTCGGACGTGTCGATCGCCGTGTTTGAAGGCGCCGACGCGATCATGCTTTCGGCGGAGTCCGCCGCCGGCGCCTATCCGGTCGAGGCGGTGGCGATGATGAACCGGATCGCCACCAAGGTCGAAACCGACCCGACCTATGCCGGAATTATCAACGCGCAGCGCTCGGAACCGGAAGCGACCGGAGCCGACGCGATCTCGCTCGCCGCCCGCGAAATAGCCGAGACGCTGAAGCTGTCGGCGATCATCACCTATACCGCGTCCGGCACGACCGGCTTGCGCGCCGCGCGCGAGCGGCCGCAAGTGCCGATCGTGGCGCTGTCGCCGATCCTCAACACGGCGCGGCGGCTGTCGCTGTTGTGGGGCACGCATTGCGTCGTTTCTCCCGACGCCAGCGACCTCGACGACATGGTCGACCGCGCCTGCCGCATCGCCTTCGATGAAGGTTTCGGCAAGCCGGGCGACCGCGTCATCATCACGGCCGGCGTGCCGCTGAGGACGCCGGGCTCGACCAACATGTTGCGCATCGCCTATGTCGGATCGGAAGTCGGCCGCTAATGTCGGCCGCGGCTGCCGGACAGGCCGGCTGCATGGCGCGTCGTAAACACGGCGCCAGCCGGGCGCATCGACGGCAGTCGGGTTAGGATAGACGCCGAACTCCGCCAGCTTGCATCAGCCTGTGACCGGCCGTGAAGCGGTTCGAAGGCCCTATCCGACTTGAGCTGGAAGTCAGTTAAGGTAATCTCTCCTGGGAGAAAGAGGAGGGTGATCCAATGTGGATGCGCACTGATCTTCTGGAACTCCTCGGCATTGAGCACCCGATAATCCAGGCGCCGATGAGCGGCATCACCACGCCGGAACTGGCGGCGGCAGTCAGCAATGCCGGGGCGCTTGGCTCGCTCGGATGCGGCATTCTGCCTGCGGCGGCTATCCGCGAGCAGCTCACGGCGACACAGCACGCCACCAATCGTCCGATCAACGTCAACTTCTTTGCGCACCCGGCGCCGGCACGCGATGATGCGGCAGCCCAAAGTATGCGAGACCGCCTTCGCGGCTGCTATGAGGAGGTCGGCCTCGGACCGGTGCCCGAGCCGGGCGAGCCCTTCCCCACCTTCGATCGTGAGCGTCTCGAAATTGTGCTCGAGCTGCGCCCCAAGGTGGTCAGCTTCCACTTCGGTCTACCCGACACCGCAATTGTGCAGCAGTTGAAGGCGGCCGGCTGTACTGTCTTGTGTTCGGCCACCACCGTCTCGGAAGCGCGCCAGCTTGAGGCAGGAGGGGTGGACGCCATTATCGCCCAGGGATACGAGGCGGGTGGGCATCGCGGCACATTCACTGGCGACCCTGCTATCGGCACAGCCGGCACTATGGCACTCGTACCGCAGATTGTTGATGCCGTGCGGGTGCCTGTAATTGCCGCTGGCGGTATCTTCGACGGTCGCGGCATTGCTGCCAGCTTTGCACTTGGTGCATCTGGTGTGCAGATCGGCACGGCTTTCCTGGCCTGTCCTGAAGCCAATGTGCAGCCAGTCTATCGCGTAGCATTGCGCTCGGCCAACGACGAGAGCACGTCGGTGACTCGCTGCTTCACTGGCCGCCCAGCGCGCGTGGTGCGCAACCGGTTTGTGATGGAAATGGCTGGTGAGGGAGATGCAGCGTTGGCGTTTCCGCTGCAGGCGAGTCTGGTCATGCCGCTTTCGATGGCAAAGGATGAAAGCAAGCGGGCTGACTTTTTGCCTATTTGGGCCGGGCAGGGCGTTGCGAAGCTGCGGGAGATGCCGGCCGCCGCCTTTGTGGAGAAACTCGTCACGGAAGCAAGCGGCATAGATCGGGCCTATAGGGGAGTAGGGGAGTAGGGGAGTAGGGGAGTAGGGGAGTAGGGGAGTAGGGGAGTAGGGGAGTAGGGGAGTAGGGGAGTAGGGCGCATGTGTTCCACAGTGCAATCTGCACCTCTCACATACTACCTTGCTACCTTGCTCCCCTATTCCCCTACTCCCTTACTGGTCTCAAATGCCTTCGCCGGCAAGCTCCTCGGAAAGTGCGGCGACCTGGTCCTGGGCGCTGCGCATCATCGGATAGATGCCGAGCACGCGCTGCCAGGCCTCGAGTGCCGACTGCTTGTGGCCGGTTTCGGCCATGATCTGAGCCAGGCCGGAAAGCGCGCCGAAATGGCGTGGTTCGAGCTGCAGGGTGCGGTCGATGTCCGCCATCGACTTCCCGTAGTTCTTCATCATGAAATGAACAGTGGCGCGGCGGTTCCAGCCTTCCGCATAGGTCGGCTGCAAAGTCACCACCTGATCGAGGAAATCGAGTGCAACATCGAATTTCTGGTTTTCGATCGCCTTCTGCGACCATTGCATCATCAGGTCGATAGAGGCGCTGCCCGACTGGGACCACTCGCTGCCGATCCGTCCGGCGATGCGCTCGGCCGCCCTTTCATTGCGTTCGCGCTTGAGATCGGCAAACAGCTGATCGAGCCGCGCCTGTTTCGTCTTGACGACCGGAGGTGCTGTCGGCGGTGTTGTGGTCGGATCTTCAGCCCACGCCGGCAGCGAGACAGCGCCGGAAACGAGGAAAGCCGTGAAAAATGCAAAAAGAATCCGCATCGCGGGAATCTAGCCCCCGACGCCGGATCGTCAAACTGAATTTAGCGTGAGAGTCGTATCATGCGGACGGAGGCGCGCAGCCTCCGTCGAAAACTCAACCCTGGCGCGCCTTGTAGCGCGGCGCGGTCTTGTTGATGATGTAGATGCGGCCCTTGCGACGAACCAGCTGGTTGTCGCGGTGACGCGCCTTCAACGCCTTGAGCGAATTCTTGATCTTCATGGTCTTGCCCGTCGGTCTGGGCCCGGTCACGGGCCGAATTATTAAGGCGCGCCCACAGACGCGCCTTTGAACTGTGCGTGGCTCATAGACGAGGAGCGTTGCCCGTGTCAACCGCAAGCGCGTTGCCTAAACGATACGGACCGTTTCGTATCATCAAATATCCGCCACTGGCGTCTTGCGGCGTTGCGCAGGCTTGAGACGGCTGGAATGATGCGGTTGCGAATTGGAGATCGTCATGCGCCGAATTCTTGTGTCCGCCTGTCTTGTCGTCCTCGCGGCAGGTTCTGTTGCCTATGCGCAGGAATGCGACCGCAACGACGACAGCCAGCAGATGATGAACATCTGCGCCGACGCGGACTACAAATCCGCCGACGCCAAGCTCAACAAGGCCTACCAGGATCTCATCGGCGGAAGTGACGCAAAAGCCAGGAAGCTGTTGCAGACGGCGCAGCGCGCCTGGATCGCTTTTCGCGACGCGGAATGCAGCTATTCCGCCGCGGACAGCGAAGGCGGCTCGATCTATCCGATGCTGATATCGGAATGCCTGACGCGGCTGACCGACGATCGCACCAAGCAGCTCACCGTCGATTCGACCTGCGCGGAAGGCGATGTGAGCTGCGCCAGCCCCGACGAGGACGAGAGCGGCGAAATCCAGTAAGCGTAGGTTCTAACTTGTGTTTGAGCATGATCTTTTCCGAAAACCGGATTCCACTTTTCGCTAGCGCGGACCTTCGGTTCGGGATCATGCTCTAGCTGCGGCGGCTCACGCGCGTAAAATGGCCCATCTTGCGGCCGGGCCGCGCCTCGGCCTTGCCATAGAGGTGCAGCATCAGATCGGGCTCGGCGAGCAGCTCAGGAACGCGCCTGACATCGTCGCCGATAAGGTTTTCCATGACGCAGTCGAACCGCCGGGCGGGATTTCCCAGCGGCAGGCCGGCGACGGCGCGGATGTGCTGCTCGAATTGCGAGACGGTGCAGGCGGCCTCCGTCCAGTGGCCGGAATTGTGGACGCGCGGCGCTATCTCGTTGGCCAACAGCGAACCGTCGGCAAGGACAAAGAATTCGACGCCGATGACGCCGACATAGTCGAGCGCTGCAAGGATCTCTGCCGCCGCCGTTTGAGCCGCAGCCGCCGTCTCGGATTTTACTCCGGCCGGCAGCGTCGAGCTGTGAAGAATACCGTTGCGATGGACATTCCACGCTGGATCGTAGGCGGCGAGCGAGCCGTCGCTGCCGCGCGCGGCGATCACCGAAATCTCGCGCTCGAAGGTGACGAAGGATTCCAGGATCAACGGCACGTTGCCCATCGCCTCGCAAGTGCCGGCAAAGCCGCCTGTTTCTATGTTGCGGAAGACACGCTGGCCCTTGCCGTCATAGCCCATGCGGCGCGTCTTCAATATGCCGCTGCCGTTGAACTGTTTCAGCGCAGCCGTCAGTTCCTCGTCATTGTCGACGGAGCTGAAATCCGCGGTCGGTATGCCGATGCCGTTGAGGAATTTCTTTTCCGCTAGCCGGTCCTGCGCCACTTCCAGTGCGCGTGCCGGCGGATAGACCGGCACCGTAGAGGCAAGTGCCGCGGCGGCCGCGACCGGTACGTTCTCGAATTCATACGTAACGACGGCACTGGCCGCAGCCAGCTCGCTAAGCGCGGCCGCGTCGTCATAGGCGGCGACGATCTGCCGGTTGGCGACCTGTGCCGCCGGGCAATCCGGCTGCGGTTCCAGCACGACGATGCGGTAGCCGAGGCGGGCCGCGGCCATCGCCAGCATGCGGCCAAGCTGGCCGCCGCCGATGATGCCGATGCTCGATCCCGCCGGCAGGCTCACGGCGCATCCGTGGGCTCGGCGGCCACCTTGGCGGTCTGCGCGGCGCGCCAGCTATCCAGCCGGGCGGCGAGCTTTTCGTCGCTCAGCGCCAGCACCGCGGCGGCCAGAAGGGCAGCGTTGGCAGCGCCGGCCTTGCCGATGGCCAAAGTGCCGACCGGAATGCCGGCCGGCATCTGCACGATTGATAGCAGCGAGTCCTGGCCCGACAGCGTCTTTGATTCCACCGGCACGCCGAACACCGGCAGCGGCGTCATCGCCGCCGTCATGCCGGGCAGATGCGCCGCACCGCCGGCACCGGCGATGATCACCTTGTAGCCGGCCGCCTTGGCGCCCTTGGCGAAGTCATAGAGCCGGTCGGGCGTGCGGTGGGCCGAGACGATCAGGCGCTTGTGCGGAATTCCAAGCGCCTCAAGCGTTTCGGCGGCGTGGCGCATCGTCGCCCAGTCGGACTGGCTGCCCATGATGATGGCGACGTCGGCGCGGTGATCGTCCAAGCTTCTGCTCTCCGGCGGCAAAAGCGCGCATTAGCTGAAATCGAGGGGAGCCGCAAGGATGGCCGGAAACGGCAAAGCCGCTTGTGCCGTCTCCGTGGCTACGCACATGGACAGGGGCGGTCTGTCATCGGGCGGCCGCTGCTCGGAAGCGGTTGACGAAGTCGTCAAGTTCAGGCCGTTCGGTATCGGAAATCGCCCAGTAGGAAAAGGCGCTGTCGCTCCAGTGGACCAGCGAGAAGCCACCAGCAGAAAGATCGACCGGTCCGGCTGTCGAGCCGGTTTCCTCGGGCGCGGCGACGAGAGTGATCAGGTGCTCGCGGTGCCTGTAGACCAGTGCCGGCACTGGCTGGTCGGCGATCACCTCGACCCGACCGCCGAGCAACGCGAAGCCGTCACTGGCAAGATCAGGTGCCGGCGGCGACAGGCCGACCCTGCGATCCAGCCAGGGTTTGACCGTGTGCCGGTCCGACGAGACGACGTCCACGGGGCTGGCTGCCAGCAGGCTGCGGCGATGGCCGCTGGCGACCGCGGCGGCAAAGCTGTCGGGCGCCCTGCTCAGCATCATCCATTGCGTCGCGCCGCTGGCCAGCACGGCGGTAACGATGATCGACGCCGCCAGCGCGCGCCAGTCGAACGCGCCAAATCGGTGCACCGCTCTGTGTGCCGGCGGCACTCGAGCGGCGGGCGCCGGCGCCGGCAGCACTTTCTCCGTACCGGCTGTCCCGATTGCAGCGATGCGAGCCTTGAAATCCTCACGGACATCGAGCCTCGGCAGCCCGCTGACGACCGTCTGCAGCGCAGCGATGCGGGCATGCTCGGCGGCGAGCGCCGGATCGGCCGCGATGCGTCGCTCGACAGCCAATGCTGCTGCTGCGTCGAGCTCGCCATCGACCAAGGCATGGATCATCAGCTCCACGCCCGCCGGGTCATCGGGCAGTCCATCGTTGTGCGCGATCATGGCGCCCTCCCAAGTTGGGATATCAGCAGACCGCGCGCCCTCGCCAGCCGCGACATCACCGTGCCTAGCGGCACGCCAAGCAGCGTCGCGATCTCGCGATAGCTGAGGCCGTTGATGTCGCGCAGCACCACAGTCTCGCGAAATTGGTGCGGCAGCGCGGCGATCGCCGCCTCGAGTGCGGCCGTGTCGGCCTTGGCGATCAGGCTTGCCTCAGGACTATCCGTATCCGGCAGGCCGGCGCCATATGCAGCCGTCATGTCATCGAGGTCGCTCAGGTCGCCGACGGCGACGATACTGCGCGGCCGGTTGCGCGCCAGCCAGGAGTAAGAGGCGTTGCGCACGATCGCCAGCAGCCAGGCGCGCGCATTGCCGCCGGCATAGCCGGCGATGCCCGCATGCGCCTTCAAACAGGCCTCCTGCACCACATCCTCCGCGTCGGCGGCGTTGCCGGTCAGCCAGCGGGCAAGCGCAAGCGCATCCGCGAGATGGGGCAGAACCACCTCGCGAAAGCGCTCGGTCGCGGCCTCTTGGTTCAACACCGTCGCATCGCCCGGCATCCCGGGCAGAACCGTCCGAAAATCCTCACGGAGCGACGGTGATCCTGCCCTGCATGTGCGGGTGAAGCCCGCAGAAATAGGCATAGTCGCCCACTTTGGTGAAGGTGAAGGCATATGTGTCACCGGTGTCAAGCGCCTTGGAGCGAAACGAGACATCGTTGGCGACCACCAGATGCGGGATGTCGTCGTCATTCTCGAAGGTCACGGTAGTGCCCTGCTTTACCGTCAGCACCGCCGGTGTGAAGGCAAAGTTCTCGATCTTGACCATTGGCTGGTCAGCTGCGTTCAGTGGCATGGCAACCATTATCAGGATCGCCGCCAAACCGAACGTGACAGAGGATACGACCAAGACGCGGGATGGGAAGCGGATCATCGCATTTCCCCTCAGGCCAGCGTGCTGTCGATGATGGCGAGGTCCTGCCCGCCTTGCTTGACTGTCACGCTGCTTGTGCCGAGCAGGCTGCGCAACTGGCCGGCAGGTACCGTCATCGGCCCGGGTGAGGCTGCGGTGCCCGGCGCCGGTTGCGGGAAAGCGGTCGAGCGCGCGGTATGAAAGGTAACGTTGCCTTCGACCTTCTGCATGATCTGGTGGATATGGCCGTTGAGTACGGTGACAGAGCCGAAGCGCTTGAGCAGGGCCAAGGCCTGCGCCGCGTCGTCGGTGCCCCAGCCCCATTCGGGATAAACAGCCCATAGCGGAATGTGGGCAAAGACGACGATTGGCGTCGAGGCGGTGACCGCCTTCAGATCATCGGCCAACCATGCCAACTGGTCGGCGCCGAGATTGCCCAGCCCGCCAGCCTTCAGGTTGACGACGTTGACCAGCCCGATGAAATGGACGCCGTTCTGGTCGAACGAATACCAGCCAGCGCCCTTGGTGCCCTTGCCGTAGCGGTCGAGATAGGCCTGGCCATTGCCGTCATCGATCAGGTCGTGCTCACCGGGCACATAATGCACGTCGAAGCCTGCGCCGCCGATGATCTGGGCAGCGTTGTCGAACTGCGCGGCTTTCGACAAATGGGTGATGTCGCCGGTGTGGATCATGAAAGCGGGCTTTTGCGGCAACGCCTGGATCTTGCCGATGGCCTCCTTCAGCGTGTCGATGGCGTGCGGGTTGGCAGCCTTGTCGAAGCCGATGTGGCTGTCGGAGATCTGGAGGAAAGTGAAGCCGGTGGCCAAGGCCTCGGCGGCTTGCGACGCACCGAGCAGGCTGAGCGAAACCGGCACGCCGGCCGAAATTGTCCACAGCACTCCCGTGCCGGCCCAGATCATGCATTCCAGTGCATGACGGCGGCTGATGCCGTCAGCTTCATTGTCGTGGTGGTGGGTCATACCGGTCTCCTGCACGCCGGAAATGGCGTCTGTTTGGGAGACCAATGGGCGGGGTGGTTTATTCCGCCCGAAGACTAAAAGTTCATTCACACTGCCGTGATGGCGCACTGGCCCGATGCGAAGCCGGCGCTGGAAGGCACTGGCTCGACCACGCTCTGGCGATGTCTAGTCCGGCCAGCGCAGCGCTCCGGCGGACTGCTTGCGAGCGGGTTTCATCGCATCCGCGGGCCGATCGGCAGCACTCAACACCGCCCGCAGGCGTTCGGCAACGATCTCCGCCTCGCCGGGATGGAGATTGCACGGATCAAGGAAGAAGTGACCGCGCTCGACCTCGTGGTTGCGCACGAGCACGGGCGGCGAACCCGCCGCAAGCGCCGAGGCGAGGCCGGCGGCGGTGAAGCGGCTTTCCGGCGCAACAAACACCTGCAGGCGGTCGAGAGGATTTCCGGTCGGATCTGGAATGACACGTGCCTCGATGCCAGGCAGGCCCTGCAATGCGGTTTGCCACAGATGCAGTGCGGCTTCTTCCCGCTGGCGAATGCCGGCATGGTCGCGCCGCTCCCAGGCTTCCAGGGCCGCCATAGTGCCGGCAATGCTCTCCTTGCCGACTTTCATGGCGCGCGCAACGCCCCGGTTCTGGAGATAGGCGGCCCGTACCAGATCCTTGCGGCCGGCAACGATGCCGCTTGTCGGCCCTGAGAGAAATTTGTGCCCGCTGTAGACAACAATGTCGGCGCCGCGCGCCAGAAAGCCACGCAAATCGTATTCCGAGGCGGCGTCGACGATCACCGGCACGCCCTTGGCGTGGCAAATCTCGCAGAACTCCTCAAGCGAGAGCATGCCGTATTGCACGGTGTGGTGCGCAACGACGTAGAGGGCTGCCGCCGTCCGGTCCCGGATCGCCTCGGCAACATGATAATCCTGGGTGACGCTGACCGTGCCGGCAGGCACTGCCTTGGCTCCGGCAAGCCGGATCGACTGGTCGATCGGCGCGCCATAATTGACGATGTGACCAAGCTGAACGATGACCTCCGATTTGAGGCCCTCGGTGTCGTCCGGCAGCCGCTCGATCGCAAGAAGGCTGGTCCCGGTCATCGCGCCGGCAATCGCCATTGTTATGCCGCTGGCGCAGCATGCGGTGATGAAGCCGGCCTCGCCGCCGGTAAGGCGTGCAATCACCCTACTTGCGGCGCGCTGCAGATCGTCCATCTCGACCCATTGCGAGGC
The DNA here is from genome assembly GCF_040320005.1 of Mesorhizobium sp. M0816. Taxonomy (NCBI): domain Bacteria; kingdom Pseudomonadati; phylum Pseudomonadota; class Alphaproteobacteria; order Hyphomicrobiales; family Phyllobacteriaceae; genus Mesorhizobium; species Mesorhizobium sp. M0816. The sequence goes on along the minus strand of NZ_JAMYOT010000008.1, from coordinate 90,493 downwards.
CATTTCCGACATTGCGGCAATCGCTTCTGGCACGATGATCGAAGCACCGAGTGCCGTCATCGTGCCGGAGACATTGATGATTGGGCGAAGGCCAAGCCGTTCGCGGATTGTCGTGTTGGAACGGTCAGCGGCATAGGTCGTCATCTCTGTAGATCCTGTTTAAGATTTCAGGCGGCGATCTCGACGACCGCCTCGATTTCAACTGTGATGTTGCCCGGCAGCGAGCCGACACCGATCGCGGAACGGGCATGTCCGCCAAGCGTATCAAAGACGGCCGCGAAAAGATCGGAACAGCCGTTCACCACCTTGGGGTGCTCGCTGAATGTCGGCGTCGCATTGACAAAGCCAAGCAGCTTGACGACGCGCACGATGCGGCCGAGGTCGCCGGCCGCCGCATGCATGACGGCGAGCAGGTTCAGGCCGGTCAGACGCGCATGCCCGTAGGCCTCTTCAACGCTGACATCCTCTCCGACCTTGCCGGTGCAGAGCGCGCCATCGGCGCGCAACGGCCCCTGGCCGGAGAGGAAGATCAGCCGTCCGCTCTCGGCATAGGTGACGAAGTTGGCGATGGGCTTCGGCGGCTCGGGCAGTGTCAGGCCCAATTCCGCGAGCCGGATGTAAGGCGTCATAAAAGCTCCTTGCGACAGCTTTCGCCGTCCGATGTCAAAAATGCGAGGCGCGAAACCGCGCCAGGAAACTGCGAAGGCGTTCATTGTCGAACCCCGCCGCCAGAATCTCGGCGGGTGGTCCGACGGCACTGACGCCGCCATCCGCCATGAAAACGATGCGGCTCGATGCGTCGCGCGCAAAAGCCATTTCATGCGTGACCATCAGCATCGTCATGCCGTCTTCGGCGAGGCTGCGCACGACCTCGAGCACCTCGCCAACCAGTTCGGGGTCGAGCGCCGAGGTTATCTCGTCGAGAAGCAATATCTTCGGCTCCATCGCCACGGCGCGGGCGATGCCGACGCGCTGCTGCTGGCCGCCGGAAAGCTCGGCCGGCAGACTGTCGGCTTTGTGGGCGAGGCCTACGCGGCCGAGCCAGTGCTCGGCAATGGTGCGGGCCTCGGCATTGCTCTTGCCGCGCACCTTGCGCAGGCCAAGCATGATGTTGCCGGCCGCAGTCAAATGCGGAAACAGATTGAAGCTCTGGAACACCATTCCGGTCTCGGCTCGCATCGCCGCCAGGTCGCGCTCGCTGCGTCGCTGGCGTGTTCCCGTCTCGCGATAGCCGACTTCTTTGCCGTCGATACGGATCGAGCCGCTGTCGTAGCTCTCCAGGAAGTTGACGCAGCGCAGTAGCGTGGTCTTGCCGCTGCCGGAGGGGCCGATGATAGTCACGACCTCGCCGCGTGTCACTTGCAGGCTGACGGAGCGCAGGACCTCGACGGATCCAAAGGCTTTGGAAACCTCGGTGACATCGAGAAGTGCCGGATTCTGGTGCGAGGCGTTGGACATCGTGCTATTCCCGGATGAAGGAGAAACGCCGCTCCAGGCGCCGGCTGGCCAAGGAGAGGGCGTAGTTGACGGCGAAGTAGACGAGCGCACCGAGAATGTAGAGTGGCATCGCCTCATAGGTGCGGCCGATGACCTGGTTGATTGCCTGCATGAGGTCGGTGATGCCGAGCAGCGAGACCAGCGCGCTGCCCTTCACCGCGTCGGTGACGCCATTGATCCAGGGTGGCAGGAAGCGCCTGAACGCCTGCGGAAAAATGACGTAGACCAGCCGCTGGCGAAAGGTCAGTCCGATCGCCATCGCCGCCTCGGACTGACCCTTGGGAATCGAGCCGACGGCGCCCCTGAGATACTCGACGACTTGTGCGGTCTTGAAGAGGGTGAGGGCGAACACGGCCGCCCAAAAGGATTCCAGATGCAGCCCCACCGCGGGCAGGCCGTAATAGACGAAGAAGATCAGCACCAGGATCGGAATGCCGCGTATGGTGTCGCTGAAGATGCGCACTGCCCAGCGCAGCGGAAAAGGACCATAGACAAGGCCGACGCCCATCAGCACGCCGGCGATGAGCGATAACACCACGACCAGCAGCGACACCCACAAGGTTACGGCAAAGCCTTCGGCGAGGAACGGCAAGGCGTAGATGATCTGGCTCAGCATGTCAGCGCGCCGCCTTGAACCGGCGCTCGACGAGCCGCAGCGCGAAAAGCAGCGTGTAGCCGGTCAACAGGTACATTGCCGTCACCACCAGATAGACTTCGACAATGCGGAACGTGTTGAAGTTGATCCACTGGGCGCCATAGGTGAGTTCGGGTACCGAGATGACCGACGCCACGGACGTATCCTTGAAGAGCGATATGAATGTGTTGGAAAGCGCCGGCAGGGTTATGCGCAGCATCGTCGGCAGGCGCACATCGAGCAGCCTTTGCCATGGCGTCAGGCCGATTGCCTTGCCGGCGTCGAGTTGACCGCGCGGCACCGCCTCGAGCCCCGAGCGAAACACCTCGACCAGGTAGGCGCCGCTGTAGAGCGACAGCGTGGCAATGAATGAGGTTTGCGCGCTGTAGGCAATGTCGACCACCGTCGGCAAGCCGTAGAAGACCAGATAGACGAGCAGGATCAGCGGCACGTTGCGGATGAACTCGACATACCCCGCGATGATGGTCCGCACCGCACGTCCGGCCGACACGTACCAGACCGCCAGAACGAGCCCGATGACGATGCCGATCGCGATCGAGATGACGGCCAGTTCGAGGCTTAGCAGCAGTCCGCCCCAGAGCTTGTCGAAATGCCGCCAGATAAGGTTGAAGTTGAGAGTATAACCCATGCGTCCTCGTCATGGAGGGCTGTGATGAGAGAAGGCGGAAGGACGTTGTCCTTCCGCCTGCTTGCATCAAATGACCGGGAAACCGGGATGGCGCGCCGGCGGCTCCTGTCCGAAATAATCCTTGAACGCAGCGTCGTAGAGTGCCGTTTCATGGCCGAACATGGCGATGGTGAAGGTCTGGTTGACGAAGGTCAGCCAGTCGAGGTCGCCCTGCCGCAGCGCGGCACCATAAAGCATCGAGAACCAGCTCTTGCCGGCATCGAAGTACTTATCCGGATTGCGCGAGGCGAGCCAGCGCACCGTTGACAGATCGACCGCGGCGGCGTCGACGCGCTTCGATTCCAAGGCCTGCAGCACGTTGGCCTGCGTGTCTATCTGCATCACCTGCGACTCCGGCAGGACGATATGCACGTTAGCCTCGGCATCGACATTTTGCAGGATGGAAATCCGCGTTGCCGAACCGCCGGCAAGCAGCTTGTCGAAGGTCTTGTTTTCGGCGTTCGGAAGGGTCAGCAAGGCGATGCCTTCGACGTAGTAGGGTCGGGAGAAGTGGATCAGCTGCGAGCGCTGGGCGGTCATGGTCATGAACTGGATGGTGATGTCGACCTTGTTGGTGGTCACGTTCGGAATGCGCTGAGCCGGATCCTGCATGACGAATTCCACTTTGGTCGGATCGTCGAAAAGCCCCTTGGCGAGGATGCGACCCATGGTGATGTCCATGCCTACCAGTTCGCCGGCGTCGTTCTCGAAATGCCAGGGCGCGTTGGTGCTGCCGGTCCCGACGATCACCTTGCCGCGCTCGAGGACGGTGCGCAGCAGGCTGTCCGGCGCTGCCTGGGCCGCCGCTTTCTGAACGTCGACCGCGGTAGCGGCGCTCATCACTCCGGCCGTTGCAAGCCCGGCCATTCCCAGTTTCAGAAATTCACGCCTTTTGGATATGTCGTTCACGGCGACCTCCTTTCGTGTTGAGTTCCCCTTTGGACCAGCAGTACAGGCATCGGTTGCAACTGACGTCATTGTCCCTTACAAGAGACGCCTGTACTCTGTACAAGACAGATTAACATCAGGGATCGATAATGCAAGATGGCAATGCCTTGGCCGCTCGACCGGACATCGGTCTGGACGAAGACAAGAACTCGGGCTCTCGGGAGAAGGGTCTCAACCGGGTTCTCCAGATTTTGGAGTTTCTCCACACGACCCAGCGTGCGATCGGCATTGGCGACCTTGCCAGAGGGGTGAATGCACCGCGGTCGACGACCTATACGCTGGTGCGCTCGCTGGTCGACGCAGGCCTGCTGGAAATGGCCGGGGACGGCAATCGGGTCTATTTCGGAAAGAAGCTTTATCTCTACGGAATGGACTATGTGCGGGGCAACGACCTGCTTAGGCGAGGGCGCCAGGAAGTCGACCATCTGTCACGCGAGACCGGCGAGACCTCGGAGTTGTGCATGCTGCAAAGCGGCCGCTACACCATCGTCCATTCAAGCCCGGGAACGAGGCCATTCCGGATCAGCTCGGCGACGGGTCTGCAAATACCGCTCCCCTGGACAGCTTCCGGGCGACTGCTCCTCGCCGGCTTCGACAGGGCGGCGATCGAGGATATGGTCTCGGAAGACGATCTCGTGCTGCCGGACGGGCGCAGATTGCAGCTCGATGATTTCATAGACGACATCGCCGTCGCCAAGTCGGCCGGCTACTGCGTCACCTCCGGCCTTGTCGATGCCTACACGAAATGCCTGGCCGCGCCGGTCTTTTCAGCGCCGGGCAGGGTCGAGGCGACGATGTGCCTGGTGGTTCCCATCGATACCTCGACCGAAAAGACCGATGACCTGATAGAGCTGTTGCTCGAGCGCGCCGCGCGGCTTTCGATCGCGGCATAGGCCGCCTTTCCAGCAGGCCAGCGCCGGCGTCCGTTCAAGCGATAATGTCTGGAATGATCTTGTCTTCCAGCGCCATCAGCCTGTCCTTAAGGAAGAGCTTCTTTTTCTTCATGCGCTGGATCTGCAGCGGGTCGCAATTCATGGCGATCATCGCATTGATGGCGGCGTCGAAATCGGCGTGTTCCTGCTTCAGCCGGGAATATTCGAGGCGGATATCTGCCTGTTCCTGATCGGACATTTTTACCGTCTGCACGTCTGCGGCGCCCAAACTATGGGCCTGATTGGGCGGGACCGGGTCTTCTTGCACCGGCGCGCAGCCCATATCACATTTCATATTGGCGTGGAATGCTACCACGCAGCATTCGACATCGGTGCGCGATGGTGGCACACTGTCATTATGCCGTCACAGAAGCGAGCCTGCGGTGGACGTGCCATGACGGCTGCAATCCGAGGAAACCATGAAAGGGAGAACCAATCATGTCTCTTGCATCCCATCTTGATGAGCTGCAGCGGAAACACGGCGACATCGAACGGGAAATCGACGATGCGATGACCCATCCATCGGTGGACGACCTCGAAATCGTGAATCTCAAGCGGCGCAAGCTGGCGCTCAAGGACGAGATTGAAAAACTGAAGGCGAAACCGACGACGCACTGACGCCCTTCCAGGACTAGCCACGCCGCCCGGCGCGTGATTTCTTTCCGGTGGTATGTCTCTATGCTGCCGGAAACGCCTATGGATTTGCGGCAAGCTGCCGTCTTGTTGTTTCCGATTTGCTGGGCCTGCGCGCCAGTCGCCATTGACAAGCCATCTTTGCTCCTCCACCTCATGCCCGGACCTTCAAGATTAAAGGCAGCCGGCATGACCGGATATTTTTCCTCACCCTTCCCGCGCCGCAGGTCGGTCGGTGTCGATGTCGGCGGCGTGATGGTCGGCGGCGGCGCCCCAGTCGTCGTCCAGTCGATGACCAACACCGACACGGCCGATATCGACCAGACGGTCGCGCAGGTGGCGGCGCTGCATCGCGCCGGCTCCGAGATCGTGCGCATAACGGTCGACCGCGACGAAAGCGCTGCCGCTGTGCCGGCCATCCGCGAGCGACTGGAGCGGCTCGGCATCAACGTGCCGCTGGTCGGCGATTTCCATTATATCGGCCACAAGCTCCTGGCCGATCATCCGGCCTGCGCCGCGGCCTTGGCCAAGTACCGCATCAACCCCGGCAATGTCGGTTTCAAGGACAAGAAGGACCGGCAGTTCGCGGCAATCGTCGAGATGGCGATCCGATACGACAAGCCGGTGCGCATCGGCGTCAACTGGGGTTCGCTCGACCAGGAGCTGCTGACCCGGCTGATGGATGACAACCAGGCCCAAGGCTTTCCGCTGACCGCGCAGGAAGTGACGCGCGAGGCAATCGTGCAATCGGCGATCCTGTCGGCCGAAATGGCCGAAGAGATTGGCCTTGCCCGCGAGAAAATCATCCTGTCGGCCAAGGTCAGCGGCGTGCAGGATCTGATCGCCGTCTACACCGAGCTTGCCACCCGTTCCGACCATGCGCTGCACCTCGGCCTGACGGAGGCGGGCATGGGCTCGAAAGGCATTGTCGCCTCGTCTGCGGCCATGGGCATCCTGCTCCAGCAAGGCATCGGCGACACAATCCGCATCTCGCTGACGCCGGAGCCGAACGGCGACCGCACGCGCGAGGTGCAGGTGTCGCAGGAGCTGTTGCAGACCATGGGCTTCCGGCAGTTCGTGCCGATCGTCGCCGCCTGCCCGGGCTGCGGCCGCACGACCTCGACCGTGTTCCAGGAGCTTGCCCAGAACATCCAGGCCGACCTGCGCAAGAACATGCCGGTGTGGCGCGAACAATATCCCGGCGTCGAGAACCTCAAGGTCGCGGTGATGGGTTGCATCGTCAACGGTCCGGGCGAATCCAAACATGCCGATATCGGCATTTCGCTGCCCGGCACCGGCGAGATGCCGACCGCCCCGGTATTCGTCGACGGCAAGAAGGCGGCGACGCTGCGCGGCTCATCGATTGCCGCGGATTTCGAGAAAATGGTCGCCGACTATATCGAACGGCGGTTCGGGCAGCACGACAAAGCCGCGGCGGAGTAGTTGAATGCGGCGTTTGCTCGGCGCGGCGCTGGTTCTCATTTGCGGGCTGATCTGGGCGACAGCCGTTCAGGCCGATCCACCACGGCCCGCCAAAAAGAAGCTGATCGACCAGGTTTGCAACCTGATCGAGGCCCATGCCGACCGGAACGGGCTGCCCAGGGATTTCTTTGCCCGGCTGATCTGGAAGGAAAGCCGTTTCGATCCCAATGCGGTCAGCCCGGTCGGCGCCGAAGGCATTGCCCAGTTCATGCCGGGCACCGCCAGGATACGCGGCCTCACCAATTCGTTCGATATCGAGCAAGCGATCCCGGCCTCGGCAAAATATCTCGCCGAACTGAAGACCGGCTTCGGCAATCTGGGCCTCGCCGCAGCCGCCTACAACGCCGGCGAGACCCGGGTGTCGCGCTGGCTGAATTCCGGCGGCTTCTTGCCGATGGAGACCGAAAGCTACGTTCTGGACGTCATGGGCGAGCCGGCCGACAACTTCACCAATACCGCCTACGCCGGCGTCATCCGGCCGCTCGACAAGAAGGCGAGTTTCGCTGCTGCTTGCCGTGAGCTGCCGGTGATCATGTCCAGAACCGTGCCGATGTCGTCGATCAACATCAAGCCGTGGGGCGTGCAGGTGGCCGGCAATTTCCGCCGCGCCGCGGCGCTCAATCAGTGGAGCAACGTGAAGCGCCGGTTTCCAGCCTTGCTCAGCGGTCGCGATCCGGTGGTCAGCCGGGTGCGCACACCGATCGGCAGGCGCGGCATCTATGCGGTGCGGATCGGCGCCGACACCAAAGCCAAGGCCGACGATATTTGCCAGAAACTGCACAGCGTGGGCGGCGCATGCATCGTGGTGCGCAATCGGTAAGCCATATGTCGGTGCGTTTCGCGCCATCGCTGCCATCTTGTTCCCCGTGGGCACTTCGTCCTCGATACGTGAATCATATTTTCGGTGAACCGTCAGGCAGGTCTTGCATCGTTGTCGATGCGGGGTAAGGTCCCCGCGATTTTTCGCGAAAGGGATCAGCATGGCCGGCTTCAAGACACTGGACGACATCGGCGATATCAGCGGCAAGCGTGTGCTGGTGCGTGTCGACCTCAACGTTCCCGTCACCGAGGGCAAGGTCACCGACGCCACCCGCATCGAGCGCATTGCGCCGACTATTGCCGAGCTCTCCGGCAAGGGAGCCAAGGTCATCCTGCTTGCCCATTTCGGCCGGCCCAAGGATGGACCGGCGCCGGAATTCTCACTCGAACCGATCGCCAAGGCGACGGCGGACGTGCTCGGCCGTCCGGTTGGCTTTGCCTCCGACTGCATCGGTGACAAGGCGGCAAATGCCGTCGCCGCCATGGACAGCGGCGACGTGCTGCTGCTCGAGAACACCCGCTTCCACAAGGGCGAGGAGAAGAACGACCCGGCCTTCACCGAAAAGCTCGCCGCTAACGGCGATATCTTCGTCAACGACGCCTTCTCTGCTGCGCACCGTGCCCATTCGTCGACAGAAGGGCTGGCGCATGTGCTGCCGGCCTTCGCCGGCCGCACCATGGAGGCCGAGCTCGATGCGCTGGAAAAGGGGCTTGGCAATCCCGTCCGCCCGGTTGTCGCCATCGTCGGCGGCGCCAAGGTCTCGACCAAGATCGACCTGTTGATGAACCTGGTGAAGAAGGTCGACGCGCTGGTCATCGGCGGCGGCATGGCCAATACGTTTCTAGCGGCGCGCGGCACCGACGTCGGGAAATCCTTGTGCGAGCGTGATCTCGCGACCACCGCCAAGCAGATCATGATCGAGGCGGCCGAGGCCGGCTGCGCCATCATCCTGCCGGTCGACGGCGTCGTCGCCAGGGAATTCAAGGCGGGCGCCGCCAGCGAGACCGTCGCCATAGCGGACGTGCCGGCCGACGGCATGATCCTTGATGTCGGCGCAAAGACCGAGAAAACCATTGCCGAATGGATCGACCGTGCCGCGACGCTGGTCTGGAACGGACCGCTCGGCGCCTTCGAGATCGAGCCGTTCGACCATGCGACGGTGGCGACGGCCCGGCACGCTGGGGCGCGCACCAAGGCCGGCAAACTGGTTTCCGTCGCCGGCGGCGGCGACACGGTAGCGGCACTCAACCATGCCGGCGTCGCCGACGATTTCACCTATGTCTCGACGGCCGGCGGCGCTTTCCTCGAATGGATGGAAGGCAAGCCGTTGCCCGGCGTCGACGTCTTGAAGCGCTGAGCGCGGCCGCAAGAGCAGCGCGAAGGAGTGCGCCCGCGACTTTCAATCGATTCGCGCTTGTTTGACAAAATGGTTCGACTTGAACCTGCGTTGCTCTGGTGGTCTGCTGGGCGCGGATCAATTCTTTCAGGAGAAGCAAAAATGAGCGAACGTCTCGAGGACATTGCCGCCGCGATGGTGGCCGATGGCAAGGGCCTGCTGGCCGCCGACGAAAGCTCCGGCACCATCAAGAAGCGCTTCGACGTCATCGGCGTCGAATCGACCGCCGACAGCCGCCGCGACTATCGCGAGATGATGTTCCGCGCCAGCGATGCGATGACCAAATACATTTCCGGCGTCATCCTCTATGACGAGACCATCCATCAGAAGGCCGCCGACGGCACGCCGCTGGTCGACATCATCAAGGCATCAGGCGCCATCCCCGGTATCAAGGTCGACGCCGGCGCCAAGCCGCTGGCCGGCTTCCCCGGCGACACCGTCACCGAGGGCCTCGACGGCTTGCGCGAACGCCTTGCCGAATACTACAAGCTCGGCGCCCGCTTCGCCAAATGGCGCGCGGTGATCGACATCGATGTTGCCAAGGGCGTGCCCTCCGCCACCTCGATCGGCTCGAACGCCCATGCGCTCGCCCGCTATGCAGCGCTTTGCCAGGAGGCCGGCATCGTGCCGATCGTCGAGCCGGAAGTGCTGATGGACGGCGCCCACGACATCGACACCTGCTACGAGATCAGCAAGGCGACGCTGACAAAGCTTTACACGGAACTCTATGCGGCGCGCGTCGTCCTCGAAGGCACCATCCTGAAACCGAACATGGTCCTCGCCGGCAAGAAGTCGGGCAAGGTCAGCAGCCCCGAGGAAGTCGCCGAAAAGACCATAAAACTGTTCCGCGAGACGGTGCCGGCCGCGATCGGAGGCATCGCCTTCCTTTCGGGCGGACAATCTGACGAGGAGGCGACCTCCAACCTCAACGCCATCAATGCCATTGGCCCGCATCCGTGGAAGCTGACCTTTTCCTACGGCCGCGCCTTGCAGGCCGCTCCGCAGAAGGCGTGGGGCGGCAAGGCGGCGAACGTCGCCGCCGCCCAGGCCGCCTTCGCCCATCGCGCCCACATGAACCATCTGGCAGCGCTTGGACAATGGCAGCCGACGCTTGAGCAAGCCGCCTGACGGAATTCAGGTTGCGTTCCCTCCGACCCGGGCCTTTGCCCGGGTTTGTTTGAAAGCAGCAAGGTCTGCAATTTCCTGCAACTAAAAATGCAGCTCGGTGTCGGCATTCCTCGCTGCCGATCGTCCTCCGTGAAAAGAGGAGCAGACCTATGCCAAACAACAAGACCGTATCGCAGGAAGAGTGGTTTCAGGCGCACAAGGCGCATCTGGCGCGCGAAAAGGAATTGACGCGCTTTCGCGATCGTGTCGCCGCCGAACGCCGCGAACTGCCGTGGCTGAAGATCCGCAAGGACTACGTCTTCGAGACCGAGCAAGGGCCAAAGAAACTGCCCGACCTGTTTGGCGGCAACAGCCAGCTGATCGTCTACCATTTCATGTTCGGCCCCGGTGCCGACTATCGTTGCGAGGGCTGCTCGTTTCTTGCCGACCACATTGACGGTGCCAACCAGCATCTCAGGCACCACGACGTCTCGCTCGTGGTGGTTGCGCGGGCGCCGCTGGCCGAGCTTCTGCCCTACAAGCAGCGCATGGGCTGGAAATTCGACTGGGTGTCGTCGTACGCTTCGGACTTCAACTTCGACATGCAGGTGTCATTCACCGACAAGCAGATCGCGGCCGGCGACACGACCTACAATTTCGAGCGGCGCGCGCGGCAATCGAAGGATCTTCCCGGCACCAGCGTGTTCTATCGCGACGAGAAAGGCGACATCTTCCTGACTTTTATCTCGCGCTCCAGAGGCGGCGATCCGCTGATCGGCACATATCACTATCTCGACCTGACGCCGAAGGGTCGCAACGAAACCGGTCCCCACCATAGCCTGGTGGACTGGGTGCGGCTGCACGACGAATATGCGGATACGCCCGAGATGCAGGACAGCTGCTGCCATTGACGACGGGCGGTCACCCAAGGTCTTTCGCCTTCGGCCCGACATGCGCTAAGTGCTGTTCGCTATGCCCTAAAAGGGACTTGCCATGCGGCGCTTTCCGACCCTTCTCACCTGGCTCGCCTTTCCGGTCTATGTCTGGCAAGGACTTGGCGTGCGTCGCCGCACCGCCCGCATGCTGCCGGCACAAGGTCCGGTCATGCACGAGATATCTGGCCTGGCGCCAGCAATCTCGGTTCTGGTGCTTGGCGATTCCTCCGCCGCCTCGGTAGGGATCGGCAATTCCGAAAACGGATTGGCCGCGCAACTGGCAGTTCTGATTGCGCAACGCACCGGCCGCACCGTGCGCTGGCGGGCGGCCGGCTTCAACTCGGCAACCTCTGGCCAGATCCGCGATCATGTGCTGCCCAATCTATCGGCCGATCCGTGGACGCATATCGTGCTGGCCATCGGTACCAACGACACCAAGAATTTTCATTCGGTACCGCGCTTCAAGCGCGAGTTTGGCGGCCTGCTCTACGCGCTGCGCGCCAAATGGCCGGAAGCGCGCGTCGTGTGGTCGCCGGTGCTGGAGTTCACCCGGGCTCCGGCAATGCCGCCGCTGCTCGGCAAGATCCTCGAAATCCGCGCCGTCGAAATGAACCGGATGGGCGAGCGCCTTTGCCTCGAACGCGGCGCCATACCGGCGCCCCGGCTGCCGATCACGGATGCCGATGCCGGCTTCGCATCGGATGGATTTCACGCTTCGGAAGCCGGCTACCGAGCCTGGGCGGAACATCTGGTCAGCCTGGTGCTCGCCAACGAACCGGGCGTCGCGTAGCGGGCCGCCGGCACTAAAGCGCGTCGCGTTCGATTGGCCTCATCCGACGCGCTTCAGGTTCTTGTTTTTATGCATGTCGTTGTCGCAAAACCGCTGCACACTTTTGCGCGACATGCATTACGTCCAGTGCCCGAGCACCGCCGTAATCGAAATCGCCGCCATCGCCAGAAGCGCCAGCTTCCAGAAATCGCTGCGCCGCTTCAGCCCGGGCCAGCCGAGCGGCTTGATGAGCTGGATGACCATCATGAGGATGATGACGAGCGCGAGAAGTTTCGACATGCAGCCTTTGATCAGCATCGCGGCTGGCTGTCAAAGCGGCTCCGGGATCGCCGGCTTCCACTGCGGCAAGCCTCTTTTCAGCACTGCCTTGTCACTTCGATGGATAAATCGGAACGCCGGTCATGAGAGCCGCACCCTCCTGACAGACTGCTGTCAGCAGGGGTGTGCGATAGTGCCTGCATCGAAAGAGAGGAGACCAGCGATGAACGGTATTACCATTCTGCGTAGCGTGCAGCACTATGTCGGCAAGATCCGGACGATGCGCAATGAAATCCGCACCCAGCGGTTCATGAACACCCTGCCGGCGGACATCCGCAAGGATATTGGTTGGCCGGACATGTATGGCGACCGCCGCAATGGCGGCAATTGAGGCAAGCTTTCTGCGTGGCGTTTGGATGCGACCTGGCGACGAGCTGAGATGGGCATGCTGAAGCCTCCTGACAGTATGGTGTCAGGAGGCTCGTGCCATAGTGCGATGGCCGCCGGAGCCGGATGGCCGAGAGGACGATCGATGAAAAGCTGGAACGACAGGCTGAACACGCGTGGCATCAACGGCATAAGACCGTCGCCACGCACCATCGGCGACGTCGTCGAAGGCCAGCCGATGCTGGTTCCTACAGCTCGCCAGGTCCATGCATTCATCCGCTCCATCCCCGAAGGCATGGACATGAATATCCGCGCTTTGCGCACCGCTCTCGCCATCGAGCACGGTGCCGAGATGACATGTCCGGTCACCATCGGCTATCATCTGCGCACCGTCGCCGAGGCCGCCAACGAGGATCTTGAGCGTGGTATGGCACTGGGCGACGTTGCGCCGTTCTGGCGGGTGGTCGACGCAAGCACGCCGACAACGAGGAAACTGTCCTTCGGCGCGGCCTTCGTCGCCGCGCAGCGCAAGCGCGAAGGGCTGGAACGATAGACGCCGAGGGACCATACGATGCGCCGCGCCGACAGGCTCTTCCAGATCGTGCAGCATCTGCGTGGTGGTCGTCTGGTCACCGCCCAGAAGCTGGGCACGTGGCTCGAGGTTTCCGAGCGGACGATCTATCGCGACATCGCAGACCTGCAGTCGACCGGCGTGCCGATCGACGGCGAGGCCGGTGTCGGCTACATGATGAGGGAGGGTTTCGACCTTCCGCCGCTGATGTTCACGCGTGACGAGATCGTCGCGCTGGTCGCCGGCGCCCGCATGGTGCGCGCCTTTGGTGGCGCGGCCATGGCGCGAGCCGCCGACGAGGCGCTGGTCAAGATAGGCGCCGTGTTGCCCGACGCCGAAAAGGACCGCATCGCCCGTACCGAGATCCACACGCCGATGTGGGTGGTAAGCGATGCCGCCCGCGAAGCCATCGACCTGATCGAGCGGTCCATCGAGAAACGTCAGGTGCTGACCATCGACTATTCGGATGAGGCCGGCCGCAGCACCGCGCGCGACATCCGCCCGCTCGGCCTGTGGTTCTGGGGCAAGGTGTGGACCTTGGTCGCCTGGTGTGAGATGCGCGGCGATTTCCGCGCCTTCCGCATCGACCGCATCGCCTCGGTGGTCATCGCCGGCCGCACCTTCAAGCCGGAGCGCGGCAAGCAGCTCGCCGATTTCTATCGCGCGGTGGAGCGCAGCGAGGATTACGGCATGGCGCCGGACCGGGCGGCGCGAAGCTGACACGGAAGATCACAAAAAAGCCCGCTTGAAAGCGGGCTTTTTGTTTTGGATGCCAGACCTATTCCTCTTCGTCGGCGTCCTTGTCCTTCGACTTCAGCGCCGAAAGCTTGGCGAAGACGGCGTTGGCGTCAAGTTCGCGGTCCTCGTCCTTCGGCTTTTCGGGCGCCGGCACCAGCCGTTCGGTCAAGGCGGCCGGCAGCAGCGTATCGCCGACCGGCTGCGCCTGCTCGCGGCCGCGCGAGGCGCGGTTGATTTCCATATCGAGGTCGATCTGCGACGTCAGGCCGAGCGTCACCGGATCCATCGGCTGGAGATTGGCGGAGTTCCAGTGCTTTCTGTCGCGGATCTGGTCGATCGTCGACTTCGTTGTGCCGACAAGGCGGGCAATCTGCGCATCCTTGAGCTCGGGATGGTTGCGCACCAGCCAGAGGATGGCGTTGGGCCGGTCCTGGCGCTTCGACAGCGGCGTGTAGCGCGGACCCTTGCGTTTGGATTCCGGCACCCGCACCTTGGGATCGGAGAGCTTCAGCCGGTGGTTCGGGTCCTTCTCGGCGCGCGCGATCTCGTCGCGAGTGAGCTGGCCGGTCATGATCGGGTCCATGCCCTTGATGCCTTGCGCCGACTCGCCGTCGGCGATCGCCTTGACCTCAAGCGGATGCAGTCCGCAGAACTGCGCGATCTGCTCGAAGGAAAGCGCTGTGTTGTCAACCAGCCAGACGGCGGTCGCCTTTGGCATCAGCAGCGTATTGGCCATTACAAAAATCCTTCTCGTTCGCCCGCGTTCCCGCGCGGGCGGTGGTTTAGAGCCACCAAAATGGGAAAATCGCGGTCTATATAACCGCTCGCTCGCCGTTTCGCAATGTTTTTGGCAGGCGCGCGTCAAGGACGGCACGGCAGCGCGACCAGCAGACCGCGAAGGGTCGGCAGATGACGCCATGCAGTCGAAAAGCTTCAAAAAGACAAAGCCCGCCAGACCAAGGTCGGGCGGGCTCGGAACCGGCGACGGAAATCCGTCTGCTGCGGCTCTGGCTTCTAAAGCTTGATCCCGAACCGCGGCTCGGCGTTGCCGAAAAGCAGCGCCCGGTCTTCGGGCGGGATCGTGCTCGAGATCAAAGCCCTTTGCGGGCGATTCTCTCGATGTCGCCGCGGTTGATGCCGAGGTCGTTGAGCTGACGAGCATTCAGCCGGTTCAGTTCGCGCACGGTTTCGTTGTACATGCGCCAGTTACGGAAAGCGCGGATCGGGTTCATGATAGTCCTCCATCGTTTTGATGCCGCGTAAATAGGCATCGGCGATGAAAAATTGAACAGACGCTTTTGCATGGCCGCAATGCGTTTGTTGCATTGCACCGTTAAACTTTCGTTCAGCCTGTTTGCGGGCCGTCAGGCGACATCGAGCACAATCTTGCCGATGTGCTCACCCTCCTCCATCCGCTCATGCGCCCGCCACGCTTCCTTGAGCGGGAAGATCGTATCCATCACCGGCGCAACCTTGCGCGTGCCGAGCAGCGGCCAAACCTGCGCCTCCAGCGCAGCCGCAACTGCCGCCTTGAACTCCACGGTGCGTGGCCTGAGCAGCGATCCTGTGTGCACGAGCCGCTTGGCCATGATCTTGAAGAAATCGGCGCTCGCCACCGTCCCGCCCTGCGTCGCGATCTGGACGATGCGGCCTTCCATGGCTGCAGCCTCATAGTTTCGCGCCACATAGTCGCCGCCGACCATGTCGAGGATGACATTGGCACCCTTGCCGCCGGTTGCCTCCTTGACTGCGGCGACGAAGTCCTCCTCGCGGTAGTTGATCGCCCGGTCGGCGCCGAGCTTGAGGCAGGCGTCGCATTTCTCCTTGTTGCCGGCGGTGGTGACGACATAGGCGCCGAAAGCGGCAGCAAGCTGGATCGCCGTGGTGCCGATACCCGACGAGCCGCCATGCACGAGCAGGGTCTCGCCGCTCTTCAGGCCGCCGCGCTCGAAGACATTGTGCCAAACAGTGAAGTAGTTTTCCGGCAGCGCCGCCGCTTCGGTGTAGGTAAAGCCGGCGGGCAGCGGCAGCACGCTGCCGGCGTGCACTCTGACATATTCGGCATAGCCGCCGCCCGCCGTCAGCGCACAGACCCGGTCGCCGACGCGCCAGCGCGATATCTCGTCACCAAGGGCAGCGACTTCGCCTGCTGCTTCCAGGCCCGGCAGATCCGACGCTCCCGGCGGTGGCGGATAGGCGCCCTTGCGCTGTTGCACGTCCGGCCGGTTGACGCCGGCGGCCCGCACCCGGATCAGGATCTCGCCGGGACCGGGAACCGGTACGTCGCGGGTTTCCGGTTTCAGCACCCGCGGCCCGCCCGGTTCCGATATGGCGATCGCCATCATCTTCGCCGGAATTTTCTGTGCGTTCGCCATGAATTTTCCCGTCGTGCTCCGCCGGTTTCTCGTGCCAGCTCTTGCCCGCCATTTGCATCCATACCCTTGCCCTATGTATGCTCATTGGCAAATCAGGCAAATGGGCAATCACGGAGGAGCGACGATGGCGATCTTCGACGACGAACCCAAGAAGAAAGCGCGCCCGCACGAGATCGGGCAGGATCTGTCGCTGCTTTCCGTCGACGAATTGTCCGAACGGATCGGCATCCTGCGCGACGAGATCGCCCGGCTGGAAGCCGAGCTCAAGACCAAGGGCTCGACCAAGTCGGCGGCAGAGGCGCTGTTTCGCCGCGGGTAGTTACTGCGGGTAATGCCAAAAGCTCGGGCACGCCGCCGAAAAGCCCGAATGCCGCTGTCTGCAGACTTGTGCCCTAAACCCCAGCCGGATTGAAAAATGTTCGCAAGCTACAGACCGATCCTCTCGCTGCTGCGCGGCACCGCGTTCCTGTTGGCGGCATCCGGACTGCACGGTCTGCTGTTGCCGCTGCGCGGCCAGGTGGAGGGCTTCTCGACGGCATCGCTCGGCCTGATGGGCACGGCTTGGGCCGGCGGCTTCGTCACCGGCTGCTTCTTTGCGCCACGCATCGTGCGCCGCGCCGGTCATGTCAGGGCTTTCGGCGCCTTTGCCGCATCGGGAGCGATCGTCGCACTGCTCACCGGCCTGATCATCGACGAATATACCTGGATCCTGCTGCGCGCCTTCACCGGCTTCACCATGGCCGGCGCCTTCATGGTCATCGAAAGCTGGCTCAACGAGAAGGCCACCAACGAAAACCGCGGCACCGTCTTCGGCCTCTACATGATGGTCACCTATGCCTCGATCATGGGCGGTCAGATGATCGTTGCCGGCGGCGATGTGAGATCGGCGTCGCTGTTCATGATCACCGGCATTCTGTTCTGCCTGTCGCTGATCCCGACGGCGGTCTCGACGGCGTCTCACCCCAAGCCGCTGCAGGACGTGTCGCTTGACGTCAAGGGGCTCTACGTCAATTCGCCGGTGTCGGCGATCGCTTGCGTGCTGATCGGCATCGCCAACGGCGCCTGGGGTACACTTGGTGCCGTCTATGGAGCGCGCATCGGCATCTCGACAGCCGAGATCGCGCTGATGATGAGCCTCGTGGTCATCGCTGGTGCCGCCATGCAGCTTCCGGCCGGGCGGCTCTCCGACACGACGGACCGTCGTTTCGTGCTGGCGGGCGCGGCCTTCGGTGCTGCGCTGTTTGCCATCGCCATCTTCCTGTTCGAACCGCGCTCCGGCGTCTTCGTCATCGTCTGCACCGCCGCCTACGGCGCCTTCGCCTACACGCTCTATTCGATCGCGGTGGCGCATGCCAATGACCATGCGCGATCGGAGGACTTCGTCAAAGTGTCGGGCGGCCTGCTGCTGCTTTATGGCTTCGGCACGATGATCGGTCCGCTGGTGGCCGCCGGCCTGATGGGCTGGATGCGCCCTGAGGGGCTGTTCCTGGCCACTGCGCTCGCGCATCTCAGCCTGGCTGGCTATACGCTGCTGCGCATCAGCCGTCGCGCGCCGGTGCCGATCGAAGGCCGCGATGCCTTCAAGACCCAGCCCGCCGATCGCTCGGTGACGCCGGAAGCGTTGCGGCTCGACCCGCGCAGAAAAGCTGAAGCCGACAGTTGAGATTCGAGGCGCTTTGCCCCACAAATAAGGCATGATGCTTTCCGACGCCTTCATGGCGATTGCCGATCCCAACCGGCGCCATCTCTTGGAAGAGCTCCGGCGCGGACCGAAGACCGTCAACGAATTGGCATCCGGCTTGCCGGTGTCCCGCCCGGCCGTTTCGCAGCACCTGAAGGTGCTGCTTGATGCGGGGTTGGTCAACGCCAAGCCGGAAGGCACCAGGCGCGTCTATACGGTCAGCAATGCCGGCTTCCTGAAGCTCAACATCTGGCTTGACCAGTTCTGGGATGCGGAGCAGCTCGGTTCACCCGGAAGTTGAGGGGCATCGTCAGCGCGTCGAGCAACTATGCAGCATCGGGCCTAGAGCAATTCCAGGAAAAGTGTGAAACGGTTTTCCGTACGGAATTGCGCAAAAACAAAGAGATAGAGCGGTTCGGCGTTTCCGTGAAACGATGAACCACTCTAGCCATTGTTGTAGGGGAAGAGCTTGAAATACGGCTGCGCTTCCTCGATCACACGGGCAACCGAGGGGCGTTGCAGCAACCGGTCGTGATAGCGCCTGACCGCAGGATATTCGTCTCCGAACGGCTCGACCTTGTTGGCGTAGAACAGCGCGGGGGCGGCAGCGCAGTCGGCCATGGTGAAGCTCGCACCCACCGCCCATGTCCTCGACTGCATGTCCTGTTCAATGATGGCGTAGGAGCTGCGCAGCTGGGCGCGGGCCTGCTCGACGCCGAACGGATCGGTCTTGCCCTCCGGCCGCAGCCGGTCGCCAACGATCTTCTGCATCGGTTCCTGGACGTAGAAGTCATAGAAGCGGTCGGCAAGCCGGGTCTGACGGGCGAGATCGAGATCGCCGGGGATCAGCTCGACCGGTCCGGGATAATACGCGTTGAGATATTCGATGACGATCGTCGATTCCGGCACGGTCCGGTCCAGCGCCTCATCGCGCAGCACCGGCATCTTGCCGGCCGGCCACAATTTCAGGAACGCCGCGCGCGACTGTTCGTTGCCGAGATCGACGACGACCGATGTGAATGGCGTGCCGTTCTCATAGAGCGCGATCAGCGGTTTCCAGCAGAAGGAGGCCAGCGGATGAAGATGCATCGTCAGGGACATTTTTGCTCCTATCTTTGGTGCTTCGTCTCGCGGGCATCCGGTGTCAAGGTTCGGCCCGCTGCTACGTGGCCCGGCTGTGGGCGACGATCGCATCGATGATCGCGGCCCAATCGTCGGGATGCAGCTCGTGGCCGCCGCCCTCGATCCGGACCAGTCTTGCACCGGCGACCGCGTCGGCAAGAGCGGCGCCATGCTCGGCTGGAAAGATCGGATCGTCGGTGCCGTGGATAACGAGGAGCGGAATCTTCATCTCGTGCAGCCGCCCCGTCCAGTCCTCGCCGCTCCGATCTTCGCCGCCCTTGAGCATGAAGTGATTGGTCGCGCTGAGAAAGCCGCCGGACCGGTCGTAGTCCTGTTCCACGAACGCTCTCGTCCGCGCCTCATCGAACGGATGCGCGGTGCCGGCGAGCGCACGCGCGTTTTTGACCATGAAATCGACCGCTTGGCCACGGTCAGACCAGTCGACCTTGGCGCCTTCGGCCGAATGTTTCCTATAGGCCTCGGTGGTTCCGGGCAAATGCGACGTATCGATGCCCAGGGGCGAGCTGCTGATCACCGTCAGCGAATTGACACGCGGCGGGTATTTCAACGCAACGAGCTGCGCGATCATACCGCCCATCGACATGCCGACCACGTGCGCCTTTCGGATTCCCTGGTCGTCAAGGACGCGGACGGCATCGTCCACCATGTCGTCGAATGTATAAGGCGGCTCGCCCGGCGCGTATTTGGTCGAACGGCCGGTATCGCGATTGTCATAGCGGATCACGAAGCGACCCTCGCCGGCCAGCTTCCGGCAAAACGCTTCGGGCCACCAAAGCATGGAAGCCATCGCGCCCATGATCAACAACACCGCCGGATGGGCCGGATCGCCGAACGTCTGGGATACGATTTCGGGGTGTTCGGCGTTTCTCATGACTTTCCTCCTTGGGCTGCAAATCCGATTGCAAGTTGCAATCAGTTGCACGATATTAAAACCGATACGATAGTGCAACCGGTTTTTGGAGATTCGCATGAACATCGATCGTCGGTCCGGATGCCCCATCAACCTGTCGCTCGAAGTGTTCGGTGACCGGTGGAGCCTGATCATCCTTCGCGACATCATCTTCGGCGGCAGACGCCACTTTCGCGAACTGCTCAACGGCTCGATGGAGGGCATCGCCTCCAACATCCTCGCCGACCGGCTGAAGCGGCTGATGGAGCTCGGCATGCTGACCAAGGCGGACGATCCCTCCCACAAGCAAAAGGCGATCTACAGCCTGACCGAAATGGCGATTACGCTGGTGCCGATCCTGGCGCATCTCGGCGCCTGGGGCCGCGTCTGGCTGCCGGTCAGCGAAGAGCTCTCTATCCGTGCCGAGCTTCTGGAAAAAGGCGGCCCGCCGATGTGGGATAAGTTCATGAACGAGTTGCGCCACGAGCATCTGGGTGCGTCTCCCGCCCCATCTGGACCCACCGTCCGCGCGACTTTGCAGGCCGGATACGATGCGGTAGTCGCCCGCAAGGCGGAGCGAGTCGGCTGCGATCCGGCGCCATGACCAACTTATTTTCCCAATTGCGGGCTGGCTCTGCTATCAAGGGACTGAAGATAATTTACGGATTGGATAACGCTCTTGGTCGAGAACTCTAAGGACACTGCCCGTGCGCGGGCCGATTTGCGTTTCAAGAAACAGGAAGAGGCAGCCACGGTTCGCCAGAAGGCGATGGCGGAATATGTCGCCGAGAGCGACGCTCGCCAAGCCAAGACCAACAAGCTGCGGGCGCTGCGCCTCGCCAAGGAAGCGGAAGACCTGGCCAATGCGCCTCCGGCCCCGGTGAAGAAGCCTCGCGCCAAGAAGAAATAGGCCGGCGCTCCCAGAATGCATGCTTCCTTTCGCACGCGAAACAGTTCACTCGGAGTCTGTTCTGCCGGTTGATAACTGGCGCGTTTAGGAGACGGCCATGACCGCACTGACGCTCGACAAAGCCCTTGAAATCATCGCCGCCGCCTTTGCCAAGGGTGCCGAGCTCAAGCTCAGGCCGCTTGGCGTCTCGGTGCTCGACGCCGGCGCCCATCTGGTCGCGTTCCAGCGTCAGGACGGCGCCTCTTTCCTGCGTCCGCAAATGTCGGCCGGCAAGGCCTATGGCGCGCTCGCTATCGGCATGGGCTCGCGCCGGGTGGAAGCTTTCGCCAAGGAGCGCCCGCATCTGATCGCCGGCGTCTCCGACGTGTCGGGCGGGCGCGTCCTGCCGGTCGTCGGCGGCGTGCTGATCCGCGACAACGCCGGCACGATCATCGGCGCCATCGGTATTTCCGGCGACACGTCCGACAATGATGAAACGGCAGCCATCGCCGGCGTCGAGGCGGCTGGCTTCACCGCTGACCCGGGCTGAGTCGGGATCCTTAACTCATATTGATGTCGCGGGTGGCCGACCGCATCGACACCGAAAAGCCGGCCAGCACGTCGATCAGCGCTATGACCATCAGTGTGAAGAAAACGGAATGGGCGGCGCCCTTCACCAGCAGGAACTCGACCAGATAGGCCACAAAGACGAAGGTCGACAAAAGATGGTCCATGATCGAGGCATTTGTCGTGCGCGTCGACTTCACCACTTCGACGAACAAGAAGATCAGTGCGATCAGCACGATGAGGTCGCCGAGGGTCATCGAGAACACGCCACCCGACATCATCCGGACCGAAAACATTTCGGTGGCCCACGGATCGTCGCCGCTGCCGAATATTCCCAGAAGCCCAAGATTGTAGAGGATGAAAGGCACGATCAGCAGCGGGATGGCACCGAACATGTGGCGGCTCCGGTTGGACTGATCTTTGTAGAGTGCGCCCGGCGTTCGCCGTCAAGAATTTTCGTGCGGCCGATAAACACGGACAAAGACGGCGTGAAACAACAATGTCAGGCCCGGCTGATAGATCAGTTGTCGCAAACGCAAAAAGACCGGCCAATGGCCGGTCGTTTCGCAACCCAATAAACCGTCGAAAGCTCTATCAGCTTTCCTTCGGCTCCAGAACCTGGCGACCGCGATACATGCCGGTCTTCAGGTCGATATGGTGCGGACGGCGCATCTCGCCGGAGTTCTTGTCCTCGACATAGGTCGGGGCCTTCAGTGCGTCGGCAGAACGGCGCATGCCGCGCTTCGACGGAGAGGTTTTTCGTTTCGGAACGGCCATGGATATGCTCCACTACATGGTCAAAACGCCCCGGCGGCCCTCGTGAAAGGGCCACATCAGGGGCCGGAATCTGAGAAAGTCGGGTGCCTATACACGCCCGACAGCGTTTTGGCCAGCGTCGCCGTGTTTTTTTTTGACACTATCGCAGGCAACCGACATAGGCGCCGGCGCGGCCGGCGCGCCGTTCGATCAACGCGGCAAGCCGTCTCAGTCCCGGCCCGGGCTTCGCCGGATTGCGCACGATCGGATTCGGCAAGGTGACGGCAAGCAGCGCTGCCTGCCGCCGCGACAGCTGTTTTGCCGAGACGCCGAAATGATGCTGGGCGGCGGCCTCGATGCCGTAGATGCCCGGTCCCCATTCGGCGATGTTGAGGTAGATCTCCATGATCCGCCGTTTCGACAGCACCGCATCGAAATAGACGGCCAGCGGCAGTTCCACGACCTTACGGACCGAGCCCAACGGCCGCGACCATAGATAAAGATTCTTTACCGTCTGCATGGTGATGGTCGAGGCGCCACGTGTCATCTCGCCGGCGAGCGCATCGTCGACGACGCCGCGCAACTCGCCCAGATCGACGCCGCGATGGAAACAGAATTGCCCGTCCTCCGACATGATGACCGAATATGCCAGCACCGGCGCGACATCGTCGATGGAAACCCAGCGCCGATCGTAGCCAGAAAACGTCGCCAGGTCCTTCAGCATCAATGTCGACACCGGATGCACGAATGTCGGCAGGTACAGGAAGGTCAGCACCACCGGCACCAGCGCCAGCACGACCGCGACGGCGATGCCGCGCCGGACCCAGCGTTGAAGACCGATGCGGCTGCCGCGTCTCGGTCTCGCCATGTCCAACCCTTCGGTTTCGTGATCGACGATCGGTTCCGCCAAGCCACCCAGTCCGCGCTACTCCCTGCCCCCGGCATAATGGCGCTTGGCTTCTTGCGCAACGTCTGAGTGTCGGCTACCGCTCCCGACCATGACGAAAGACGACCAAATGGCGTTCGAAGCTGCACTTATTGCCCGGGCAGTTCCGCTCGAGGCGCTGCTGAGGCGGTTGCTCGACGGACGGACGCTTTCGGGCGAGGTCGCGCGGCCCGAACGCCTGATGGCGGCAATGCGACATGGCGTGCTGAACGGCGGCAAACGACTGCGTCCCTTCCTGGTCATGGAAAGTGCTGCACTGTTTTCAGCCGACGGCGAGGCGGCGCTGCGCGTCGCGGCGGCGCTCGAATGCGTGCACTGCTATTCGCTCATCCATGACGATCTGCCGGCCATGGACGACGACGATTTGCGCCGCGGCCAGCCGACCGTGCACAGGGCTTTCGATGAGGCGACCGCCATTCTTGCGGGCGACGCCTTGCTGACACTTGCCTTCGACATCCTTGCCGACGAGGCGACAATGCTGCCGGCCGAGCGCAGGGCAACGCTGGTGCTGGCACTGGCCCGCGCCGCCGGGGCGGGAAGCATGGTCGGCGGCCAGATGCTCGATCTCGAAGCCGAACAAAGCCGGCCGGACGAGGCCGGCATCATCCGGCTTCAGGCGATGAAAACCGGTGCGCTGATCCGCTTTGCCTGCGAAGCGGGCGCTATCCTTGCCGGCGCGCCGTCGGGCGACCGCGAAAGGCTGGCCGAGTTCGGCTCGGCGATCGGGCTTGCCTTTCAGCTTGCCGACGATCTGCTCGACCTGACCGCCGACGCGCATCAGATGGGCAAGGCGACCGGCAAGGATGCCGCGGCCGGCAAGGCGACGCTGGTCGCGCTGCACGGACCGGACTGGGCGCGGGGCCAGCTCCATGGCCTCGTTGACCAGGCTCATGCGTTGCTCGAACCTTTTGGCGAGCAAGCTGCGCTTCTGAAACAAGCGGCGCAGTTCGTAGCGGCCCGCAACAATTAAGCGCGCCCCTATGGCGCGCCGGAGAATTGGCGACTGATCGGCCGGACGCCCTCGCAACCGGCCGATCGGGATCATTTCCGGCGATGTCGGACCACATGGACCCGCCACACCAGTTGCCGAGCCATTCTTCAGCCTCGCGGCAGGGTTCCGCGGCTCGGGTGGACAGCGGTCAGCCTTCGCCAGTTGTCTTTTCCACTACGGGCTGCGGAACCGGTCCCATCTCGGCCGCCGCCTCGACCGCCTGCGCCTCGGCCGGCTTGCGCCGGTTGCGGATGAAGGCGGCGATGCGGTCGCGGATTTCGCCGGCGCTGAGGAACACCGGAACGCGCGCCACCGGCGCGGTCGGCTCAAAGGACAGGCCAAGGCCGGTGATCCTGCCCTTGTCGTCGACGTCGCGGACGATCAGCTCGATCGGACCGAGTAGCACGCGGTCGGCGTATTCGGCGTGGCCGCCGAGCCGCGTAGTGACCAGGTCGCCAATGCTGAGCTTGCGTTCCGCTTCGGTCAGGCCCGGCGCGTAGGCGGTCTCCAGTTCCTCGGCGGGGCGTGACGGATCGACGGCGAAGGCCCCGAAGAAATCCGCGTCCTCGGGATCGACCACGGCACGGCTGGCGAACAGCTTGTCGAGCAGGCGCGGATAGCGGTCCGGCACGAAGATGTAGACATGGTCGCCGGCCGCGAGCCGGCCCATATCCTGGAAGCGCATCGAGCGTCCGTCGCGCAGCACCAGCGACGGCCGCGCCCAGCGCGGAATGCGTTCGCCGCGCGCCACCGGGCTGCCAGGTGCCACGCGGTAGGCGAGAAGCTCATGATGGGCGGAGCCCGGCAGTTCCAATTCGACCTTGTCGAGCGGTCCCAGGCGGGCCGGCACGATAAGGCCGAGACGGCGCGCCAGCGGCCCGACGGTCCATCCCTGGATGATCAGCGAGACCAGCACGATGATGAAGGCAGTGTTGAAGATGAGGCGGCCGTTCTCAAGACCGCCGAGCAGCGGCGTGATGGCAAGCAGGATCGACACGGCACCACGCAGGCCAACCCACGAGACGAAGGCGACTTCCGGGCGTGGCAGACGGAACGGCACCAGGCAGAGCCAGACGGCGATTGGCCGTGCCACAAATACCAGGAACAGGCCGAGCAGCACTGCCGGCACCAGGATCGCCGGAAATTGCGAAGGCGTCGCGAACAGGCCGAGGATCAGGAACATGATGATCTGCGCCAGCCACGACATGCCGTCCTGGAAGCGCTTGAGGATGGTGACGGCCCGGATATCGGAATTGCCGGCAATCAGGCCTGCGAGATAGACCGCCAGGAAGCCGGAGCCGCCGACGGCACCGGCGGCAGCGAACACCATAAGCGACAGCGTCAGCACGAAGATCGGCAGCAGGCCGTGATCGAGATTGAGGCGATCGACAAGGCGCACGATGGCCATGCCGCCGAGAATGCCGATGACCGCGCCGAGCCCCATATTGACAAGGAAGCCGACGGCAAGATCGGTGACCAGCACCTTGGCCTCGGGGTGGGTATTGGCGGCGATGACCTCGACCAGCGTGATGGTCAGGAAGATGGCGATCGGGTCATTTGTGCCGGATTCCACCTCGAGCGTGGACCGCACGCGCTCGCGCAAATTGATCTCGCCGGCGCGCAGCAGGAAGAACACCGCCGCGGCGTCGGTCGAGGCGACGGCGGCACCGAGCAGGAAGGATTCCAGCCAGGTCAGGTCGAGCAGATAATAGGCGGCGGCGCCGAAGAGCCCGGTGGTCAAAAGGACGCCGAATGTGGCCAGCGACAGCGCCGGCCCGGCCGCCTGCCGCAAGGCGTTGAGCGGCGTGCCGAAGCCGGAATCGAAAAGGATGACCGCCAGCGCCAACGAGCCGGCAAAATAAGCAACTCGGGCATTGTCGAAATGGATGCCGAGACCGTCGGTTCCGGTGGCGAGGCCGATGCAGAGAAACAGCAGCAGGAGAGGGGCGCCGAAACGGAAGGCGATCAGGCTTGAAAACGCGGCGGCAACGACAAGTGCTGCGCCAACGAGCGTCACAAGATAGATACCATGCTCCATTCGTTGGTCGCCCCTAGTCGATATGCTCCGGCATCACGGGAGAGTGGGGCGAAGACATGGCCGCTGCAAGGCAGCAGCGTGGCTTTTTGCCCCACGCTGCCGATCGTCGAAAGTTTTGGCACCCCCGAGCAGCGGAGCGTGCCTCGGCGGTTCGTGCTGCAATGAAAAACGCCCGGACTGAGCCGGGCGTCTCCAGGTCGAGAAGCTGGCTCTGCGATCAGGCGATGGTCTTGCCGAAGGCGACGGCGGTATCGCCCATGCGGTTGGAAAAGCCCCACTCATTGTCGTACCACGACAGCACCGAAACGAAGTTGCCGTCCATGACCTTGGTCTGGTCGAGCGCCACGATCGAGGAATGCGGATCATGGTTGAAGTCGATCGAAACATTGGGGTGACGGGTAACGGCGAGGATGCCCTTCAGCTTGCCGTTCGAGGCGGCGATCACCGCGTCATTGATCTCCTGGACGGTGGTCGGCCGCTTGGCGATGAACTTGAAATCGACGAGCGAGACGTTCGGGGTCGGCACCCGGATGGAGATGCCGTCGAGCTTGCCCTTGAGTTCGGGCAGTACCAGGCCGATGGCCTTGGCAGCACCGGTCGAGGTCGGAATCTGCGACAGCGCGGCGGCGCGGGCGCGGTAGAGGTCCTTGTGCATGGTGTCCAGCGTCGGCTGGTCGCCGGTGTAGGAATGGATCGTCGTCATCATGCCCTTCTCGATGCCGACCGCCTCATTCAGCACGGCCGCCAGCGGCGCCAGGCAGTTGGTGGTGCAGGAGGCGTTCGAGATGACGATGTGGTCCTTGGTCAGCTTGTCGTGATTGATGCCATAGACGACGGTGAGATCGGCGCCCTCTGCCGGAGCGGAGACGAGAACGCGCTTGGCACCGGCGGTCAGATGGGCGACGGCCTTGTCGCGGGCGGTGAAGATGCCGGTGCATTCGAGCGCGATGTCGATGCCAAGCTCCTTCCAGGGCAGTTGCGTCGGATCCTTGATCGCGGTGACCTTGAATTTTTCCTTGCCGACGATGATCTGGTCGCCGTCAACCGTCACCTCATGCGGAAAGCGGCCATGCACGCTGTCGAAGCGCAGCAGATGGGCGTTGGTCTCGACCGGGCCGAGATCGTTGACCGCGACGACGTCGATATCCTTGCGGCCGGATTCATGGATGGCGCGCAGGATGTTGCGGCCGATGCGGCCGAATCCGTTGATGGCAACTCTGACGGTCATTGTTCTCTCCCTGGGAGTTGGAGGCCGAAGATCAAGTCCGCAGCTTCATAACGGCGGACGGGCAAAGAATCCAGCCGCCGAGGCGTGGATTTAAATCGATTAGTGCTCCACCGCCCGGCAAAACCGCTATGCCAGCCTTTGCCGGGCGGGGCTCACTTTCATTTGCCATGCAGACGGGCTTCCGCCGCCTTCACCGTTGCCTCGGCTGTGATGCCGAAATGCGGGTAGAGCTGTTCGATGGTGCCGGAGGCGCCGAAGCCGGTCATGCCGACAAAGATGCCGTCGGTGCCGATGAAGTGATCCCAGCCCTGACGGATGCCGGCTTCGATGGCAATCTTGAGCGGCGCATTGCCAATCGTCCTGCTGCGATAGTCGGCGCTCTGCTTGTCGAACAATTCGAAGCACGGCACCGAGACGACGCGGGTCGCGTGGCCGTGCTTTTCCAAGGCCTCGCGGGCGGCCAGCGCGATCTCGACCTCGGAGCCCGAAGCGAAGATCGTCACCGCCGCCTCGCCACTGGCGGCGGCAAGTTCATAGGCGCCGCGGCTGGAGAGGTTTTCCGCAACGAAGTCGTTGCGTACCGTCGGCAGGTTCTGCCGGGTCAGCGCCAATGTCGAAGGCGTCTTTTCCGACTCAATGGCCAACTGCCAGCATTCCGCGGTTTCCACCGCGTCGGCGGGGCGGAAGACATTGTGGTTCGGAATGGCGCGAAGTGCTGCCAGATGCTCGACCGGCTGATGGGTCGGGCCGTCTTCGCCAAGGCCGATGGAATCATGGGTCATGACGAAGATCGAGCGGATGCCCATCAGCGAAGCAAGCCGCATCGCCGGACGGGCATAATCGGAAAAGCACATGAAAGTGCCGCCGTAGGCGATAATGCCGCCATGCAATGTCAGCCCGTTGAGCGCGGCTGCCATGCCGTGCTCGCGAACGCCGTAATGAACGTAGCGCTGGCCGTAATCGTCGGCGGTGATGTTCTTGGTCTGGCTAGTCTTGGTGTTGTTGGAGCCGGTCAAATCGGCCGAGCCGCCGATGGTTTCGGGCACGGCGCCGTTGATGACCTCCAGCGCCATTTCCGATGACTTACGGGTGGCGACCTTCGGCTTGTCGGCGACGAGCTTCTTCTTGTAATCGCCAATGACGGCGTCGAAGTTGGCCGGCAGCGTGCCACTGATGCGGCGTTCGAACTCTGCGCGCAATTTGGCATCAGCCTTGGCAAGCCGGCTTTCCCAGTCGGTGCGCGCCTTGACGCCGGTCCGCCCGGCGGTACGCCATGCGTCGAGGATATCGGCCGGAACCTCGAAGGGCGGATAATCCCAGCCGAAGAATTTTCTGGCGCCAGCGATTTCCTCGGCGCCGAGCGGCGAGCCATGCGCCTTGTTGGTGCCGGCCTTGGTCGGCGCGCCGAAGCCGATGGTCGTCTTGCAGGCGATCATCGTCGGCTTGTCGGAGTGGCGGGCCGCTTCGATGGCATAGGCGATCGCTTCCGGGTCCTGGCCGTCGATATGGCTGGCATTCCAGCCGGACGCCTGGAAGCGGGCGACCTGATCGGTGTTATCGGCGAGCGACACCGGGCCATCGATCGAGATGTTGTTGTTGTCCCAGAAGACGATCAGCTTGTTCAGCTTCAGATGCCCGGCAAGCGCGATGGCTTCCTGGGATACGCCTTCCATCAGGCAGCCGTCGCCGGCCAGCACATAGGTGTAGTGGTCGACGAGATCTTTGCCGAAAGCGGCATTCATGATGCGCTCGCCGAGCGCGAAGCCGACCGAATTGGCAAGGCCCTGGCCGAGTGGGCCTGTCGTCGTCTCGATGCCGGCGGCATGGCCGTATTCCGGGTGGCCCGCCGTCCTCGACCCCAATTGGCGGAACTGCTTGATCTGGTCGATGGTGATGTCTTCGTAGCCGGTCAGATAGAGCAGCGAGTAAAGCAGCATCGAGCCGTGGCCGGCCGACAGGATAAAGCGGTCGCGGTCCGGCCAATGCGGGTTTTTCGGATCGTATTTGAGAAAGCGGGTGAACAGCACCGTGGCGATGTCGGCGCAGCCCATGGGCAGTCCGGGGTGGCCGGAATTTGCCTTCTCGACGGCGTCCATGGCGAGAAAACGGATCGCATTGGCCATCCGGTCATGTTGTTCGCGCGAGGTCATGCTTCCTCCAAAATGGGGGTTTGGGCCTTGGGAAAGCCCTTGAAAAGGGTGCGCGACACATAGCAGGCGCGGCCTTTTAGTCAACAAATCGGTGTGCTTTTGCCGGTCTTGTGATGGCCATGCGCGACTTACATTAGCGTTAGCAGGGGACAGTCGCGACAGCTTTATTGACGTGCGGTTCACACGACGCGTAATATTTCAGGGATAACGCGTTCTGAACGTGGATGATTCGGTGATGGGCAGGGCGCAGGACGAAAGCCATGACCGGGGAAACGACCCTCAAAGAAGTCATTGCCAGGCTGGGTAAGGCCATCGAAGGGCTGGAAAACGCCGTCGCGGCCAAGCTCGAGCACGAGCGGGACTATTCGGAAGCCGAGGCCGAAGTGCAGCGGATGAACGCCGACCGCTCGCGGCTGGCGCAGGAACTCGACAATTCCGAGGCCCGCGCCGAACGGCTGGAAGATGCCAACAAGGAAGTGTCGCGAAGGCTGGTGACAGCCATGGAAACCATCCGCGCGGTACTGGACAGGTAGGCTAATGGCACAAGTCACGGTTTCCATTGACGGCAAGCAGTATCGGATGGCCTGCGACGAGGGCCAGGAAGAGCATCTGATCGATCTTGCCGAGCGCTTCGACCGCTATGTTTCGCATCTGAAGGATTCTTTTGGCGAGATTGGCGACCAGCGGCTGACCGTGATGGCCGGCATCATGGTCATGGACGAGCTTTCGGAACTGCAAAAGCGGGTCAAGGGCATGGAAAGCGAAGTGCTGACGCTGCGCAAGACGCGCGACGACGCACTGACCAAGGCCGACAAGAACGATTCCGCGCTGACCGGGGCGCTCGGCGCGCTGGCCCAGCGCATGGAAGACCTGGCGACGACGCTGGCAGTGAACAAGGCCTGAGCCAGCGCAGCGAAAATTCCTGCGGCATTTGCCGAGAAGCAATGAAAATATTTCGCCGCCGGCCTTGATGCCGGCGCAACAGGCATTTGAAGGATGACGCCGGAGTGATAGAAAGGCAAAAGCAGCGCCGGTCAACGCCGGCTGCGATCTGCACTCACAGGGTAGGGACACGCCATGAGCCTTCGTATCAACGATATCGCACCGGACTTCACCGCTGAGACCACGCAAGGACCGATCAGCTTCCATGAATGGATCGGCGACGGCTGGGCAGTATTGTTCAGCCATCCGAAGAACTTTACGCCGGTTTGCACGACCGAACTCGGCACGATGGCCGGGCTCGAAGGCGAGTTCAGGAAGCGCAACGTCAAGATCATCGGCATCTCGGTCGATCCCGTCCAAAGCCATGAAAAGTGGCAGAACGACATCAAGACCGCGACCGGCCATTCGGTGAACTACCCGCTGATCGGCGACAAGGATCTCAAGGTCGCCAAGCTTTACGAGATGCTGCCGGCGGGTGCCGGCGAGAGCTCGGAAGGCCGCACGCCGGCGGACAATGCCACGGTGCGCTCGGTCTACGTCATCGGGCCCGACAAGAAGATCAAGCTGGTTCTCACCTACCCGATGACGACCGGCCGCAACTTCGACGAAATCCTGCGCGCCATCGATTCCATGCAGCTGACCGCCAAGCACCAGGTGGCGACGCCGGCGAACTGGAAGCAGGGCGAGGACGTCATCATCACCGCTGCCGTCTCGAATGAAGATGCCATCAAGCGTTTCGGCGCCTACGAGACAATCCTGCCATATCTCAGGAAAACCAAGCAGCCTTCCGCCTGAGCAGGCAGAGGCGGCACGGAGAATTTTCGGTTTTCTTGGCCGTATGAGCATGGGGTGCTTGACGGCGCCTGGTTGACGGACAACCATGCCTTTCATTTGCCGTGGCAGAGAAAGTCATTCCTGCCACGGTGAGGATCAAGGGGGCTGGGATTGGACGCATTATCGGCCAGGTCGCAGGTCACCGGCTTCTATGACAAGCCGAGCGGGTCCGTCCAGTATGTGGTCGCCGACATGGCGACCCGCAAATGCGCCATCATCGATCCGGTGCTCGACTTCGACGAAAGGTCCGGTACAACGGCAACGAAAAATGCCGACGCCCTGCTCGACTTCGTCAGGGAAAGCGGGCTGGAGGTCGAGTGGATCCTCGACACGCATCCGCATGCCGATCATTTCTCCGCCGCCCATTATCTGAGGGGGAGAACCGGAGCGCCGACGGCAATCGGCGAAAAGGTCATCGACGTCCAGAAATTGTGGAAGGTGATCTACAACTGGCCGGAATTCCCCGCCGACGGTTCGCAATGGGACAGGCTGTTCGCCGACGGCGCAACTTTTTCGGTCGGCCGCCTTCCGGCAAGAGTGCTGTTCTCGCCGGGCCACACACTGGCCTCGATCACTTACGTCATCGGCGACGCCGCCTTCATCCACGACACGCTGTTCATACCGGACAGCGGGACCGCCAGGACAGACTTTCCCGGCGGCAGTGCCGAGCGGCTCTGGCACTCGATCGAGGACATCCTGGCGCTGCCGGACGAGACACGTCTGTTCGTCGGTCACGACTACCAGCCGGGCGATCGCGAAGCGCGCTGGGAAAGCACGGTCGCGGAGCAGAAAGCCGGCAACATCCATGTTGCCGGCTGCAAGACGGAAGCCGACTTCGTCGCGCTCCGCCAAGCCCGCGACAGGACGTTGCCGATGCCGCGGCTGATCCTGCACGCGCTGCAGGTCAATATGAATGGCGGACGCCTGCCGGAACCGGAATCCAACGGGCGGCGCTATCTGAAATTTCCGCTCGATTGCCTGTGAGGAGATGGGTCGCTGGCATTACAGTGCCATTCAAACTCGGCGCCGCCCTCATCGTTCTGCGATGGTCATCCAAGTTATTGATCCTGATTCGATTTTTGCGATGTTTGAATCCGAGAGGTCCATGCGGGAAGACGGTGGTGGCAGCCGGATGAGGAGCAGCGCAGACGCCAGCCAGTCCAGCGTCAGGGTTTTGTTCGGCGGGCTAAATGTTCATACGTGATTTGCCAAGGATCGCTCTCGGAAGATCTTTCCTCGCCGATCCAATGGAAGCTGGTGGCAGTGATCTCAGTGAAACGCCATCGAGTTTGCAGACCGCGCGAGTCATTGCCGAGCTGGACAATGTCCTTACCCTCGGCCCGGCCGATCTGGCGCGAGCGATCCTGGTTGAGCGGGTCGTTCCATATGATATGCCAGCCATCGATCCCAGGGTCGAAGATGCGCAAGGTCGTACCATACATCGTCGACGGCGCAGGGCGCTTGGGCCTGATCCAAACGTCCTGAATCGCGCGGCCTTCGAGCACCCAGCCAAAATGGCATTCGCCATCCCATTTTTGGATTGCGCCGTCGTCGAGGTAGTGGACCGAGTCCATTTCCCAGCTTCCAATTAGCCATCCATACAGGGCCATGTCTTTCGCTCGGTCGGCTGGCGGACCTTCGGATCCGAGAGCGGCCAGGAACGGAGAAATGGTCATCGTCACACTGCCTTTCGTTTTCAATAGGCTCAACTGCCCGGCGCGGCCCCGGCGCCCGTTGTCGCCCCCGCCTGTCGCAAGCGCCGGGTTTTGAAATGCCCCGGTCGGCGCGGAACATTGCCGCTACAGCTTGCAGCGTTGCGGTTTTCAGGGCTTGGGGAAAATTGCGATAATACCGCTGTGGATGAGATCGTCTGCGGACGCCATGGCGAGACTACTGAGCAATTACGACGGCGGATCGGACATCCGCAAAAGGCGCCGCGGAACCGGCAACCCTCTAAAAAGAAACGGCGGCGCCAGTTACCTGACGCCGCCGTTATTTGTTCCCTTGGAAGGCCTTACGCCGCCGGCTGCGCCTCGATGGTGCGCAGCGCCTGCGTCTGGCGCTTGGCTGCGGCCTTGACCGCGTCCTGCACCTTCTCGAAGGCGCGCACCTCGATCTGGCGCACGCGCTCGCGGCTGATATCGAACTCGGCCGACAGCTCTTCAAGCGTCAACGGCTCATCGGCGAGGCGGCGCGCCTCGAAGATGCGGCGTTCGCGGTCGTTGAGCACGGCAAGAGCGCCCGACAGCATGCCGCGCCGGTTTTCCAGCTCGTCCTGCTCGATCAGCATCTCTTCCTGGCTTTCGTGGTCGTCGACCAGCCAGTCCTGCCATTCGCCGGACTCGCCTTCACTGGCCCGGATGGGCGCATTGAGCGAGGCGTCGCCCGACAGACGGCGGTTCATCGACACGACTTCCGCTTCCGAGACGTTCAGCCGGGTGGCAATCTCGGTGATCTGGTCGGGCTTCAAATCGCCTTCGTCGAGCGCCTGGATCTTGCCCTTCACCTTGCGCAGGTTGAAGAACAGGCGCTTCTGGTTGGCGGTGGTGCCCATCTTGACCAGGCTCCACGAGCGCAGGATGTATTCCTGGATAGAGGCCTTGATCCACCACATCGCATAGGTGGCGAGACGGAAACCGCGCTCCGGTTCGAATTTCTTGACGGCCTGCATCAGGCCGACATTGCCTTCCGAGATCACCTCACCGATCGGCAGGCCATAGCCGCGATAGCCCATGGCGATCTTGGCGACGAGCCGAAGGTGGCTGGTGACGAGCTTGTGCGCAGCCGTGGTGTCCTCATGCTCGGCATAGCGCTTGGCGAGCATGTACTCTTCCTGCGGCTGAAGCATCGGAAAGCGGCGGATTTCTTCCAGGTAGCGGCTGAGACCGCCTTCGCCGGAAACGATACTGGGTAATGACTGGGCCATGATAGCGCCCCCTCTCTATTGGAGTGATGCCCCCGAAACGCGGCGGGCATGTGGCGCGAATGCCAAAGGCACATTCGCGCCAACCGACATATATAGGAACAAAACCAGAAAGACAGGCATTTGTTCAACACGAAACAGTGTGTCACGTTGAAGTGAACAACGCCGGTCAGGTTTTCAGGTGGTTGGTTCAGAGCTTGCGGAAGCCGTCGACGAGTTCCTCCATGTCCCACGGTATCGGTGCTTCGAACCTCATCGTTAGATGGGTATCCGGATGCCGAAATGCAAGGAGGCGGGCGTGCAAAGCTTGTCGCGGAAACGCCTTTACCTTGCTTCTTAGCGGCTCGGGCAACCGATTGGCCTTGGTGCGGAAAGCCTGGCCGTATTCGGGGTCGCCAATCACCGGATGGCCGATATGGGCCATGTGGACGCGTATCTGGTGAGTGCGACCGGTTTCCAGCCGGCATTCGACCAGGCTCGCCGTGGCGAATTCCTGCTGCTGCTCGCCAAAGCGCTCAACGACGGTGAAATGCGTGACGGCGTGGCGGGCATCGTCGCGGCCTTGCGGCACCACGGCGCGGCGTACCCGGTCGGCGGCGCGGCCGAGCGGCGCGTCGACCGTCCCGGTCGGCCTTGCCGGTATGCCCCAGACCAACGCCAGATACGCCCGCTCGAGATCGCCGGTCAGGCCGTGGTCGGCAAAGGCCTCCGACAACGCCTTGTGGGCGCGATCGGTCTTGGCGACGACCATGACGCCGCTGGTCTCCTTGTCGAGGCGGTGGACGATGCCCGGCCGTCTCACGCCGCCGATGCCGGACAGGCTGTCGCCGCAATGATGGATCAGCGCGTTGACCAGCGTGCCGGTCCAGTTGCCGGCGCCGGGATGTACGACCAGCCCGGCCGGCTTGTTGATGACGATCAGCTCGCTGTCCTCGTAGAGGACGTCCAGCGCAATATCTTCGCCTTGCGGCTCCGCCGGTTCCGGCTCCGGCATGTCGACCGACACGCTGTCACCTTGTGCCATCTTGCGCTTCGTTTCGCTGGCTGGCCTGCCGCCGATCCTGACGGCGCCCTGCTTTATCAGCATCTGTACCCGGCTGCGCGACATGTCGGGGCCGAGCCTGGCCGCCAGCCATTGGTCGAGCCGCTGGCCGGCCGCATCGGCGCCCGCCTCCAGCACGATCGGTCCGGCCCCTATTAATTGTCTGACCTCTTCGTTATGAGCGCTCATCGAAAACAGTTCCGGAATCTGCTGCCATGGCCCGGCCGCTTGCCGACGAAGACGAGGAAAAGCCGCTCGACCCCGAGGTCGAAAAGGTGCGGAGGAAGCTCGTCCGCTTCGTCGCCATCAATCTCGGCCTGCTGTTCCTCGCCCTTATGGTGGTGATCGCGGCGCTTGTCTACAAAGCGCGCAACGCGCCGCCTGCCGCCCCTCCGCTGAGCAGCGACATCCAGGTGCCGATCGGCGAAACGGTCAACGGCGACATCGTGCTGCCGGTCGGCGCCAGGGTGATCAGCCAATCGCTGTCCGGCAATCACCTGTCGATCGACACCGAGCTGCCCGACGGCAGCCGCGCCATCTTCGTCTATGACATTACCGAGCGCCGCATCGTCGGCCGTTTTTCGATCAGGAACAAATGACCGGTTTTGCCGAACACCGCAGCATTGCCACGGTCGCGCTTGTCGTCGCAAATTATGACGAGGCGATCTCGTGGTATGTCGACCGGCTGGGTTTTGTGGTCGCCGAAGATGTCGACCTCGGCGGCGGCAAACGCTGGGTCACGATCACGCCGGGCAACGGGCAGGGCGCGCGGCTGCTTCTCGCCGAGGCATCCGGCGATGCGCAAAGGCACGCCGTCGGCAACCAGACCGGCGGGCGGGTCTTTTTGTTCCTCGAAACCGACGATTTTGCCCGTGACCATGCGCTGTTGCTCGAAAAGGGCATCGAATTCCATGAGGCGCCCCGGCACGAGACCTATGGCACTGTGGCGGTTTTCGCCGATCTCTATGGAAATCTCTGGGACCTGATCGAGCCAAAACGCTAGGCTTGCAGCTGAGTATTTCACCGGCGCGATCGGCAGCCTTAACCCTAGTTGCTTTTTGCCAGCCGTCAGCCTATATCGCCGGTTCTTGAACGCGCCCATCGTCTAGCGGTCAGGACACCGCCCTCTCACGGCGGGAACAGGGGTTCGATTCCCCTTGGGCGTACCAAGTCTCTCCAAGCTCTCGGCAAACCATCAATCCGATCCATCGCCTTGGGTCGCGGCGGGTTTGGCTCATTGCCGCTTCCGGCGCAGCGGAGCCGATTGCATTAGCATTGCATCGTGGGTCTTGAGGCACAGCGTTAGCGGCGCGCAGAACGTCGCGCTGAGTCGATGCCACGCGGGGAGGAGCCAGATACAGAAACTACAATCGCAAGGCGTCCATCACGCTGGTCGGCACTGCCTGGAGCCGACCTGAGCTACAGCTGCCGGCGGCGGATCGTTTTGGCGAGCTCGGCGAAGGCGCCTCTCCCTCGAAGGGTGGATGCCGGGAAGGCCCTTAGCACCCGCCAGCGAAGCTGCGCGCGACGCGCATGGCTGGGCTCTAAACGCGCCATACTCCAGTTGCAGTATCGTAGCTTCTTTGCCGTTCGAATTTCTCTCAGTCATGGCTTCGCACGATACCAAGATATGCTGCGAACGACACATCCACGGCGGGCTCAACCATTCGATCTATTCCGGCAAGCCGAAAAGTGTTTGCGCGCCTGCTATTCCTCCGAGCGGATGACTGCCCATGGCGATCATCCGCTCGGTAGTTTCTGCCTCGAACACTGTCGACGCGAGCACCGTCCGTCCCAACGGCTTGCACAGCCCTTCGATGCGGCTGACAAGATTTACAGCCTTGCCGATCGCGGTGAAGTCCAACCTGCCGGCAGTGCCGATATTCCCCCAGAGTATCTCGCCGACATGCAGGCCAATGCCATATCCGAGCTCAGGGCCGCCATTGCGGCGCCGAGTTTGGTTGAGATGATCTATCCCGGCGCGCGTGGCCTTCACGGCGCGTACCGCAGCGTCACATGCGGCATTTGCATCGCGCTCGCCAATCGGGAAAATCGCGAGGACGCCATCACCTATAAACTTGAGAACCTCACCACCAAATGC
The DNA here is from genome assembly GCF_040320005.1 of Mesorhizobium sp. M0816. Taxonomy (NCBI): domain Bacteria; kingdom Pseudomonadati; phylum Pseudomonadota; class Alphaproteobacteria; order Hyphomicrobiales; family Phyllobacteriaceae; genus Mesorhizobium; species Mesorhizobium sp. M0816. The sequence continues at coordinate 53,182 of NZ_JAMYOT010000008.1, read as the reverse complement.
GTGCACCGCGCCGGCGACGCAATCGAACCAGGCATCAAGTACCAATACGATCTCGTCTGCATCATGAACCTCGGATAGATCGGTGAAACCTCGAAGGTCCGCGCACAGAAGCGCAGCCCGTATCGTCTCTCCCTTTACTCGACGAGCGTGACCGTTGAGCACATGTGCTGCACTGCGCTTTCCCAAATATGCTTCGAGCAATGCGCGTTTCGCGGACCGTTCTGCGAGTGCGGTCATCGGAGCCGCAGCAAACCGGGAGATTTGCCGCAGCAGCTCTGACTGCGCCTCATCCGGAGTATGATCGAACGCCCACACCAAGGTCGGTGCGACACCGCCCGCTCGCTCGTCGAACACGATCGCCCGCGTCGTGCCAAGCCACTCCCGCAGCACGAGCCGGGGATCGGCATTCTGGCGGTCGGCGCCTATCCCCAAACCCTCGACCACTTCACCCCCAGACGCTCGCCAGAGCCAGATACGGCGTGAAATGATTGGGTCGGGAGCATCCTGCGCCAGTGCGCCGGCGATGATCGGCAAGCCGTCTTCCATCAAATGCGTTGAGAGCTGCAATAGAAGTCGCCCACCGTCGCCAATATGCGCGGCGTCGTCCAGAAGGAATGAAAGCGACTTTGCGAGAAGCAGCATCGGTAGAATGTCACTCGGCACCGGCTTATGCTTACGCCTCGAACATCTTCTTGCAACTCCCCACATTCGCTTCAATCATGCATGGAATTCGATGCGGATGTGACCTGGGAGTGAGCGATGGCGGAATCGGTTTACACAGAGATTGAGGTCGCCGCGCCACAAGCGACCGTGTTCGCGCTTTTGACGGATCCGGACCAAATCGTGCGATGGATCGGGACCGAAGCGAATTTGGATGCAACGCCGGGCGGTCTGTTCCTCGTCAATGTCGGTGGTCGCCATATGGCGCGCGGTGAGTTCACCGAGGTGATCCCGGTCCACCGTCTTGCCTACAGTTTTGGCTGGGAAGACAACGAGACCGTGCCGCCCGGCTCCAGTCATGTCGAGATCGACCTGATCGCGAGGGATGCGGGGACACTGATCCGCTTCACGCACAGCGGACTGCCGAACGCAAAGGAGCGTGACAGCCACCGAAGGGGATGGGAGCACTACCTCTCAAGGCTGAAGATCACTGCCGATGGGGGACATGTCGATCCCGACGTGCCGATGAAGAATATGTGATTTTCATCTAAGGGCCGCGGATGCCCGTAATCCGAACCAGGCGCGGCATGCGTCAACGAGGCCCCTTTGACCTGCCGTCGCCAAACCGGCCGCTCGGGAAACCTAGCGACCTGCGGGCCGCCGCACCATTACAGCTGCCGGCGACGGATCGTTTCAGCGAGCTCGGCGAAGGCATCCGCGATCCCGGTGCCGCTCTTGGCGCCTGCGTGGAGTTCTTGAAACTCAGCGCTTCTGGCGCAACGCCTCGGATTGAATTAGCATCCGTTCATCAAAGCTCCGGCCGCACTCCTGCAGGATGCGGAATGCGGAGCGCAGGCGAGCGAGGCCGGGCGCGGTCACATGCCGGGCGCCGATCCAAGCGGGACTGGGCATCCGAACTTCCGTTCGGCGGCAAGACGGCGTGGCCGGGAGGAGTCAGATGCAGAAGCTGCAATCACAAGGCGTCCATCACATCACGCTGGTCGGCGCCGGGCGCCAGACTTCCATCGATTTCTGGGAGGGCGTGCTTGGCATGCCTTTCATCTTCGAGCAGCCCAATCTCGACAAGGCAAGCGAAAGCCATCTCTATTTCGATCCGGGCGACGGCCGGCTGATCACCGTCTTCACCGACGAAAGCCGCACGCCGGTCAAGCGGCGCACGCCAACCGATACTGGCTGCGTCCATCACATCGCTTTCGCGGTGTCGCGCGTCACCTTCTTGCAGGCGGTCGCCCGGCTCAACGAGCGTGAAATCAAGCACAGCGGCGTCAAGGATCGCGGTTTCATGGATTCGATTTACTTCGAGGATCCGCTCGGCCTTCTGATCGAGCTCGCCTCCTATCGTTTCGAGCCGCCCGCGGGCTTCACCCATGCCGACGTGCTGATGCAGGCGCACAAGATCCGCGTCGCGCGCGGCGATTACAACATCGCCGAAGTGCACCTTGCCGATGCGATCCAGGCGCTTGTCGAGCACTTGCGCGCAACCTTGTCGGAGGATCGCGCACCGAAAAATCCATACTGACGACACGCCAAACAAAGGGAGGACATAATGGCAAAGACAGCAACGAAGAGTGCGAAAAAGCCCGCCGCCAAGGCAGCCAAACCAGGAGCGAAGCCGGCGGCCAAAGCCGCCGCCAAGTCAGCGGCGAAAGTGGCAAGGCCGGCGACGAAGGTCTCCGGCAGAAAGCCCGCGAAGGCCAAGGCGAAGCCTGCGAAAAAGCCGGCGCTCACGCTCAGCATGCTGAAGCCCAGCGTCAACAATATGAGCGTTCGGGTGTTTGCACGCGCCGCCGGGCTCGATCATTCCGAAACCGACGTTTGGGGCCTCACGCGCTCGCCCGAATATATGGCGCGAAACCCGGCCCATCTTACGCCGATGATCGAGGACAAGGGCCTGCCGAGAGGTGTCTTGTGGGAAAGCTGCGCCATCATGCAGTATCTCGCCAACAAGCACGGGCTGGAGAAATTATATCCCAAGGCGCCGGCCAAGCGGGCAATGATCGACAGCGCCATGTTCTACCTGATCGGCACGCTCTACCCCTATGTGGCGCGCGCCACATATCCTGTACTGAATTTCCCGCAATATGCCGGCGAGGTCGGCCACAGCGACGCCCACCCCGACAAGAAGTCGGAAGCCCAGAAGGCCGCTATAGAAGCGATAGCCGAGCCGCTGGAGGTGTTTCACAGCTTCTTCAGGAACGGCAAGCCGTTCATCGGCGGCAAGAACCCGTCGATCGCCGACATCCGCCTAGCGGCGACGCTCGAATTCCTCGCCGTCATCGACTATGCGCTGCCCCAATGGGCAAAAGACTATATGGCGGCGATCGAGAAGAAGCTCGGCAAGGCCTATGCCGAGCCGGCCGGCGACGTGCGCGGCTATATCGCCTATGTGAGGTCGCAGGCCAACGCCTGAGGCACGTGCAGGCCGGCGATCGTCCGCACGTTCTGCGGGAGCCGGTAATGATCTGGGGTAATTCTTTCTTACTCTCCCCTGTTTGCACGATGTGGGGAGCTTAAGGTTTCGTTAACCGAAACCCTTTCTACTGGTATCCACCTCCAGCTTGCGACCACGGATGTACTGGCGCGGATGGAAAGCAAAGGTCGGCTGCTCGCCGGCCTTTGCTTATTGCAGCCCTGCCGAAGTTTGCGGCTGACGGCGCTTCACGACGCCTGAATGGCTGATGAAGCGCGTTGCCGGCATCTTGTCATCGCCGATGTCGGCCCTACCATCGAAGTAGTCCCGTCCTCGATGGCGGTTCAAGGACAGAGGCCCTGTCATGAAAAGCATTGCTGGAATGATGGTGATTGCAGGCGCCATGCTGGCGGGTGCAGCCGGTCAATCGAATGCAGCGACGCTCAACACCATGCCCGAGGTCGGGGCTGCCATCCAGGCGTGCTGGACCCCGCCGGCGAATGCCGGGAATTCCACCGTCACCCTGAGCTTCAGCTTCAGGCGCGATGGCACGCTGATCGGCCGGCCCAAGCCGACCGCCATCCGCGTCGCCGGCGAGGAGAAGACGCGCCAAGCTTTTGTCGACGCGGCGGTCGCGGCCGTGGACCATTGCCTGCCGTTGAGCTTTTCACCGGCGCTGGCTCAAGGCATCCCGGGCAAGGTGTTCACTCTGCAATTCAACTCGCCCAAACAAGAACAGGCTGCACCGCGAGTGAAGGCTTCGCCTTGATCTTTTCCAAAAACCGGATTCCACTTTTCGGGATCTAGTGGCGCCTTCGTCTCGCCTCGACATGTCGCGCCAGTTCCGGCACCTCGAAGACATAGTCGCTCCAGGCCGATTCCGGTATCTGGCCGGCGAGATAGCACTCCAGCAAAAGCCTCTGCTCGTGGTCGAGTGGCCTCGGTGCGCGTTCATGGTCCAACCCAAGTGAATGGAACAGATTCCTGGTCAGGTCCGCGACAGTGAAGTGGATCGACATTTGCGGTCTCCTCCTTTGGCCGCTCAACGCCGATCCCAGGGCTAAGGTTTCAGCAACGGCCGGCCGGTAACGCCGGATTGATCGCGATGCCGAACCCGCCGCGCGCATCAAACTTCGCCGTGGCGGGCGTCCGCCGGCGTTGCTGCTGGTTCGTCTCAATCTTGAAATAAAAATGTAATATTGAATTTACACGAGTGGATCTAATACACTATAGCTAAAGTCTCTGGTGGCGGTTTGATCTACTTCAATTAGGAAAAACTGATTTAGCTAGTACTTATCCATAGTCGACAAAAGAAATCCTGTTCTCGGTGCAACAAGGATAATGGTCGTTCCAATGACACGCTTCTGGCCCCTCACGATTCTGATGCTGGTGTCGGCAATAGCCGTTGCGCTCGGCACATCCTTCTCCTACGCGGATAGCTGCGGTGCCATCAGGAGCCAATTGCTTTCGGCGGGGCGCAGCGGCGGGACCAGCCCCGAGCTTGCCCAACTGCGTCGGCAACTCGCCGCGATTCAAAAGCTTGAGAGACAACGCAGATGCACGGCGAAAACGGCCGGCTTCTTCTTCAATCCCTGCGCCGACCTGGTCAGCAGCAAGGCGGAGGTGCAACGGCAGATCGCCAGACTGTCGAATTCGAGCAGGGACACGTCCGGATTGAAGGCCAGGTTTGTTGCGCTGGGCTGCGCCGCCCCCGCTGCCAAGAAACAGCCGGCGCAGCAACGCACGGCACCCAAGGCCCAGTCCGCAGGCACAACAATTGGCGGCAATCGGATGCTGTTTTGCGTTCGCTTGTCGGACGGATATTTCTTCCCCGCGCCAAAATCGCAGTTCGCCAAGAGCGACGATCTGAAGGAAACGGTCGATCAGTGTCGCTACATCTGCGACGATGCCGGCGTCGACCTCTATACGCTGAGCGACGCCACTCGCGAGACCGAGGAGATGGTCGCGCTCGAGTCGGGAAAACCCTATGTGGAGCTACCTGCCGCGTTCCGGTACCGCGACGACTCGAACTTCAAGGCCTGCGACGTCAAGCGCTATTACCGGCGCGTCGCCGAGCTCAGGGCACGAACCGTGACACCGGCCAACATGACCAACGCCATCATACCGTTGCCGACGTCAAAGCCGGATTTTGGCATCGTCGCGGAAATTCCTGAATCCGGGATCGAAACCGCCGGTGCCGCTCCGGCAGAGGCAAAAACGCAGGCTGCCGAAGTGCAGGGAGCTGCCCAGCATCAGTCGATCGAAAGAGCGATCGGCGCGAGGCCGGTGAGAGTGGTCGGGCCGGCCTTCTTCCCGGCGGACTGACCAGGGCGGGCGATGTTCCGAGACGGCTGGCCGGATAGCCGCTTCAAGGCCTGGAGCCGTGCGCATCGACCGACGTCGGCTGGTTATTCGCAGACCATGCGGGCCCGTTTGCCGGGCTCGCTGACATTCTTGCAAGTTAGCGGCTTCGTCGGCTCCGGCGACAGCATGGGCGGGTTGTTGGTGATCCTCCCCCGAGGCGCTGCAACGGAAGCCGCGCTCCTGCGCACCGCCGGCCTTTTCGGCGTTTGCGGCGCCACTGGAAAGACGTCGGTCTCCAGTTGCGACTGTTCGGCTTGCGCCTGCGGCGAAGGCCTGTCCCAGAAACGGCGAACATCGAGCGGCTTGGGAATGATGACGGTGCCGTCATAGCTGCGCGCGCAGCCGCTTCCCAGAGGCAGCGCCAGGCACAGGAAGACAGGCAGAATCCGTCGAGACATCAGCAATACCCCTGCAAGCTTATAACGCTGCTTCGGCCTAACCGACAACCGGCGGAATAGGGCGAAGGGAGTAGATACCGTGAAGTAGAGTCGTCGCACTTCCAGTCGAAGGCGGTGCTCGAAGATCGAGCGCCGGGTCGGGCGCGGATGGAGGTCCAGCGCGAGTTAGAACCTTGCGATTCGTCAACGCTTCCAGCGTAAGGCCATGGTGCGATCGCACCATACCAAAGCCGCGCTCAGTGGCGACAATGGGATATTCGAAGTTCCGCTCCTCCAGTTACGGGCGGGAGCAGCGACCGCCGGCAAGAAACAGTGTCAGATTTACCCCAACGGACCTGTTTCGGCGATGGCGCGGCCATGACACGTTCTGGCTGCATGCAACGCGCTCCCGTCCGGCTTTTTTCTTTTACAGCCGGTGGCTACGATCGCCGAGCAGACGATGCCGGCCGGAATTCACGCAAGCTGCTGATTCCAGCGGCAAACCGCGGCCATTCCGACAAAGCCCGCGGCCGCTCCTTCTTACTCCGGCTGGGCGACGTTACCGGAGCGACATGAAACTGTCATGCGACTGTAATAATCGGGGACTATTGGCCTCAGCGGGCGCCGGAGGAATGGCGCCGAGAGACCATATTCCGAACAGGAGCAGGCCACATGAGACATTTCATCCGCTCGGCGGCCGTTGCGATTGCAATGGCTGCGGCGACGACCACCCTCACCCTGTCCGCCGCGCTCGCCGCGGACATCTCCGGCGCCGGCGCCACCTTCCCCTACCCGATCTATGCGAAGTGGGCCGACACCTACAAGAAAGACACCGGCGTTGGCCTTAACTACCAGTCGATCGGTTCCGGCGGCGGCATCAAGCAGATCAAAGCCAAGACCGTTACCTTCGGCGCTTCGGATGCGCCGCTCAAGGGCGACGAGCTTGAAGCGACCGGACTGGCTCAGTTCCCGATGGTGATGGGCGGCATCGTTCCCGTCGTCAATCTCGAAGGCATCAAGCCGGGCGAGTTGGTTCTCGACGGCCCGACGCTGGCCGACATCTTCCTCGGCAAGATCACGAGCTGGGATGACGAAGCGATCAAGAAGCTTAATCCCGACGTCAAGCTGCCTTCGCAGGCGATCGCGGTCGTTCACCGTTCCGATGGTTCGGGCACGACGTTCAACTTCACCTATTACCTCGGCGACGTCAGCGCGGACTGGAAAGAAAAGGTCGGCGTCGACAAGGCCGTGGAATGGCCGGTCGGCATCGGCGCCAAGGGCAATGAGGGCGTTGCCAACAACGTCTCCCAGACCGGCGGCGCGATCGGTTATGTCGAATATGCCTACGCCAAGCAGAACAAGCTCACCCACACCGATATGATCAACAAGGACGGCAAGAAGGTCGAGCCCGCCGCGGCGGCGTTCTCGGCGGCAGCGGCCAATGCCGACTGGAGCTCGCAGCCGGGCTATGGCGTCATCCTCGCCAACGAGCCGGGCGCCGAGTCCTGGCCAATGACGGCGGCAACGTGGATCCTGCTCTACAAGAAGCCGGATGATGCCGCGACCACCGGCGAAGCGCTCAAATTCTTCGCCTGGGCATACGACAAGGGCGACGAGATGGCCGGCGAGCTAGACTACGTTCCGATGCCCGACAAGGTGGTTGAGAGCGTCAAGGCCATGTGGGCCAAGGAAGTCGTCGGCGACGACGGCAAGCCGCTCTACTCGGCTATGTAATCTCCTCCAGGGAGGGCGTCGATGGCGCCCTCCCTGTTGCCTTTAATCGCGAGGACCCAATGACCATCGCTTCCGATGCCATGCCATCATCTGCAGCAGCCCGGGCCAGGGAAGCTACGGTGCGGCGCTTCGCGCTCACAGATGCCATATTCCGCGGACTCACCCGCGCTTCCGCAATTCTTGTGCTGGTCATCCTCGGCGGTGTCGCGATCTCGCTGTTTGCCGGCTCGTGGCAGGCGCTGTCGTCCTTCGGTTTCTCCTTCCTGACGACTGAAAGCTGGAATCCGGTCACTGAAAAATTTGGCGCACTGGCGCCGATCTACGGCACCCTGGTCACGGCGGCCATCGCCATACTGATCGCGGTTCCGATCGGCATCGGCATTGCAGTCTTTCTCACCGAGCTCTGCCCGCGCCCGCTCAGGCGCCCGATCGGCATAGCGGTCGAGCTGTTGGCCGGCATTCCTTCGATCATCTACGGCATCTGGGGCCTGTTCGTGTTCGCGCCGTTCCTGCAGACGGCGATACAGCCCTTCATCATCAACGTCTTCCACGGCGTGCCGGGACTATCCAGCCTTTTCGCTGGCCCTCCTTACGGCATCGGCCTTCTGACCTCGGCGCTGATCCTTGCCATCATGGTGCTGCCCTTCATCACCTCGATCACCAAAGACGTCTTCGATACGGTGCCGGCGGTGCTGAAGGAATCGGCCTACGGCATCGGTTGCACGACCTGGGAAGTGACCCGGCGCGTGGTCATTCCCTATACCCGCATCGGCATCATGGGCGGCGTCATGCTTGGCCTCGGCCGGGCACTCGGCGAAACCATGGCAGTGACCTTCGTCATCGGCAACGCGCATCGCATCAGTGCCTCCCTGTTCGCACCGGGCACGACGATCTCGGCGACCATCGCCAATGAATTCACCGAGGCCGACGGCGACCTCTACACCTCCTCGCTGGTGGCGCTCGGCCTGATCCTCTTCGCCATCACCTTCCTGATCCTTGCCGCCGCCCGCTATATGCTGATGCGGATCGATGCCCGTACGGGAGCCTGACCGATGTCGACATCCTCATCGCTCCACAGCCGCCGCAAAGCCAGGAATTCGGTGATGATGGCGCTTTGCGTCGTCGCCGCCGGCATCGGGCTTGCCTGGCTGGCGCTCATTCTCGGCGCACTGGTCTATAAGGGCACAGCCGGGCTTTCGCTCGCGGTCTTCACCGAGATGACGCCACCACCGGGCGAGGCCGGCGGCCTGCTCAATGCCATCGCGGGCAGCCTGCTGATGACGATCATCGCCGTTGTCGTCGGCACGCCGATCGGCGTGCTGGCGGGAACCTACATGGCCGAGTATGGACGCTTTTCGCGCATCACCACCGTCGTCCGCTTCATCAACGACATCCTGTTGTCGGCGCCGTCGATCATCATCGGCTTGTTTGTCTATGAGCTGATGGTGCGGCCAATGGGACATTTCTCGGCCATTGCCGGCGCCGTTGCGCTTGCCATCCTGGTCATTCCGGTGGTCGTGCGCACCACTGAAGACATGCTCAACCTGGTGCCGAACGCGTTGCGTGAAGCCGGTGCCGCGATCGGCGCGCCACGCTGGGTGGTGATCCGTTCGGTCGCCTACCGCGCCGCATTGTCCGGCATCGTCACCGGCATATTGCTGGCGATAGCACGCATTTCCGGCGAGACGGCGCCGCTGCTCTTCACCGCGCTCAACAACCAGTTCTGGAGCAGCAATATCAACGCGCCGATGGCCAGCCTGCCGGTGACCATCTTCCAGTTCGCTCTCAGCCCTTACGAGGAATGGCAGCAACTGGCGTGGACCGGCGCACTCATAATCACCCTGACGGTTCTGGGCTTGAGCATCCTCGCCCGCAGCCTTACCGGACGCAGAGAGGACAGATGACACAGATGTTGTCCCCAGACATGACGATGGCCGAAACGGTCGCCGAGAAGACGAAGATCGAGGTCAAGAATCTCAACTTCTACTACGGCCAGAGCAAGGCGCTGAAGGACATCAGCCTGTCGCTGCCTGAGCGCAGTGTCACGGCCTTCATCGGCCCTTCGGGCTGCGGGAAATCGACGCTGCTGCGTGTGTTCAACCGCATCTATGAGCTCTACCCAAAACAGATGGCCGAGGGCCAGGTGCTGCTCGACGGCAAGAACATTCTCGACCGGTCGCAGGATCTCAACCTCCTCAGGACCAAGATCGGCATGGTGTTCCAGAAGCCGACGCCGTTCCCGATGTCGATCTACGAGAACATCGCCTTCGGCGTCAGGCTCTACGAGAACCTCGGCAAGTCCGAGATGGACGGCCGCGTCGAACAGGCGTTGAAGCGCGCCGCGCTGTGGAGCGAGGTCAAGGACAAGCTCAACGCCAGCGGCTTGAGCCTATCTGGCGGCCAGCAGCAGCGGCTCTGTATCGCCCGCACCGTGGCCGTGAAGCCGGAAGTCATTCTGCTCGACGAACCGGCTTCGGCCCTCGACCCGCTGTCGACTGCCAAGATCGAGGAACTGATCGACGAATTGCAAGCCGACTACACGATCGTCATCGTCACCCACAACATGCAGCAGGCGGCGCGCGTGTCGCGCCAGACCGCCTTCATGTATCTGGGTGAACTGGTCGAGTTCGACCGGACCGAGAAGATCTTCACGTCGCCCCGCGAGAAGCGCACGCAGGACTACATCACTGGCCGCTTCGGCTGAGCCGTTCCGATCATGCATATGAGGACAGGACCATGGGCGAACACACAGTCGCTTCTTTCGACGAGGATCTCGAGCAGATCAGCAAGCTGATCCGCGACATGGCCGACCTCGCCGGTTCGATGGTCGGCGGGGCGACCAAGGCCCTGTTGAATTCCGACAACGTGCTGGCGCAACGCGTCGTTTCCGACGACGCCATCATGGATGCGCGTCAACGCGAACTGGACGACCGCGCCATAACCCTGATCGCCAAACGCCAGCCGATGGCCCACGATCTTCGCCATGTGGTCGGAGCGATCCGCATGGCGGGCGACCTCGAACGCATCGGCGATCTTGCCAAGAATATCGCCAAGCGCGTGAGTGCGGTCGGCCTCAGCGCCACGCCGCGGGACCTGTCGCATTCCATCGACGCGATGGCGCAGCTGGTTCTCATCCAGGTGCAGGGTGTCATCGAGGAATATGCTGCAGGCGATGCGGCCGCGTTGGCCAAGCTGCGTGCCGCCGACGAGCGCATCGACGTCAAATACACGTCCGTGTTCCGCGAGCTCTTGACCTACATGATGGAAGATCCGCGCAACATCACCGCTTGCACGCACCTGCTGTTCTGCGCCAAGAATCTGGAGCGGATCGGCGACCATGTCACCAACATCGCCGAAAATGCGTATTATGTGCTGACCGGCGAGCAATTGCCGGTCAATCGTCCGAAGCAGGACGAAACGACAATGTCCGCACCGGTGACATGATGGGGGTGCCCAGCCGATGATCGCACCACGCATAATGGTGGTGGAGGACGAGGAGCCGTTGGGTGTGCTGCTCCGCTACAATCTCGAATCCGAAGGCTACCAGGTCGAGGTGGTGACACGCGGCGACGAAGCCGAGATCCGTTTGCAGGAGAATGTGCCCGACCTTTTGGTGCTCGACTGGATGATACCAGCGGTTTCCGGCATCGAGCTCTGTCGTCGGTTGCGGGTGCGCCCCGAAACCGAGCGGCTGCCGATCATCATGCTGACCGCGCGCGGCGAGGAGAGCGACCGGGTGCGCGGTCTTTCGACCGGCGCCGACGACTATCTGGTCAAACCGTTTTCGACACCGGAATTCATGGCCAGGGTCAAGGCGCTGCTGCGGCGCGCCAAGCCGGAAGTGCTGTCCAGCGTGCTGAAGGTAGGCGACATCGTGCTCGATCGCGAATCGCACAGGGTCTATCGCAAGAAGAGCGAAATCAGGCTCGGGCCGACCGAATTCCGGCTGCTCGAGTTCATGATGCGGCATCCGGGCCGTGTCTTCTCGCGCAGCCAGTTACTCGATAATGTCTGGGGCGAGACAATCTACATCGACGAACGCACCGTCGACGTGCATGTCGGGCGGCTGCGCAAAGCCGTCAACAACGGCCGGATGCCGGATGTCATCCGCACCATCCGCGGTGCCGGCTATGCGATCAGGGAAGATTGACCCGCCTGGTCAGGCTACGTTCTTTCTGACGCTGGGCCTCATTTGCGCGCCCGGCGCGAAAATCTCCTGGTCGACGAAGCTTAACGCCCGCATCGCGCAGCCTTCGCGGATCAGTGGCAATTCGTTCGGCTCTGTATCGAAGGAGATCGAGCCTGAATGCTGGCCGCCGGCGGTCTGGGCGATTGCCTTCCGCATGGCCGGCTCGATCAGATCGAAGGCGGCGGCACTGGCGCCGACCATCGCGACCGGTGCCGGATCGATCAGCGCGAACAGCGAGCCGAGACCGAAACCCAGCGCTTCGCCGGCCTTGCGGTAGGCCTCGCGTTCCGGCCCATCTTTCTCGCGCGCCCGGGCCGCCAGTGCTCGCATGTCGGCGTCGCTGACGTCGGCGACCGGCTCGCTGTCTTCGCTCATCTGCCTGGCGTTGCGCCAGATGGCGTAGTTGCCGGCATAGGCCTCGATGCAGCCGCGCCGCCCGCAACGGCAGAGCGCGCCGCCCGGACGATGGATCATGTGGCCAAATTCGCCGCCCGAGGAATGCGTCCCGGTGAACAGTTCGCCCTTCAGCACCAGCCCCATGCCGATGCCATGCGAAAGCAGGATGGCGATGAAGTCGTCGCGATAGCGATCCGGATTGCGCCAGCGCAAAGCCACCGCCATCATGTTGCAGTCGTTCTCCACCGTTGCCGGGATGCCGAATTCGTCCTCCAGCATGTCGGCAAAGGCGATGTCGGTCTGCGGCGTGATCGGCGACCACAGCATGGCGCGTGCAGGGGAGTCGGTAATGCCCTGAATCGCCAGGGCGATGCGGGCGACACTGCGGACGTCAAGGTCTGGATCCTGCAGCCGGCGCCGGACGATGGCCATGCATTCACGGATCAGCTCGTCGCGCGGCATGGTCAGCGTGTCCAGCCGGCGCTGTTCCTCGGCGACCACCTGTCCCGTATAGTCGATAATGGCGGCCGACAGGAAATTCAGCGACAACACCACGGTCAGCACCGCCGCCGCTTCCGGGTTGAGGGCGAGGCCGACCTGCGGACGACCGCGTTTCAACGAAACGGGCTCACTTGCCTTGCTCTCGGCGAGGATGCCTTCCCGTATCAGGTCGGAAGAGATCGCCGATATGGTCGAATGACTGAGGCCGGTGGTAGCTGCGATCTCAGTACGCGATGGCTGGCCGGCCCGGCGCACCGCCGAGATCACCATCGCCCGGTTGCGCCGGCGCAAATCGTCATGGCGGATTCCGACCGACATTGTTTTGCTTTCCTCCCGGTTGCCGCGGCCGCTCATGAACCGGAAGCCGTCGGTAATGTCCGACAAATAGTGTCGAATGCAGGCAAATAGTGTCAGATGCAGGTGGCGCTGTCATCGTTTATTCCGACGCTCGAAAAAACTCGCAGAGTCATCAAAATCCATCAGAATCGATGTTGACAGCAGCCGGAGATCGGGCCAGTATTTTTTCGAGGCTCGAAAAAATTAGAGCTTCTAAGCTGGTCTTTGAGCCAATTGGTCACGCCGTACGCGGCGCAGGGAGGATATGATGAAGAAATTCACGACCGCCATTCTGGCGGGTGTCGCCATGACGCTGGCGCTGGCGTCGGTGGCGCAGGCTAAAGACAAGGTCATCGGCGTTTCCTGGTCGAACTTCCAGGAAGAGCGCTGGAAGACAGACGAGGCCGCAATGAAGGCGGCCATCGAGGCCGCAGGCGACAAGTATATTTCCGCCGACGCACAGTCCAACCCCGGCAAGCAGCTCACCGACGTCGAGAGCCTGATCTCGCAGGGCGCCAACGCACTGATCATCCTGGCGCAGGACGCCTCGGCCATCGGGCCGGCCGTGCAGAAGGCACTGGACGAAGGCATCCCGGTCGTCGGCTATGACCGGCTGATCGAGAACAAGGACGTGTTCTATCTGACCTTCGACAACAAGGAAGTCGGCCGCATGCAGGCCCGCGAAGTCTTCAAGGTGAAGCCGGAAGGCAACTACGTCTTCATCAAGGGTTCGGGTTCCGATCCGAATGCCGATTTCCTGTTTGCCGGTTCGATGGAGGTGCTGAAGGAGGCCATCGACGGCGGCAAGATCAAGAATGTCGGCGAGGCCTATACCGACGGCTGGCTGCCGGCCAACGCTCAGAAGAACATGGAACAGTTCCTGACCGCCAACGACAACAAGGTCGATGCCGTGGTCGCCGCTAATGACGGCACTGCCGGCGGCGTCGTCGCCGCGCTGACGGCGCAAGGGCTGGCCGGATCGGTTCCGGTTTCGGGCCAGGACGGCGACCACGCCGCGCTGAACCGCATCGCGCTCGGCACCCAGACCGTGTCGGTGTGGAAGGATGCGCGCGAGCTCGGCAAGAATGCCGCCGAGATCGCCTCGCAACTGGCCGACGGCAAGCAGATGACCGACATTGCCGGCGTGAAGGATTTCACCACGCCCGGCGGCAATACCGTCAAGTCGCTGTTCCTGACCCCGGTCGCCATCACCAAGGACAACCTCAACGTCGTCATCGACGCCGGCTGGATCAAGAAAGAAGAGGTCTGCGCCGGCGTGACGGCTGGCGCTGTTGCAGTCTGCAACTGAGCCGACGTTTCCGAGAAGTCCGAACGCCGCGGCCGCTCGCCGCGGCGTTTTTTCAACAAGAGTTGTTTTTCCGCTTCCGGCGGATAACTTCTAGGCTGCTTCCGGCATCCGCGGCAGACGGCAACCCGGCGGGAGAAACATCATGACCGACACGACGTCCAACACGCCGGTCGACAGCACGGCAGACCGGGCACGGGAATCCGAGCTCGGCATCGTTGCCCGATTTCTCAAGGCAACCGAACTCGACACGCGCATGCTCGGCATGGTCGGCGCGCTGCTGGTCATCTGGGTCGGCCTGCATGTCATTTCCAGCGTACGGCTCGGCGTCAATCCGTTCGACTTCGACAGCCGGACCTTCCTGACGCCACGCAATCTCTGGAACCTGTCGGTGCAGACTTCGGCCGTGGCCATAATGGCCGCCGGAATGGTGCTGGTTATCGTCATGCGCAATATCGACCTGTCGGTCGGCTCCGCCGAAGGCCTGATCGGCGTGGTCATGGGTTTTGCGCAGGTGCATTTCCTGGTGCGAATGGTCGGTCTGCAATTAGGCAACCCCTGGATCTGGATCCTGGCGCTGGCCATCGGCCTGGCGCTTGGCCTTCTGATCGGAGCGTTCCAGGGATACATCATCGCTTATCTCGAGGTGCCGGCCTTCATCGTGACGCTGGGCGGCCTTCTGGTCTGGCGGGGTGCCGCATGGTGGGTCGCCAGTGGGCAGACGATTGCGCCGCTAGATGCCACTTTCCAGCTGATGGGCGGCGGACCGACGGGTTCGATCGGTGCGCGATGGAGCTGGATCGTCGGAATTGTCGCGTGCCTGGCGGTTGTGTTCATGCTGCTCAACGGGCGGGTGCAGCGCAAGCGGTTCCGCTTCCCGTTACGCCCGATCTGGGCCGAGACGTTCCTCGGGGCCGTCACTTGCCTTGTCATCATGGGCGCCATATGGCTTGCCAATTCCTATCCTTGGCCGGTCGGCATCGTGAACAGATATGCGGCGGCCAACAATATAACCGTTCCCGAAGGCGGGCTGTTCATCGCCCATGGCATCGCCATACCCGTGCTGATGGCTGTAGCCGTAGGGCTGATCATGACCTTCATCGCCAAGCGTACCCGTTTCGGCCGCTATGTCTTCGCCATCGGCGGCAATCCGGAAGCAGCCAACCTTGCCGGTATCAACACGCGCTGGGTGACCATGAAGGTGTTCATGATCATGGGCGTGCTGGCGACGATCGCCGCAGCGATCTCGTCAGCCAGGCAGAACTCGTCGACCAATGCGCTGGGCACGCTGGACGAGCTCCTGGTCATCGCGGCGGCGGTGATCGGCGGCACGTCGCTCGCCGGCGGCTCCGGCACAGTGCTCGGCGCCATGCTCGGCGCGCTTTTGATGCAGTCGCTGCAGTCCGGCATGGTGCTGCTCGGCATCGATTCGCCGCTGCAGAGCATCGTTGTCGGAGCCGTGCTGGTGGTCGCGGTGTGGCTCGATACCGTCTATCGCAAACGGGTCTGAGCATGATCCCGCAAGGTGGAAACCGGTTTTCGTACAACTTGACGCTCAAGCAGGATCTATAGGGAGGAAGGACGAGCATGGCAGACAAAACCGCTCCCACGCCGCTGATCGACATGCGCAACATCTCCATCGCTTTCGGCGGCATTCGCGCCGTCGACGATGCCTCTGTCGACCTTTTCCCGGGCGAGGTGATGGCTTTGCTCGGTCACAACGGTGCCGGCAAGTCGACGTTGATAAAAACCCTGTCCGGCGCCTACAAGCGCGATGCGGGCCAGATTTTCGTCAACGGCGAGGAGGCTTCGATCTCCAATCCCCGCGACGCCAAGAAGTACGGCATCGAGACGATCTACCAGACGCTGGCGCTGGCCGACAATGTCGATGCGGCCGCCAACCTGTTTCTCGGCCGCGAGCTGATGACCAGCTGGGGTACGCTCGACGACGTCGCCATGGAGGCCGAGGCGCGCAAGGTGATGGGCAGGCTCAATCCGCGTTTCCAACGCTTCAAGGAGCCGGTGGTAAAGCTATCGGGCGGCCAGCGGCAGTCGGTGGCGATCGCCCGCGCCATCCTGTTCAATGCTCGCATCCTGATCATGGACGAGCCGACGGCGGCACTCGGGCCGCAAGAGACGGCGCAGGTCGGCGAACTGGTCAGGCAGCTCAAGGCCGACGGCATCGGCATCTTCCTGATCAGCCATGATATTCACGACGTGTTCGAGCTTGCCGACCGTGTCTGCGTCATGAAGAACGGTCGGGTTGTCGGAACGGCGCGCACAACCGACGTCACCCAGGACGAGGTGCTCGGCATGATCATCCTCGGCAAGTGCCCACCCGGCGCCATTCCGGGGCCGGGCGCGCTGAAGATCGCCGCATGAACGAGAATTAGCCGGCTAATCACAAGCCGCCAAAATGTGCCAGCCGTCACCATGCTTTGGCCTCGCCATTGTGTTGGCGTCAGGACTTGCCCATAAAGATGCCGAACCGTCCACGGGACGTATCAGCAATTGAAGAAGCTTTTTCCGACCGTCGCTTTTATCGCCGTCGCGCTGATCAGCCTGACGATGGCGGGTTTTGCCTATTTTGCCACCCAAGAGGCGGCCCGCATTAAATTCGAGGCGACGGCAGACGATGCGCTTAACCGGATCGAAAGCCGCATCGACCTGGACCTGTCGCTGCTGCGTTCGACCCGGGCGCTGTTCGACGCACGCAATGGCGGTATCTCGCAGGGCGAGTTCAAGGCCTTCTTCAACGCGCTCGACATCGACAATAATTTCGCCGGCCTGCGCGGCATCGGTTTCGTCCGCCTGGCGAAAACTGGCAACGAGGCGGCGGTCGAGCGCGACATCCTGCACGATCACGGCGCAAGCCATCCGATCTATCCCGACACGAACTTACCGTGGCGTACGCCCATCGTGCTGTTCGAACCGCTGGATCCGTCCAACAAATCCAGCATCGGCTACGACATGTTCACCGGGCCGGCGCGGCGCGAGGCGATCGAAAAGGCGATGGCCGACGACCAGCAGCACGCCAGCGGGCTCGTGCAGTTCGGCAAGGATACGGGTGCCGCGCAGACCTTTACCGGGTTCCTCGTCTTCGTCCGGCTCAATGTCGAAACCGCGCCGGACGCCGTGAACGCGACGAGATCCTCGACTGCCGGCTTCCTTTATGCGGCCTTCCGCGCCCGTGATGTGTTCCAGGCTGCGCTCAGCCGGGCACCATTGCTGCCGGTCAACACCGAGATCTATGACGGCACGGTGGACAGCGACAACCTGCTGTTCCAATCGGAAACGCCGCCAGTTTCGAGCCTCGGCGACAGGCTGCTGGTCACCCGCAAGATCACCGTCGCCGGCCGGCCGTGGGTCGTCCTGTTCAGGCCGACAAGTGCTTTCTCGCAACCTTCCTCGCGCGCCATCCCGGTGATGCTCGGATTGTTCGGACTGCTGCTTGCGGGCGCCATCGCGCTGGTGGCCCGCTATCAGGAGCGGGCCTATGAGGCGGTCTCGCTGCTTCACGAAACGACCGAAAAGAGCCTGCTGGAAAAAGACCTGATGCTGCAGGAGATGAAGCATCGCATCAAGAACTCGATCACGCGGGTGCTGGCAATCGCGCGCCAGACAGCATCGCACACCACCGACGTCCAGGAATTCTCGGCTTCTTTCTCGGCCCGGCTGCAGGCGATGGCGGCTTCCCAGGACATGCTGACGCGCTCACGCTGGCAGAAAGCCGATCTCGGCGACCTGCTGCGCATCGAGCTAGGCCAGGTGTTCGGCAGTGAGCTTCCTGAAGGGCTGCTGTCGGGACCGCAGGTTCTTCTCGATGAAAAGACGACGCAGGCACTCGGCCTCGTCTTTCACGAACTCGCGACGAATGCGCTGAAGCATGGCGAAGCCGGCAATTCAGTCGGTGCGCTGAAGGTCGACTGGTCGCTCGAAGCCCGTAGCGGCACCCGGACATTGGCTCTCAACTGGCGCGAGGCCGGTCAGAAGAAGCTCGAGACACCGGCAAAGAGCGGTTTTGGCACCAGACTGATCGATCTCAACGTCACGCGCGAATTGCGTGGCACAATCAGGCGCGATTTTCGCGAAGATGGCTTGAACGTGGAAATCAGGGTTCCGCTGCCGGCCTGAAACGCCGTCTCGTGGGCCGCGTCGCAACAGCGCTTTAAAGGGCAAACGCGGAGACAGGTGGCCTGCCTCCGCGTTTGCTGTTCGCCTGGAGCTCGAAACTAGTTGCAGCGAGCTGTGTAAATCCGGCCGTGACGATCTCTGTATTGGCAGTAGCCATTTTGCAGACGGCGAACGAGCAGACCGCCAATCGCACCAGCGCCGGCGCCGATCAAAGCGCCCTTGCCGCCGCCGACAGCGCCACCAATGAGCGCGCCGCCCACAGTGCCGATACCCACGTTCTCTTCCGTGGTGGTGCAGCCGCTGACCGCAACCACGGCAACCATGGCAATAATCATCTTCCGCATGGAGTCATCCTCACTTTTGTCCTCACTTTAATAAGCTCCAGCCGCCATTTAGCATGAAAGTACGGCCTTTGCCCGCACGATTTCATTGTTGATTAAGATAGTCTTTTTCGGGGCGTGCGCCGTTCGATGCTACCACGAACCCGGAAATCTCCAAGGACGCATCGAGCGTGCCGCTGGGACGCACGTTCCAGACGATCCTGTCATAGTCGGTCTCGCCGGATCGACGGCAAGGCATCTGGCGACGGCATGTTGGGCCTGGCCCTGCAGGTCGGTGACCGCGAACGGGCACGGCCGAGCACTCGGGCAGTGGTTTCAAAGCGATCAAGCAGAGGCGAGTTCGATTCAGATCAGTTGGGACGCGGCGGTCAGGACGATCGCGGCAATAAGCGCGACGGCGGCGAAGCGGAGGGGCGAAGCACGAGGCGCGGGCGCTGCGGACGCGTCGGGATCCTGAAAACCGCCCATCGAGACGCGAGCGGCCTGTTCCAGTCTGTTCAAGTCGGCAGCCGTCAAGGCCCATTCCCTTCATTTTGTGCCAAACTCAATCCGGTGGATCGGCACGTTCGGACAGGATCGGACTTTATGGTGAACAGTCGGTTAAAGATGGCGATGCGCAGCAAGCCTTCGCGCGGCGACCGCCGCTCGTTAATCCGTCTCGAAATTGCCGTGAGGAACGACAAGGCGGTATTCGAGGCGGTTCCCGGTGATCTCAAGTGTCGCCGTTCCATTCAATGAAGTGGGCACGACGCGTTCGAGCGCGACGCTGCCAAAACGCTTCTCACTGCGCTGATTGTCGTTGGCTCCGATCACTTCGGCCCATGTCAGCGACAGCGCAGGCTCGCCAGCGGAAGCTGCCGTCAGATCGGCCGTCACCTCGACGAAACCGTCGCTGCGCGACAGCGCGCCATAGCTGACCGAATTGACGGCGAGCTCATGCATGGCCAAGCCGATGTGCAAGGCGGCATTGGGGTTGAGATATGGATTTGCGCCGCGGAAGCGTAGGCTGTGCAAGGGATCCGCGCCGTACCTGCCGACCTGACCGGAAACCAGCTCGCGCAGCGCCGCTCCCCGCCAGTTGGATGACGTAACCAAATCCTGCGAGGAGGCCAGCGACTGCAATCGGCCCCGGAAGCGCGTCAGGAAATCGTCAATGCTGCCGGAATAACGGCCCGTCTGGGTGGCGATGCTCTGGATGATGGCCAAAAGGTTCTTGGAGCGATGACTGACTTCGCGCAGCAGCGCCTTCAACGTCTGCTCCCGGCGTTTCTGCTCGGTTGTTTCGACCATGGTGGTCACGACGCCCTGCACCGCGCCGGTCTCGCTGCGGTCGGCGTCTATCCACACCTGAAACCAGCGGGCGCCGTCATCGGCCGGCACGCTGAGTTCAAGATGTTGAGGATTGCCGGATGCGATGACGTCGTGCTTGGCGGCGCCGATACGCTCCGCCTGCGCCGGCGGCAAGATGCCGTTGTTGTCGGAGGCATCGGAAGTCCAGGGCGCGCGCATGTTGCGCGCCCACACCGTCTTCATCTCGCGATCCTGGTATAGGACGGAAATCCCGGCATTGTGCAGTGCATGGAGAAGGGCCCGGCCAAGCTGCATCCCGCTTTCGGCAGGATGCAAAGCGATGATCTCATCACTCTGGCCGCGGTCTTTCATTTTTCCGACTCTGGAACGCATCGGTCAATTTGCTCAACCCATGTCGGGCTGAACGGTTCGCGGAAAAATGGGTTCCAAAAGGAGGAGCTTCGTATCAAGCCTTAAAAAGCGGTCCGCCGAGCGGCATCCCGTTGGAGGACACTGCCCGGCGGTGGCTGGAAACCGTTTGAGGGGTGCGGCTTCCAGTGTTCGCTTGAATGGCCGCTTGGCATTCACGCTCGTCTGATCAGGCCGGCAATAAGCGATATGATCAGGAAGGCGAGAAAGATGAAGAACAATATCTGCGCTATGCCGGCCGAGGTGCCAGCGATGCCGCCGAAACCAAGCGCACCGGCGATGATCGCCACGACGAGAAATACGAGCGCCCAGTAAAGCATGATCGATCTCCTTCCAATGCTGCGGTGAAAACGTGATTCGCCTCCGTTTGTTCCACCATTTTCCGAAAAAGACGATGCTGAAAATCTTCAGGGCCCGAATTGCCGCGGTGTGTGGAAAGGTCCAGTTGGTTGCCCCAGTTGGTTGCCAGTGAGTTGAGCCGGCGTCACGCCCCATCTGATCCAAGGGAATGGCTATCCCGGCGGCCGCAGTTCGGCCGCCGGCTGTTTCATGCCGCGGCTTTCGCGTGCCGGTCAAAGAACAGGGCCTGGCTGATAAGAGCCTTGACCATGTCCGGATTGAACGGCTTGGTAACCAGGAAAGCCGGTTCCGGCCGCTCGCCGGTGAGCAGGCGCTCGGGAAAGGCGGTGATGAAGATCACCGGTACCGAGGTCGACGACAGGATCTCATTCACGGCCGCTATGCCCGAACTTCCGTCGGCAAGCTGGATATCGGCAAGCACCATCTTTGGCCGCGCCTTGCCGAACATCGCCACCGCCTCGGCGTGGGTGCGCGCCGTTCCGACGACGCGGTGGCCGAGGCTTTCGACCATTTCCTCGATATCCATGGCGATCAGCGGCTCATCCTCGATGATCAGCACGTCGGTTGCCACCTGACGGGAGATCTCGTTGCTCGCCTGCGCGAGGAGTTCGGAGAATTCCTGTTCGTCGACGTCGAGAATCTCCGCCGCCTCGTCTTCGCTGAAGCCTTCGACCGCCACCAGCAGAAAGGCTTGGCGGGGACGAGGCGCAATTGCATTCAGATTGGCCGCGGCGCGCTGTTCCCATGCCGACTGGGCATGCTCCTGCGGAACGCGAATGGCCACCGAGGTGAAGAGCTTGGCAAAGACCTTGTAGAGCGCGATGCGGTCGTTCGATGCGTCCGGAAAGATGTCGACATCGGCAATGATGGCCTCGAGCATTGCGGCGACCAGCGCGTCGCCGCTCTCTTGCGATCCGGATACGGCGCGCGAGAAGCGGCGCAGGAACGGCAGGTGCGGAGCGATGGTTGCTGATAGGCTCATAGTGGACGTCTCCCTCATATGACGTGATTGCATGTTACAGCTAAAAACGGTTTGCAAGCCCAGCAATTGAAACGCTGGCTCCTTGAAAAAGGTTCCAATCGTGCGGAACTAATATGTGAGGCTGGCGTTTAAGGGCGGGTTGGGCAACCAGACGAGGCTGCCGCTTGCATTGCGTTATGTGTTGAAGGGCGGCTTAAGGCTGGGACAAAAGGGCGAAATGAAGAACATGACGAAAGCTACCATGGGTGGCGTTGGCAACGGGCGCCGGGCTGCTTCCCGCGACCCGCTTGGGCCGAACTCGGAAATCGGCCGTAAACTCAAACAATACTATGACGAGCTGGTCTCCGACAATGTGCCGGATCGCTTCGCCCAACTGCTCAGCCAGTTGGAAAAGGCCGAACCTGTACAAAAGAAGGACTGAGGCATGGCGGCCGTCTCCCAGGGCTTTAAGACCGACTTGCTCGGCTCGATCCCGAGCCTGCGGGCTTTTGCCGTGTCGCTGACGCAAAACGCCGACAAGGCCGACGACCTGGTGCAGGAAACATTGGTCAAGGCCTGGGACAAGCATGAAAGCTTCCAGCCCGGCACCAACCTGAAGGCATGGCTGTTCACGATCTTGCGCAACGAATTCTATTCGCAGATGCGCAAGCGCGGCCGCGAGGTGCAGGACAGCGATGGCGTCATGACGGCCAGGCTTGCCGTTCACCCGGCCCAGCACGGCCAGCTTGACCTCGAAGACTTTCGCGGCGCGCTCGAATTGCTGCCAGAAGACCAGCGCGAAGCCATTATCCTCATCGGCGCGTCGGGCTTCTCCTACGAGGAAGCAGCCGAGATCTGCGGCTGCGCCGTCGGAACGATCAAGAGCCGCGTCAGCCGCGCCCGCACACGGCTGCAGGAAATCCTGAAGATCTCCGGTGAAGACGAGTATGGCCCGGACGCAATTTCGGCTCAGGTAACCGGGTCGACGGCTGCGTGAAGCGCCGGCGTGTTCGAACCGCTCCGCGCCTCAGCGAAGAGGCGTGCGCCTGCAGGCCGTTACCACTGCCTCGACGAGATCGTCTCCCGAATAGGGCTTGGTGACCAGCCTGACGCCGGGAAAGGATTTCTTGATCTCGTCGGTATCTGAATAGCCCGAGGCGAAGACGAACGGGATGCCCGCTTCACGCAGCCGCGAAGCAAATTGGAGCGTCGAAACGCCGCTCAGCATGAGGTCGACGATGGCCACATCGAATTGCGCGGCAACGTCTTGCTGTTCGATCTCAGTCAGATCACGGGCGATGACCACATCGAGCGCGCCGTAGTCGCGGCAAAGCTGCTCGATATCCATGGCAATCAGGAACTCATCTTCCAGGATAAGAATCCGCAAACCTTCAAGCGATGGGCGCACGCAGCAATATCTCCTTAAATTCGTCTCTATCGTGAAACGGGGGAAGTCATGATCGTTATTTGGCATGCTGTCATTTAAAAAAGACGTGCCGGCGCGGATGCGTCGGCGTCGGCCCATGCAAGGCATTTGCAACGCGCGCTGCTGGAGATAGGGTTAGAAGAGGTTCGTGCCGGAACCTTGGGGTCTGTCGGGCGTTTCGACCGAGCAAAAGCATGGAGAGTGAAGCAATGGCGACTGCCGCAGGAAAGGCCGCGAACGAAGCCCGCACGAATTCCGATATTGAGGCCGACATCGCACAATTGAAGGCCGACATCGACCAACTTACCAAGCTGTTGGCCAAAACTGGCGAACATGGCTACGGGGCAGCACGGCGAGCCGCCGCCGAAAGCGTCGAGCAGTTGCGAACCCAGGGCGAGGCAGCCTTCGACAGCCTGCGCAGCAACGCCAGGGACATCGAGGCGCAGATGATAGCGCATATGCGCGAAAAACCGGTGACTTCGCTGGCGATCGCCGCAGGCGTCGGATTCCTCTTCGCTCTTCTCGCGCGCCGTTAGTTCTGCACGCATGGGAATGCTTGCATCGCTGATCTCGGGCCTTGCCTCGGGCGAAACCATTGCGGCGGTGCAACGCGCACGCGTCGCTGCGATTGTCTATTCGGTCGCAGCGCTCGCGGCGCTGTGCGGCCTCGGCTTCCTCGTCGGGGCGGCCTATATCTGGACGGCGGCCCGCTATGGGTCGATGGCAGCTTCCCTGAGCTTCGGGATCGGCTTTCTGGCAATCGCCGGTCTCATCCTGCTCGTCTACCGGATGTCGGCCGGCTCGCGCGCCAGGCGCCGGGCGAAGCGACGCAACGCCGACATGAAGGCTATCGGCATCACTGCGGTACTCGCCGTGCTGCCGGCGCTGCTCAAGGGCAAAGGTGGCCCGGGGAAGGCCGGACTGGGCGCGATTCTCGGCCCGGCGATAGCACTCGCCGCCTACGCTATCTACCGCGAGAACGTGAAGCGCGGCTCCGATGATCCGGATATCGGCAAACGGGAATAGTTCGGAGGGATAGTTCGGGGCAAACGATTCTGGCGCCGGTCGCAAAATGCTGGCGTCACAAATCTTCGAGCGGAATCGATATTTCGGCGACCACGCCTTCCGGCCGGAATTCATGGGTCACCTCGCTGGAAATGACCTTGGCCAGGCTGCGGCGGATCAGGATCGAGCCGAAGCCATGGCGTTTGGGCGGCGCAACCCGCGGGCCGCCGCTTTCACGCCAGGCCAGCAACAGACGCCGTGCGCCCTTCCTGCCTTGTACCCTCCAATCGAGATCGACCTTTCCGGAGGAAACCGAGAGCGACCCGTATTGCAGTGCGTTGCTTGCCAGTTCATGCAGGATCAGCCCGAGCCCGACTGCCTGGTCGGGTGACAGCAGGACATCGGCGCCGGAGATCGCCATGCGCGATTGTCCGGCGGCCTGGAACGGCTTTAGCTCGATCTCCACCAGCTCGCGGATGCCGATACCGCGCCACTCGCGGTCCGACAGCAGGCTGTGCGCAACGCCCAGTGCCTGCAGCCTGGCGCTGAAGGCTTCGAGGAATTCGCTTGGCTGGCGGGCATGGCGAACGGTCTGCGTCGCCAGCGCCTGTACGGTTGCCAAAGTGTTCTTGACGCGGTGATTGAGCTCGCGCAGCAACAGCCGTTGACGTTCGTCGCCAAGTTTGCGTTCGGTAATGTCGTAGTTGACGCCGAAGATCAGCGTTGGCTTGCCCTCGCCGTCGCGCTCTATGACGCGGCCGCGCGTTGCGATCCATCGCGGCGGATCGAGGCCTTTGACACGGTATTCGCCAAAATAATCGTCGCTGCCGGTCAGCGCGTCGCGAAAGCGTGTTTCGGTCTGGTGAACGTCGCGCGGGTCGATGGCGATCAGGATGTCGCGCGCCCTCAGCCTGTTCGACTTCGGCAGGTTGAACAATTCGGACAGCAGGACGTCGCAGTCGATCATATCGCTGCGGATATCCCATGCCCAGCTGGCAAGCGAAGCCGCGTCGAGCGCGATGGCGCGCCGCTTTTCCTCTCGAACCAGTGCTGCCTTGGCAATCGCCGCACTGCGGGTTGCATCCTTCAGCGTGAACAGGCTGGCGGCAAGGCCGGCCAGCGCCGACAGCTGGTCGAGCTGGACAGAGGAGGGACGTGCGTGCGGCTTCCGGTCGAGCACGCACAGCGTGCCGATCAGCGCGCCGTCGATTACGATGGGCACGCCTGCGTAAAAGCGGATATGATGCTCGCCGGTGACCAGCGGATTGGCTTTGAACCGCGGATCCGCCGCCGTGTCGGCCACCACCATCGGCACGTTGCCGGCTGCGATGGTATAGGCGCAGAACGATGTCTCGGTTGCGGTTTCGGTCTCGTCGAGGCCGATACAGGACTTGAACCACTGCCGCTCGGCATCGACCAGCGTGATCAGTGCGACAGGCGTTTGCATCGCCGAAGCGGCAAGACCGCCGATACGATCGAAATCAGGGTCGGCAGCCCCGTCCAGCGTGTCGAGGCCGTGCAGCACGGCAAGACGGTCCGCGGCGCCCACCACACGGCGAATATCGGCCGGCAGGCCCGGCGTGTTCTGGCTATTGTCGTCCACTATGCCCCCGGTGGCCGGCTCCGCTGATTGGTCAGGCCAACCGGCCCGTCTGCCGCCTTGCAGAGCCGGAACTTTCGCGGCGGGGGACCGTTACCAGCCAACGCCCCGCCAGTTACGCCTGCCGGCGCCAAATATGGAGCCAGACAATGCCAAAAACCATTCCTGAAAACAAAGCCCGTCAAGGGCGGCGGGGTCGGCATGTCCTTCGTATCCTGATCGCCGCGCTGTTGCTGGCTTTTATCGCCTGGGGCGTCGCCGAAATCTACGGCTGGATGATCGAGACGCCGAAGACCGAACAGGGCAACACGCCCAGCGGCTAGGTTCTCTCCATCGCTCGCGCCAGTTTGCATCACACAACCCCACATCACGCATTCCCACGTCAGGCAACCTTTGCCTCGGCGGCGCGCGCAGGGACGAGAACATTCAACGCGCGCGGATGGATTTCGACGGTCGTCTCGCGATCGAGCTTTACCAGTTCGCCGTCCATGACTGCCTGAACTTTCCTGTTCCTCGAATGGATTGTCAAAACGGCGCGGTTTGCCTGATGAATTTCGACATGCTCGTTGCCGCGCCATTTGCCACGGGCGACGTCAAAGAGGAACCTGATCAACTCGCCGCGCCGCCTTGCCACGGTGACATAGATGCCCAGCACGCCGCCTGCCGGATTATCGGCATAGGGCAGGTGGCCCTCGCCGAACAGATTGTTGGTGATGCCGATGCCGGTGATCCGCGTTCTGATCTCGGCCTCACCGACCGTCAGCGTTACGTTCATGGCCGGCGGGTTGTTGATCGTTGCCCAAGCGGCCCGCACCGAGGCACGCATCTTCCCCAACCGCGAGCCGAATTCCATCTTCTGGCGCAGTTGCACCATCCTGGCGTGCATGCCGATCGAGAATTGATGCACGAAAGGCCGGCCGTTGGCTGTTGCAATGTCAATCGCCATCACCTCGCCGTCGGCAAACGATTTCAGTGCCGCATCAAGGGTCTGCGGAATGCCGAGGCCGCGCGCAAAAAGATTCATTGTGCCGGCCGGCAGAATTGCAAGCGCCTTCTCCCCATTCATCAAACGGGCTGCCGCGGCCGAGATGGTCCCGTCGCCGCCGCCCGCCAGCACGACGTCGATGCCGCGCCTGGAAGCTATGTCGTCCAGCGTGGCGACGATATCCTTGCCGGCGACGATTTCGATATCGATCGAGTGGCCGGCAGTCTCAAGCGTGCCGCGCATCCGACTGGCGAAGGCCTCAAGATTGATGGTGCGCAGGGTGCCGCCGTCCTTGTTCAGCACCGCTGCAAACCGCATGGCCGCTCCATTTTTCCAGCACCTATCCGGCCGGGACGGGGTCCCAGCCGAGAGTGGAACGGGGCGGCCGAGAAAATGTTCCTTTCGACCAGCGTGGCGAATCCGAGAACCTTCGACATGGCACCGGGTGCGCCACGGCTTTTTTCGGAACAACAGTGTGGTCACAACGTTGTGAACATGCAGAAGACGCTGCGCCCGCAGCGACGCTATGCGGGCACGGCGTGCACGAAATCATCGACGAGGAGACACTAAGATGATCCGCACCCTTTTAACCACGACAGCAGTCGCAACATTGATTGCGACGGGTGCATTTGCGCAATCGGCGACGACCCCGGCGCCGGCGCAAGCACCCGCCGTAGAGAATTCCGCTCCAGCCGCTCCGGTGCAACGCGCCGAGGGCAGCCTTGTCACCAATATCATCGGCGAGTCGGTTTATAACGGCACCGGCGACAATGCAGAGAATATCGGCAAGGTCACCGATGTCGTCTTCGACGAACGCGGCCAGGTAAAATCCATCGTCATCGGCGTCGGCGGGTTCCTCGGCATTGGGACCAAGAACGTCGCCTTCGACTACAGCAAGATGCAATGGGCCGAAAGAAATGGCGATCGCTGGCTGATAGCGCAAACGACGAAGGATGAGCTGACGGGTCATCCGGATTTCGACCGCAAGCCCTATGATCCGGCGCCTGCAGCGACAGACACCACGGCTACGGCTCCTGCCGCTCCGTCGACCTCCACCGATACGGCGCAGAACGCCCCGGCGGCGCCGGCCGGTAACAACCCCGCTCCGGTCGTGAAGCGCGCGGAAGGCAATCTTGCCACCAATATCATCGGCGAGACCGTCTACAACGGTACCGGCGACGACGCCCAGAACATCGGCGACGTAAACGACATCGTCATCAACAAGGAAGCCAAGGCGCAATCGCTGGTCATCGGTGTCGGCGGCTTCCTCGGCATAGGTGAAAAGAACGTCGCCTATGACTTCGACAAGGCGCAGTGGGCCGAGAGGAACGGCGATCGCTGGTTGGTTGCCCAAACCACCAGGGAAGAGCTGACGGCGCAGCCGGATTTCGACCGCAAGCCCTATGATCCGGCCCCGGCGACCACAGCGTCGAACGATGCCGCGGCTAATGCGCCAGCCGTCGTCACGCCTACCGTGACGGCCAGCAACACTGCCACGACCGATAACACTGCGACGACCAACAACACTGACCAGGCCAGTAAGACGGCTCAAAATGCTCCGGCAGCGGCGCCTCCGGCTAATTCCACGGCCGACCAGACCAAGACCGGGTCGATCGACAAGTCGACGCTAACCGAAATGCCGATGGGCGAAATCCGGGCCGAGGATCTGGTTGGAACAACCGTTTACGGCGCCAACGATGTCAACGTCGGCGAGATCGGCGATATCGTGCTGGGCGGCGACAAGAAGGTCGACGCAGTCATCATCGACGTCGGCGGCTTCCTTGGCATCGGCGAGAAGGAGGTGGCGGTCGGCATGGACAACCTGAAATTCATGACCGACAAGAACGGCAAGCGCTATCTCTACACGAACTTCACCAAGGAGCAGCTTGAGGCGCAGGCCCCCTATGACAAGGCCAGCTATGCGCAAAATCGCGAGAAACAGCGCATGATCATGCGCTAAGCTGCGCACAGGCCGACAGAGAAGCCCGCGCCGGCAACGGCGCGGGCTTTGCTTATCTCGAGGGGAAGCCGGCGACATGGCCGGCAACGCCATTGTCCGTCAATTCGGCGAGCGCCAGCGACTGATCGAGATGCTCGGCCCGCCAGGCGAGCAACTTCTCGGCAAATTCCAGCCGTGCCAGCAGATAGGCTGGGTCGTCAGCGACATTGGTCAACTCGCGCGCATCCTTCTCCAGGTCGAAGAGCAAGGGCGGCAGGCCGCCGCCGAAATTCACATATTTGAACTTTTGCGTGCGGATGACGGCGAGATTGCACTGGCGTGAACCGATGCCGAAATACCGTTCGGCATCACCATCCGCGATCGAGCGGAAATCGAACTCCCAATGCGCCGCGTCGCGCCAATCGTCTGGCTCCGTCGCGTCCAGGAAAGGCGCCAGCGAGCGGCCGTCGAGATGCGGCAGCACTTCGCCGCCAGTGAGCTCGAGCCTAGTGAGATCGAGCAAGGTCGGTGCCAAATCCACCGCCTCGGTGAAGCGGTCGACACTGCTGCCGGCAGCCTTGCGGTGGCGCGGATCGCGAATGATCAGCGGAATATGGAAGCTGCCGTCGAAGAAACCGCCCTTGCCCAGCATGAAATGATCGCCCATCATCTCGGCGTGGTCGGAGGTCAGCACGATGACGGTGTCGTCCCATGCATCGGCCGCCTTGACCGCTTGCCAGACCCGGCCAAGCTGCGCGTCGACCTCCGAGATCATGCCGTAATAGAGCGCCCGGATGCGGCGAAAATTGTCGTCGCCCCAGTCGCGCACCTTGCCCTCCGAGCCGGGACGGAATTTCGACCGTTCCTGCCGGTCAAGTTCATAGGCGAGATAAGGGTGGCTTGCTGCTTCGGCCTGCCAGCTTTCGGCGCGGTCAAAAGCTGGACCAATGGCCGGATCGTACATGGCGTTGTAAGGCGCTGGCACGATGAAGGGCGGGTGGGGGCTGATGAAGGAAAGATGCGCGAACCACGGGGCATCGCGCTCCTGCTCGCCGAGCCAGCGGATGAATTCGCCGGCCAGGAAGGCCGACGGCGTCTCGTCCTTCGAATAGATTGGCGGACCGTTGCTGATCGCGCCGTCGTTTTCCAGGATTTCGCCCGCCGGGCGGTGAATGGCGGGGGAGCCGGCGCCGGCATCGACGCCGCGCGCCTTGAGCCATGACAGCCAGGGCTTCTGGTGCTCGGGCAGAAGCTGGCGCACGGTGAAGCCGGGCAGCACGCCTTCATAGCTTTTCAGCTGCGGGTCGCCAGGCGCCAGCGTGCGCGGGTCGCGCGCCATGTCGGTATAACCGAACAGCGTCGGATCATAGCCGAGGGCGCGTGCCCAGAGGGCTATGTTGCCGTGGCGGGCGTCGAGCGGCGTGCCGTTGCGGCAGACACGATTGTTCATCTGGTAGAGGCCGGTGTAGAGGCAGGCGCGCGCCGGCGAGCAAGGTGCGGCGCCGCCATAGTGCTTCTGGAACAAAACGCCCTCGGCAGCCAGCGCGTCGGCATTCGGCGTCCTTACCACCTTGTGGCCAGCAGCTGACAGGCAGTCGCCCCGCCACTGGTCGCAGGTGATCAGGAGAATATTGGGGCGTTTTCCACTCAACCGCTGTATCCTCATGCTGGCTACATGCGTCGCTCATGGAGCGCAATTTCGGCGAGTATGCAAGCCGGTCCAGTTTGCCGAATGGTGAACAAAACCTGCTTCGTCGTTCACTTTAACAGCACAGTCCATTCTGTGTTTGCCGCCTTTGCGGCCAGGAGGCGGATGCTCATATTTGCGTGGACAGCGGCAAGGGCCGCACCGGCACAAGGAAAGGAGCAGAAACATGCTCGACCAAGTCAAGGGCCTGCATCACGTCACCTCGATGGCCAGCGATGCGCGCCAGAACAATGAATTCTTCACCGGGACGCTCGGTCTGCGGCGGGTCAAGAAAACCGTCAATTTCGACGCACCCGATGTCTACCACCTCTATTACGGCGACGAGGTCGGCACGCCCGGCTCGGTGATGACCTACTTCCCGTTCCCGAACATCGGCAAAGGCCGCCATGGAATCGGCGAAGTCGGTACCACCGCTTACTCGGTGCCCGAAGGCACGCTCGGTTATTGGGAGAAACGGTTTGCCGAGCAAGGTGTCACTGGGCTGTCCCGCGAGGAGACGTTTGGCGAGAAGCGTCTTGCGTTCGCCGGTCCCGACGGCGACGGGTTTGCGCTGGTCGAGGACAGAGCGGACAACCGTGCGCCATGGGCCAAGGGTGGCATTCCCACCGACGAGGCGATCCGCGGCTTTCACTCGGTGTCGCTCAGGCTGAAAGATGGCGGCGCCACCGAAGAGCTGCTGAAATTCATGGGTTATGAGGAGGTCGACAAGTCCGGCAACGTCAGGCGGCTGGCGGTGAGGAACGGCAACGGCGCCGACGTCGTCGATATCGAATCGCTGCCAGGGGCCGGCTTCGCCAATCTCGGCGCCGGCTCGGTCCACCATGTCGCTTTCGCCGTCGAGAACCGCGCCAAGCAGATCGAAGTGCGCAAGGCGCTGCTCGATACAGGTTATCAGGTGACGCCGGTGATCGACCGCGATTATTTCTGGGCGATCTATTTCCGCACACCGGGCGGCGTGCTGTTCGAAGTCGCCACCAACGAGCCGGGCTTCGACCGCGACGAGGATACCGCCCATCTTGGCGAGGCGCTGAAGCTGCCGTCGCAACACCAGCATTTGCGGCCCTATCTCGAGCAGCATCTGCAGAAACTGGAAGACTGAGGGCAAGGTCATGAGCAAGGATTCGTATATTCACAAAGTGCTGCCCGGTTCGCCTGATGGACCGCTGCTCTTCGTCTTCCATGGCACCGGCGGCGACGAGGCCCAGCTTCTGTCGCTTGGACGCGATCTCGCGCCGCAAGCGACGATCGTCGCTCCGCGCGGCGATGTCTCGGAACAAGGCGCCGCACGCTTCTTCCGCCGGACCGGCGAGGGCGTTTACGATATGGGCGACATCACGCGAGCGACGGACAAGATGGCCGGCTTCGTCAAGGCACATGTCGAGACGGCAAGGCCATCTTCGGTGCTCGGCCTCGGTTACTCCAACGGCGCCAACATCCTGGCCTCGGTGCTGTTTGCCGAACCGTCGCTGTTCGACGCAACGGTGCTGATGCATCCGCTGATCCCGTTCGAGCCGGAGGTCAAGAGCAGCCTTGGCGGCAGCCGCATCCTGGTCACCGCCGGCAGGCGGGACCCGATCTGTCCGCCTGATTTGACGGCGCGGCTCGAAGCCTATTTGCGCGCCGATGGCGCCGATGTCACAGTCGAGTGGCATGACGGCGGCCATGAGGTGCGGCCGAGCGAGATCGAGGCGGCGCGGCGACTGTTCGCCGTGGCGCCGGACGAAAGGACCGCAAGCCATGTCTGACCTATTGCCGGAGATCGAACTGGAGGACCGCGGTTCGAAGGGCCGCTATCTCCTGCGTCGGCCCGGCGGCGCCGAGGCGGAGATGACCTTCACCAAGATCGGCGAGCACCAGATCATCATCGACCATACCGAAGTGCCGGATGCATTTCGCGGCCAGGGCGCGGGGCTTCGCCTCGTCACCCGTGCCGTCGAGGATGCACGTGCGGCGGGCAAGACGATCATCCCGCTTTGCCCGTTCGCCAATGCTCAGTTCCGCCGCCATCCGGAATGGGCGGACGTGCTGAAGCGGTAAGAGACAGCCCCTCGATGAATGACAGGAGAAAGGGTGCGCGGCTTTACCGCGTGCCCCTTTGGCTATTGGGGGCGTACAAACGCAAGGGGCAAACATCCGGGATTTGCGCAGAGCGCCAACCTTACCTACGTATTGCCAGCAACCGGCTCGCCGTCCGCGGTCCGACCACTTCAACCGAATGGCCCTCCATGACCGAATCCGATCTCGTTCCCGTCTTCGACGGCCACAACGACACGCTGCTCCGGCTCTACCAGTCGAAGGATGCGGACGTCGAAAAGCTGTTCGTCGAGGGGACGCCAGGTGGCCATATCGACCTGCCGCGCGCGAAGAAAGGCGGGTTTGCCGGCGGCATGTTCGCGATCTTCCCGCCGCCTGTCGAGAAATCCAAACGCGGCGCGGTGCCGCTGGCGCCGAGCGACAGCGAGCCCTTGCCACCCGAGATTCCGCGCGCCGATGCGCTCAACTCCACCGTAGCGATGGCCTCGATCCTGTTCAGGCTGGAGCGGGCTTCGGCACTTACTGTCTGCCGCAGCGCCGGCGATGTGAGGAAGGCGATGGCGCAAGGCTCGATTGCGGCGGTGTTTCATATCGAAGGGGTCGAGGCGATCGACCCTGAGCTCACCCTGCTCGATGTCCTCCACGCAGCCGGCCTGCGCTCGCTCGGCATCGTCTGGAGCCGTCCCAATGCCTTCGGCCACGGCGTGCCGTTCCGCTTCCCCTCGTCGCCCGATACAGGGCCGGGGCTGACCGATGCCGGCAAGGCGCTGGTGAAAGCCTGCAACCAGCTGAAGATCATGATCGATCTTTCGCATCTCAACGAAAAAGGTTTCCGCGACGTCGTCGAGATCAGCGACGCACCGCTGGTCGCGACCCATTCCAACGTGCACGCGATCTGCGGCCATTCGCGCAACCTCACCGAATGGCAGCTCGGCGCGATCCGCGACTCAGGCGGCATGGTCGGGCTGAACTTCGCCACCGGATTCCTGCGCGAGGACGGCAGGATGAACGCCGACACCGGCCTCGACATCATGGTGCGCCATGTCGATTCGCTGCTGCAGGCGCTGGGCGAAGACGGCGTCGGCCTAGGCTCGGATTTCGACGGCGCCATGATCCCGGCCGTGATAGGCGATGTTGCCGGCCTGCCAAGACTGCTCGACGCATTCGCGGCACGCGGCTTCGGGCGCGCGCTGATCGAGAAGATCGCCTATCGCAACTGGCTAGGCATGCTGGAAAGGACCATCGGCTAAGCGGGTGATGCCGGCTTGACCGGAACGCGTTTTGGGGGCGGACTATTCGAAACCCATGCGTTTAAGCCAGTCCTGGCCAATGCCGCGATCACGGATGATCGGCAGCGGATCCGTCGAATCCAGGCGTGCGCAGATGCGGTAGACCTCGAGCGTCTCGGCGTTCATCTCGCCGCGTTTGTAGAAGAACATGGCCGCGGCATAGCGGGTGCGGCCCGACCATTTTTCGCCGAGCGGCGTGTTGATCAGCTGCCACTGTTCGGCGGCTTCGGCGTCGAGTTCGGGACTGTCGGTGTCGTCGGCCATATTTAGAAATCCGCGGGCGGACTGGTGCGGCGGTCGAGTTTGATGACCGGCCGCGGCGCCAGTTTGGCACGCCTCAGCAGCTTTTGATATTGCAGCTCGCGCCTGGCGTAGATCTCGACCCAAGGTCCGCTGCAGGCGGGCTCGGCGGCGCTGATCTGGTCTGCATCGCCGGGATCGCTGCCTTTCGCCGACGGTGCCTTCGACGTCGTTTTCTCCAAGGATGCAATCTCGACGAGAACATTCGAATATGGGCAGCCGTGCAGAAGGTGCTTGACAGTGGCAAACACCGTCCCACTGATCTTCGCGGCCGAAGCCGATCGGCTAGCCGGCGATGCTGGAGACCATCACCCCGATGAAGACAACAGAGGCGCGCGAAGCCCTCCTCGAACCGGCGCGAAAAAGCGATTCCGATAAGCGCGGCCGCAAAGCGTCGAAAGAGACAAGGCAGGTTCAACTGATCGAAGCGACTATCGATTCATTGGCCAAGCGCGGCTATTCGGAAACGACTATGGCCGACGTCGCCGACGGCGCCGGCCTGTCGCGCGGCATCGTCAATTTCCATTTCGAGAGCAAGGACAAGCTGCTCGTCGCCACTTTGCAATACATGCATGACGAGTATTCGGCGCATTGGCGCAGCGCCTTGCAAAAGGCCGGCGATGATCCCGCCCGCCAGTTGCAGGCATTGGTGGCGGCCGATTTCGACCGCTCGATCTGCAACAAGCGCAAGCTGGCTGCCTGGTGTGCCTTCTGGGGCGAGGCCAAATCGCGACCGAAATATCAGGCGCTGAGCAGCGCACGCGATGCCGTCTACCAGAACATCTTCATCGATCTTTGCGCGGCGCTCAAGCAGAGCGGCTTCTATGCCTATGAGCCGCAAGTCATGGCGCTGGCGCTCAGCGCCATGCTGGATGGTCTGTGGCTGCGTTTGATGATGGGCACCGAGGACGCCACACGCGAGACGGCGCTGCAGGCCGCGAACGAGTTCCTGTCTGCGGCATTCCCCAAGCACTATCCGAACTCTGCAGCCCGCGGTGCCAGGCCGGCGTGAACCATCAAAAAGAGGGTGGACCAGCAATGAAGACAATGATCCGGCCCCTGACATTCGAGAAGATCAAGGCCGGCTAATGAAGTTCAAGATCGAACGAGCCGATGTGGCCATCGTCGGCGCCGGCTTCACCGGCCTGTCGGCCGCGCGTGAATTGAACCACGCCGGCATCGATGTCGTGCTGCTCGAAGCCCGCGACCGTGTCGGCGGCCGCGTCGAAGCCGTGCAGAACGGGCTCGGCGAGCGGATCGACAGCGGCGGCCAGTTCCTGTGCGAAGACATGCCGGAATTAATGGCGCTGGTGCGAGCGCGCGGCAAGACATTGGTCGAGACCCATGTCGCAGGCGAATTCGTCACGCAGCCGCGAATGAGCGAGGCGCAAGCCGGGCGCACTTACGGCACCGCGATGCGAATGCGCGAGCGGATGAATGCGATCGCACCGACCGACCCGACCATTGTCGGCTTGACGGTCGCGGCATGGCTCGATCGCCAGGCCGATCCCGACGATGCGAAGGCCGCCTTTCGGTCGATGATCGAGGGCCTGTGGTGCCTGGCAATGGAAAGGCTGCCGCTGTGGTACTTGATCGACAATGATCGCCGCATCACCAACGAGGTGTCGGAGCTGCAGTATTTCGTGGGCGAAACCATGCATTCGCTAGCGGATGATCTTGCGCGGGATCTCGGCGATCGACTGCGGCTGAATACAGCTGTCGAGGCCATTGAGCACGGGCCGGGAGGGGTTCGCGTCGTTTCGCCTGCCGGCGCGATCGAGGCACGAGCGGTACTGGTCGCCGTACCGCCGATGATGGCCTCGAGAGTGGATTTCGTGCCGCCGCTGCCGGCTGTGCTGAAGAGAGCCCTCGGCGTCTGGCAAAGCGGCGCGGTGATCAAAATGCTGGTGCGCTACCCCAAGGCTTTCTGGCGCGACAGGGGCTTGAGCGGCATGGTGATGTGGCGCGACCCGCACGGGCTTTTTGCCTGCGATGCCAGCAGGGACGAGGATCACGCAGCCCTTGTCGTCTTCATCGGCGGGCCGCTGGCGCAGCGCTGGCGGGATCTGGACGACGCGGCGTTGCGCGCAAAGGTGACGTCAAAGCTGGAAGAGGCGCTCGGTATCGAGGCGGCCGGCATCATCGATCTCAGTTATCGCGACTGGACTGGGGATCGCTGGAGCGGCGGCGGTTACAGCGATCTGATCGTCGATGCGACGGCAACCGATGCCGAACGCATTATCCGCGCCGGCGCGTCGCGGATCCATTTCGCCTCGTCGGAGCTGTCGCCATCATTTCCGGGCTACGTCGAGGGCGCCATCGTCGCCGGCCGCATTGCTGCGCTAAGAATTATTCAGTCTGCCATCGCCAGCAGAGCCTCGGGGTCATAAGCGAGGCGGATCAAGGTGCCGAGCGCATCGACGCGCATTGCCACGAGCTCGGCCTGCTGGTCCGGCCACTGATCAACATGTGCGTGATGTCGCCGCCATTGATCATCACGCGCGAGCAGATCGACGACATGGTGTCGATCCTGCGCGAAGGCATTTCGCGCACGATGGACGATCTGCGCCGCGAAGGCGTCCGGCGGGGATAGGCGTTTATCGCCGGCAATCTCAGCCGTGGCATTGGTCGGCCGTTGGCAACGTGGGCGAAGTCGGTGAACTGGGCGGTGCCGCGATCTTCCTGGTTTCCGACGCGTCGAGCTTCATGACCGGCCAGATCATCTATGTCGACGGCGACATGACCGGACCCGTATGAGCACGACTGTCGCTGTCGGGCGCATGGAAGATCGGTCGGCCTCGGGGCCGCCCTGCAAAAGGCAGGGCTCGTCATTTGCACACTCTTATCTTCACCGCTAAGCTTCTCCGGCTGGGGTATTTTCCTCAGATCACATTCGCCATCCCAAGGATCTCATGACAGCCGACACAGCAACGCGCGAACAGTTCGCCATCGATCTCGCGCGGCGCGCCGGCGCGCTCGGCCTGAAGTATTTTCGCGACCTCGACAGCCTCGCCATCGAGAGCAAAGGTCATCAGGACATGGTCTCGCAGGCTGACCGCGAGGTCGAGCTGTTCATCCGTGCGGCAATGAAAGCCGCCTACCCGACCGATGGAATTGTCGGCGAGGAGCATGCCTCGGTCACCGGATCGAGCGGGCATGTCTGGGTGATAGATCCGATCGACGGCACCGCGAACTTCGTGCGGGGCATTCCGGCCTGGTGCGTGGTCATCGCCTGCGCCAAGGACGGCGACACTGTCGTGGGTGTCATCCACGAGCCCTCTACCGGCGAAACGTTCCATTGCCGCAAGGGCGGCGGCGCTTTTCTCAACGGCAAGCCGATCAGGGCAAGCGCGGCCACCAGCCTGACCGACGGCTCGTTGGGCACCGGCTTTTCCAACCGCGCCGAAATGCAAAACGTCGCAACGCTCATCGGCTTGCTGTTTTCAAAAGGCGGCGTGTTTTTCCGTAACGCATCCGGCGCGTTGATGCTCGCCTATGCGGCCGCCGGCAGGCTGCTCGGCTATGTCGAAGAGCATATGAACGCCTGGGACTGCCTGGCAGGCATGCTGCTGGTGGAAGAAGCCGGCGGCACGATCGTCAAGCCCGACCCAAAGACGGTGCTGGAAAACGGCGCGCTGGTGATTTGCGCCGGCAGCGGTGTGTTCGCCCAGGTTCGCCAACTCTGCGTGCAATCCTTCAAGCTTTGATCAGAACCGGTCCGCGCTCCGGAAAGCCGATGCCGACGCTGTCGCCTGCCTGAAACGGCGCATCGATGTTGTGCGATATTGCAAACACCTGGCCGTGCGGTGTGCCGATGATCAGTTCGAGATGGCTGCCGACATAGGTGACCTTTTCGAGCCTGCCGGCGATCGTCCGCGGCCTGCCGGCAGGCCCGATCTCGATGCGGCTCGGACGGACCGCCAGCTTCGCCGGGCCGACCAGCTGGCCTCGCGCCGGCAGTTTCAAGGCCAGCGAACCCAGCCGGACGGCAGCTTCATCACCTTCTACCGAAACCACCTCGCAATCGAGGATATTGGCTTCGCCGATGAAGTCGGCGACGAAAGCGTTGGCCGGTGCGTCGTAGAGTTCACGTGGCGTGCCGTCCTGTGCGATCACCGCTTTGTTCATGACGATGATACGATCCGAAACCGCCAGCGCCTCTTCCTGGTCGTGTGTGACATAGACCACCGTCAGCCCGAGCTTGATCTGGATTTCCCTGATTTCCTCGCGCACGTGCCGGCGCAGCTTGGCGTCGAGATTTGACAGCGGCTCGTCGAACAGCAGCACTTGCGGTTCGAGCACCAGCGCGCGTGCCACCGCCACGCGCTGCTGCTGGCCGCCAGACAGTTCGCTGGGCAGGCGCGCCTCGAGACCGGTCAGGCCGACCAATTCCAGCCCGGCATGGGCGCGCGATGCGGCCTCCTTCTTGTCATGGCCGGAGAAACGCAAGCCATAGGAGACGTTCTCCATCACCGTCATGTGCGGAAACAGTGCATAGGACTGGAAAACCATGGACACGTCGCGGTCGGTGGCGGGCAGGCGGGTGACATCTTTGCCGCCTATCAGAATGCGGCCGCTGGACGGCATTTCAAGGCCGGCGATCATGCGCAGCGTCGTCGTCTTGCCGCAGCCGGAGGGCCCGAGAAGCGTCACCAGCTTGCCGGCTTCGATCGCAAGCGAGATGTCGTCGACCGCCGGCATGCTGGCGCCCGGATATGTCTTGGTGACATGGTCGAAGGTTACCGAGGCGGCATTGCTGCGAATTTCGGCCATCACCCGGCTCCTGCTATTGTGGTCGGGCCGCCGGCCGTTCCGGGCAGGCTGACATTGGTGCGCACGCTCCAGCCGCCGTCGCCCTGCTGGATGCCGCGCCGGCCGATATTGCGGCTGCCGACAAGCAGCTGCATCAAGCCGATTACCATCAGCATGACGACGATCAGCACCGTCGAATAGGCGATGGCGATGCCGTATTCATTGTTCTCGACACGTCCAACGATGTAGCTGGTCGAGAGATCGTAGCGCGCGCTGACCAGAAAGATGACGGCGCTGATCGCGGTCATGGCGCGCACGAAGGAATAGACGAGCGCCGCCAGCATTGCCGATCTCAGCAAAGGCAGGATGACGCGCCTGAAGGTCTGCCACGAGTTGGCGCCAAGCGTCAGCGAGGATTCATCCAGGCTACGGTCGATCTGCGACATCGAGGCGACGCCGGCGCGCACGCCCACCGGCATGTTGCGGAAAATGAACGACAGTACGAGGATGATGCCGGTCCCGGTCAGTTCGATCGGCGGCACGTTGAAGGCAATGATGTAGCTGACGCCGATGACGGTTCCCGGAATCGCGAACGAGAGCATGGTCGCAAATTCGAAGGCGTTCTTGCCGCGGAAATTCTGGCGGACCAGAAGATAGGCGGTCAGAAGCCCGATCCCGGCCGTCAGAGGCGCCGATATCAGCGCGATCTCCATGGTCGTCCAAAAGGAGCTCCATGCCGAGCCCGACCAGTGGATGCCGAATTCGTTCCAGCCGACGGAGAACGCCTTCCGGTAGTGCTCCAGTGTCAGGCTCTGGTCGACCCCCCACAGCTTGACGAAGCTGCCATAGAAGATCACCGCGTAGACCACTACGGTGAATGCCGTCCACAGTCCGGCGATGACATAGAGCGCGTATGTCAGCCCGGCAGGCAAGCGCGGATGGACGCCGGCGTCGCCCTTGCCGGTGACGGTGGTGTAAGAGCGCCTGCCGATCCAGAAGCGCTGCGCATAAAAGGCGCCGAGCGTGAAGGCCAGCAGCACCAGCGCCAGGATCGCGGCAAGTGCCGCATCGTTCTGCGCGCCGACAATGGCAAAGAAGATTTCTGTCGACAGCACGTCGTAATTGCCGCTCAGCACCAGCGGATTGCCGAAATCGGCCATGCTCTCGATGAAGCCGAGCAGAAAGGCGTTGGCAAGGCCCGGCCGCATCAGCGGCAGGGATACGGTCCAAAAGGTCTGCCAGCGGCTGGCTCGGAGCGTCTGGGAGGCCTCTTCCATGGACGGGCTGACGCCTTCGACGACGCCCATCAGCACCAGGAAGGCGATCGGCGTGAAGGCGAGAACCTGGGCAATGAGCAGGCCGGGAAGTCCATATACCCAGCGTGTCGGCTGGAAACCGAAGAGACCGGCCACGCTCTGCGTCACTGCCCCTGACAGTCCGAACAACAAGATGATGGCAAGGCCGATGACGAAAGCCGGCGTGATGATCGGCAACACGGTCAGGGCGCGGAGCAGCTTGCCGTGGCGGAAACCGGTACGGGTCACGACCAGCGCGAACACCAGCCCCAGAAACATGGTCAGCAGGCCGACGAGCACGGCCAGCAGCAGCGAATTCCAGGCCACGCCGCAGCGGCTGCCGCCGGCAAGACAAGCCAGGCTCCACAGCCGCGAACTGAACAGCTTGGCCAGGAACGCGACAGGCGAGTAGCCGCCGTCGTCGGTCTGCATGGCATTGGCCAGCATCATCAGGATCGGCATGAAGATGAAAATGGCAACCATGGCGACGACAAAGCCGA
Source organism: Mesorhizobium sp. M0816 (assembly GCF_040320005.1). Taxonomy (NCBI): domain Bacteria; kingdom Pseudomonadati; phylum Pseudomonadota; class Alphaproteobacteria; order Hyphomicrobiales; family Phyllobacteriaceae; genus Mesorhizobium; species Mesorhizobium sp. M0816. The sequence goes on along the minus strand of NZ_JAMYOT010000008.1, from coordinate 12,540 downwards.
TCGAGCCGACGACGAAGACGTCGCCAGAGACGGCGCCGCGCGTTGCAACACCCAGGGTGAAAAGGAACAGAAAGGCACCGCTGACCAGCAAGGCGCCGTAGCCCATGCCGAATTGGCGGTCGCCAAGTTCGCCGAACAGGCTGGTGAGCCAGCCGAATTGCCAACCGCGCAGCCCGATGGCGAAGCCCTGGAACAACAGCCAGCCAAATCCGGCGGCGCCGACAATGATCAGCAGCCGGCTGAAAACCGGATCGGATTTGGTGCGGCCCCACAGAAGCAGCGGCACCGCCAGCAGCAGGCCGAGCGGCGCCAGCCACAGTTTCTCGCCCTTGAGGGCCAGAACCAGTGCCGGCGCGAATTCGCTGTCGGACGGGTAACCGTCGAACAGCCAGGAAAAGCCGAAGAACCCGTCCTCGATGCCGTACCAGGGCAGCACGGCAAACCCCAGCCATCCGACCGCCATCCAAAGGACGGCGACCGGTTCAATCGGCCAGCGGGTTTCGCGGAAGCGCATCTGCTATTGCGGCAGCGATGCGACCTCCTCGTCCCATTTTTTCAGCAGCCGCTTCCGCTCTTCGCTCGAGCCGTACTTCTTGAAGTCGTAGTCGATCAGCTTGATGGTGGAGAGGTCGGGCGCCTTGTCGGAGGTTTTTGCCGCCTTGTTCGACGGAACCTGGAACGACCCCGCCTTTTGCGCCATGGACTGGACGTCGGCCTCGAGCGCCCAGTCGTAGAATTTTTTCGCAGCCTCCAGGTTCCGCGCCCCCTTGATGATCGATTCCGAGCCGATCTCGTAGCCGGTTCCCTCGCAAGGGGTGACCGGAACGATCGGGAAACCTGCGACGACCTGCGACACGGCGTCGTGGATGAAGACGATGCCGATGGTGGTCTCGCCGAGACCGGCGGCCTTGATCGGCGCCGAACCCGACTTGGTGTACTGGTTGACGTTCTTGTGCAGGGCTTTCATGTATTCGAAACCCTTGTCCTCACCAAACAGCTGAACGATGGTCGCCAGCATATTGTATGCGGTCCCCGAGGAATTGGGGTTGGCGACCTGGATGTGCCCCTTGTATTCGGGCTTGATCAGATCGGCCCAGCATTTCGGTTCGGGCAGATTGTTCTTGGCCAGCAAATCCTTGTTGTAGCCGAAGCCCAGCGCACCCGAATAGATGCCGACCGTGCGGTAGCCGGACGTTTCCGCCTGCTTGATCGCCCAGGGCTGCAACTGGTTGAGCAGCGGCGATTTGTATTCCACTGTCAGGCCCTCCTCGGCTGCCTGCAGATGCGGATCGCCGGTGCCGCCCCACCAGATGTCTGCCTTTGGGTTGGCGGCCTCGGCGCGCAATTGCGCATAGATTTCGCCAGCGCTCTTGCGGGTCATATTGACGGTGATGCCGGTCTTCTCCTCGAACGCCCGCGCCGTCTGCTGGCACCAGACCTCGTCAACGCCGCAATACATGGTCAGGCTTTCGGCGGACGCCGATGACGACGCGGCCCACATACCGGCGGCGAGGATGCCGGCGCCGAGAATTGCCCTTTTTATCATGTTGAAATTCCTCCCTAAGTTATTTGCCGACTTATGAAACCCAGATACGCGGAAAATTCAAGTTGGAAGGGTACGGCCGCCTTTGCGCCTTTCGCCGACTTCCCGCTCGATATGTTCGACAGGTTGATGCGGATCAATCTTTGCAGTCACCTGGCCGATCGTCCAGCGCTGCTGAACATCCTCAGACGATGGCCCGGTCCCAGCCGCCATAATGCGCAGCGCTGCGCGTGCCGCGCGGCAGGCTGAGCCCGACCAGCAGCGCTCCGATCGCCAGATTGGCGAGGCTCGCGGCCGCGCCGCCGGCGAGGATGAACGGAGAGAGGGCAATCCAGGCTCCAAGCGCGATGTTCAGAAAGCGGACGGCGCGCGCCACTTCGGCCATCGCAGTAACGGCGATCATGATGATGAGGCAACCGGTGACATGATCGCTAAGGTAGAGCGGCGGACTTGTGCCGAAGACAAGCGGCGTGATCATCAGCAGGGCGCCGGCGAGCGTGCTGGCGACAAGGGTCCACGGGAAGTTCACACCGCCGGTGATGAAGTCCCGCGCCACTGCCGATAGCGACCGGTCGAGATCCGGCGTCGGCGTCTGGTCCTCCGAAAGCGCCGGGCCGCCGCACCAGAATGTGCGCCAGAACGGCTCTCCCGCCTGTTTCGCACGCCAAAGATACTGGCAGCTCGCCAGCACCTCGTCCACCGAATAGGGGATGAGCACGACCGTGACGGCGGCCTGGACGATGCAGAGCGTGCACAGCGCCCCGATGAGCGGTGGCTGGATGATGATGAAGCCGACGCTGACCACACCGAGCGGAACGACCAACAAACCGAACAAAAGCACTATCCACGGCATGGTGCGCCAGCGGCGGCGATCGCCGATCGCGCCCGCGAGGATATCCAGCGCATAGGCAAAGGCGCCCAGCCCGGCATCGGCGATCGGAAAACCCTTGGAGACCCAGGAGGTGACCACCGCCTCGCTGCCATTGCCGGCCGGCGTTTCGCCCGGGCCGAAGAACGGATCCCAAAGACTGTCGATGTGCCCTAGCTGATAGGCAGCGAGATAGCGCGAGACGAACAGGCCGACAAAGGCGAGGCCGATTATGGGAATGCGCTGGGTGAAGAGGGAGGGCGAATAGCTCCAGCCGAGCGGGCGGTCGTCATCGGCGGCAAGGGCACGCCGGCTGATACCCGGCGTCGGCGGGATCATCACCGCGAACGCGACGATCAGCATGCCGGCCAACGTGTCGGTCGCGTAGGCTCCGGCGCTGGTGGTCCAGAACAGCAGCGGCGCGAACATCACCCAAACCCCGATCGAGGCGGTGATCCATTGCAGCCCGTGCCAGCGCCGGCGCATGCCGACAAGCGCCAGCGACAGGATGGCGAGGCCGGATACAATCTCACTGATGCCGAGCCTGCCGTCGCGCGTCTCCGGCGAGGCGATCTCATGTCCGAGCGCCGGCGGAATCGGTGCTGAAGCGGGATCGAACAGGCCGAGCGTGAAGGGCGACGCCACGAGCCACAGCCCGATCGCAACGTTGGTCAGCGGCGCCCAGAGCGTTGCGGCCCGGTGGCGTTCGGTTTCCGCCTCGACCTCGTCGTCCGAGCGCTCGAGCGGGCGCTGCAGCCGTTCGGCGGCCTGGTCGAGCTCGGGCGCGGAAGCGGCGACCGCCGACGGTTCAAGCTTGTTCTTCTTGTACCAGTCGGTAGGATCCGCCTTCAGCCGCCGGATCATTTCCGGCAAGGTAGCGGTCAGGCTGTGTCGCGGGTTCCAGCCAAGCAGGCGCCTGGCGCGGGAGATGTCGATCTCGTAGTGATCGTCAGCGTTCTCGATCATCCATGGCTTGATGTCGGTCTCCTGGTCGAGAACCTTCTCCTGCATCCAGGCGCCGAGCTTCGTCACCTCTTTCGGCAGGGACAGGGTCCGCCAGGTCTCGCCGTGCAGGAGCTGCCCGATCTGCTTCTGCATCTCGTCGTAGGACGGCGTCTCTTCTTCGCCGATCAGCAGTACGGTCTCGTTGGGAAGCGCGCTGCGCCGGTCGACGGTGCGGACCACGGCGTCGACGAGATCGTCCAGATGCAGGTAGGGCTGGCCGGTGGTGATGTCGCCGGTGAAAAGATAGGCGGTCGGCATGCGCTCGAAAATGCGGGCGATCTGCTGGGCGATAAAGGCCGCGTGACAATTCTCGTCATAGACGCCCGCCAGTCGCAGGATCGCAACCTTGACGTGGCCGTGCTCTTTCAGGATCAGCGTCTCGGTCTCAGCCTTCGATCTCGGATAGGCCCAGGCCGGATCGATCGGCGATCGCTCGTCGATCCTGGCGCCCTTTGCCGGGCTCGGCGCATGCACCAGCAACGTGCTCGAAAACACGAACTGCTCCGTCTCGAGCCCTCTCAGCGCGTTCAGCAGCCGGCGCGTTCCCTCGACGGTCACCGCGCCGTATTTCGGATTATCCTCGCCGGTCGTGTCGTAATAAGCCGCGAGATGGATCACCGAGGCAACGCGGCCGCCGCTCCGCTCGCGCACCTCGGCCAGTGCCTTCGCCACGCTCGCGTCCGAGGTAAGGTCGATCTCGATCGTCTCGACGCCGGGCAAGGATCGTCTGGCAACATCAAGGCCGATGATGTCGTAGCGCTCCATCAAGCCGCGAGCGATGGCTTGGCCCAGAAACCCGCTGCTGCCTGTGATCAGGACGGTGGGACGGGTTTTGCCGGTCATGGCGAATCTCCTTGGCGATAGCCGGGTAGAAGAAGCCGAATGCTTCGGTCGCACACTCGGAACCATGTTCGTTGAGAACGGTTCCCGATGAGGTAGCACCACAGAATGGGTGCGCGCGGCGATCCGTCAGACCGACGGCCATTCGTGCCGGCGGATTGCGTTCGTGCACAAGTGCAGGACTCCCATTGGTCTACCGGCCGCGAAGGGAAGCGACCAGAATGTCGATCAGCAGCTTGCCGCAGCGACGATCCGGATCGCGGTCGGGATCATAGATCGTCACCTCCATCCCAATCACGCGTGGATCGTTGCACCATGTGCGAAGGGCTTCGACAGCTTCGTCGGGCAAGACACCGCCGGCCTCCGGCGAATCGACAGCCGACATGATCTCGCTGTCCAGCACGTCGACATCGAAGTGAACGAATACACCCTCGACGTCCTGCCCTGCGACCGCGTCAAGCGCTATGCGTGCCGCATCGGCGAAGCCGCGCCGCCGCACTTCAGCCAAATCCATCCGGTGAACATCGGTGTCGAAGACGGCCTTGGACGTGTAAGTCGCGGGGTCCTGCACATCGCGATAGCCAAACGCGACTACGTCGGCCTCACGGACCAAAGGAGTGTGCTCGCCGAAATCGGTCAGGAGCGTCGGGCCATGGCCGGTCACGAAGGCCAAATCCATGCCCGCGGCTCCCTTTGACGGCGAGGTATCCGGCAATTTGAAATCGGTGTGCCCATCGAAGAAGATAAGGCCGTAGCGGCCACGACGCCGTAGCGCGAGCGCAGGGCCAAGCAACACACTGCAATCGCCGCCGAGCATGAGCAGGAACCCTCCCGAGTTCAGCTCCTCGTCGACCGCTTCGGCAAGCGTCTTGGAATACTGGCGCAGGGCCTGGGCATTGCGCACGCCCGTCGCAGGATCCACCTCAGGCCGATAAAGCGGAGCCCGAACCGAGCGCAACGGACCGGCGCCCAAACGGTCGGCGAGACCAAGCGATTGAAGTGCCTCCGGCGCCTTCCACACGCCGGGCTCCGGCTCACCCTCCTGCGGCATCAGCCCAAGATTAGAGGGCGCGCCGAGCAAAGCGATATGTCTCGTCTGCGTGGTGGCTCGCGGCATTGTCGTGCTGGCAGTTGAGGTCATGATCAGAGTTCCCCGCGTTATGGGCGATACGCATCATGCTCAAGAAGCAGGCTGCGCTTTCCTGACCGGTCGCCCGCTGCCCTTGCCGCCGAGTATCTCCGGTCGGTGTCACGCGTCGGGCAGCATTGCGAGCGACGAGTATTGCTCGTTCAGCGCCACCGTGTCGTCAGCGGTGATTTCGAAGTCGATGTTGTCCCGCGGATGCAGGCTCTGGTTCGCCTTGGGCAGCGGCGTTGTCCCGCGCTGCCGGGGCAGAGCTCGATACCGGTCGTTTGGGCCATATCGGATTTCCAGGAGGCGAACTGCCGTCTTTGAACTATGCGTGGTGCGCGCGCGTTCTGGCGGCCTTCTGCGCCGCCGCCTTCCTTCCGCTGGCGCCTTTCGTCTCGGCGGCCTTCTTGGCGGCGGCCGAGCGCTCCTCAGCCGTCCGGCGCGAGGCCGCACGCTTCGCCTGCTGCGCCAGCGCCGCGTGCGACGCCGTGCTCTTCGGCTCGTGCTCGAGCACCTTGGAGACGGCTTTCGAGACCCGCGGGCGGCGTTTCGGCGTGCGTTCACCCTGGCCGGCCTCATAGGCGTATTCGGCGCTTTTGCGCGTGCTCTCCTTCACCTTGCCCTTTTTGGGCGGGGGCAGGTCTACGCCTGCGCGTCTTGCCTCGGAAAGCCCGATGGCGATGGCCTGCTGGGTCGAGCGCGCGCCGTGCTCGCCGCGGCGGATTTTATCGATCTCCTCGTGCACGAACTCGCCGGCCTGTGTGCTCGGCGATTTGCCCTCGCGCTTGTCCTTTCGGGCCTTCTCGATGGTTTTCTTGTCCGCATTGTCTTTCTCCCACATGCGGGTTGCGACAGCCATTCGGGTTGCAGCTGCGCGCGGTCTTATGAGGATCATAACGCGTTGAGGACGCAAATGATCCCGGCACTGATGATCCAAGCCCCAGCTGTCAGGACGTCGACGCCGATCTGTCCGAAATCAGATGGCGCAAGAACCATCGGCTCGCCAGACCCGCGACTTCGTCCAGGGCGCCGGGCTCCTCGAACAGGTGCGTCGCGCCAGGGACGATGGCGAGCTCCTTCTCGCAGTGGAGCGCCGCCAGCGCCGAGCGGTTGAGCGCGATCACCTGCTTGTCCGCGCCTCCGACGACGAGCAAGGTCGCCGCCCGGACGCGCGGCAGGGCGAGCGCTGCAAGATCGGGCCGGCCACCACGCGAAACTACGGCCGCGGCCTGGTCGGGCCGCTCGGCCGCCGCCACCAGGGCGGCACCGGCGCCCGTGCTCGCGCCGAAATAGCCAAGACGCAACCCCGACGTGTCCGGCGAGGCGCCGAGCCAATCCGTGACGCCGACCAGCCGGTCGGCGAGCAGTCCGATATTGAAGCGCAACTCGGCCGTGACCTGGTCGATCCGCTCCTCTTCGGCCGTCAACAGGTCGATGAGGAAGGTGGCGAGGTTCGCCTCGTTCAGCCTTTCGGCCACGTGGCGGTTGCGCGGGCTGTGGCGGCTGCTTCCGCTGCCGTGGGCGAAGAGCACAAGGCCGCGAGCATCCGGGGGCAACGAAAGATTGCCCTCAAGCGTGACAAGCCCCGCGGGAACATGCACGACGTGCTCGCTATCCCGGTCCATATCCACCTCCGCTATGTCGATCTGGTGCCAGGCGCCGGACCCGCGCTCGCGCGCCCAGCCAATTCCTCTTCGCAAGCGGCAGGCTTGTGGGAAGCCGCAGGCTTGGGCACGGACCTGGCGAGGAGCGCGCGGACCTCTTCATCGCTCGTCTGCGAGAAATCCACGTACCAGCGCCCGACACCCAGCAATGGCTCTGGTGTCGTCGCGCAAACGACCTCGTCGGCGTCCGCCCGCATCGCGTCGCAAGTGTCGGGGCTACCGACGGGAACGGCCGCGACAATATGGGCGGCGTGGTTTTTTCGCAGCGCCTTGATCCCGGCCCGCATGGTCGATCCGGTCGCAAGCCCGTCATCCACGAGGATAATGGTTCGTCCATTCAACTGCGGTGGGGGTCGCCCGTCCCTATAGAGGTGCTCGCGGCGCAGAAGCTCTTTTTCCTCCTTTGCAGCGACCGCGTCGATGACATGTGGCGGGATCGCGAGACCGTTGACGATTTCGTCGTTCAGGACACGTACACCTGAGGGCGCGATCGCCCCCATGGCCAGTTCCTCGTGACCGGGGACGCCGAGCTTGCGCACGACGAAGACGTCGAGCGGTGCCTTGAGTGCCTGCGCGACCTCGTAGCCGACCGGCACGCCGCCTCGGGGCAGCGCCAATACGATCACATCGTCGCGGCCGGCAAAGCGAACGAGTTCCCCGGCGAGTTGCCGCCCGGCCTCGCGGCGATCTGAAAAGATGATAGCCATGACCTTCAATCCGCGTGCATCTGTTTCCCGGTGGATGTTTTTTCACCAGCCTGCGGCCACATTCCGTGGGATGGCTGCGGCACCGGTACCATTTTGGAACTCGCTCGCTGCCTGGACGTTCCAAGAATAGTTTCGATCGCGAGGTGCCGGCACCGGCACGCGGCTCAGCGCGGATCGGGAAGATCGAAGATAGTGATCCGTACATGCCTCGTCCGGCCAGCTGGCAATCTAGCGATGCGTGGCAGCAGGCGCGTTTGGCGGCTTGTTGCCTCAGCAATCAGGGAAAGGAATATCCCATGCAAGTTCAGGAGATCATGAGCCGTCGGACCGAACTGGTCGGCCCGAACACGACAATCAGGGATGCCGCCCGGAAAATGCGGGCCGACAATCTCGGCGCCCTTCCGGTCGGCGAGAATGACAGGCTGGTCGGCATGGTGACGGACCGCGACATCGTGATGCGCGGCGTCGCCGAGGAGCGCTCAGCCGGCAACACGACCGTTCGCGAGGTCATGTCCGAGCATGTCTATTGGTGCTTCGACGACGCCGATATCACCGATGCGGCGAAGATCATGGCCAAGCATCAGGTGCGTCGTCTTCCGGTGATCAATCACGACAAGCGCCTCGTCGGCGTCATTGCCCTGGCCGACCTCGGGCGGACCGATGAGGAAGCCGCCAAGATCGCTCTCGAAGGCGTTTCCGAGGCGACGGACGATCCCCGGCGCTAGACGCTCGCCTGGGCGGTTGCCGCCGTGCTCGCCGTTCTTCTCCATCTGGGCTGAACGCCGCCTGCTCAGGCAGCCTTCAGTTTGGCAACTATCGCGCTTTCACTTCTATGCGGCGTGTCTTGTCCTTTGCAGCGGGGTTCTTCGGAAGCTCGACAACCAAAACGCCGTTCCTGAAAGTGGCCTGCACCTTGTCGGCATCGATCTCCGCTTCCAGTGGGATGGTCCGCTGAAACCGGCCATAACTGCGTTCGCTGTAGGTGCGGCCGCCTTCGCCTTCCTTGTGCTCCGAACGCTTCTCGCCCGTAATAAAGAGGGTGTTTTCGCGCAGCTTGAGCTCAACGTCCTTCTGCTCGAGCCCCGGCAATTCGGCGGTGACCTTATAGGCTTGGTCTGTTTCATGTACGTCGACGCTCGGCCAAAGATCGCCGGCCGTAGTCGCTTCGGCCATCGGCGCGAAGAAGTCGTCGAACAGGCGGTCAATCTGCCGGTGGAATGACGTGAGCGGGTCGCGCGCGGATGGATAGAGGCTGCGCGATGGCGTCCGGGGCGCCAAATCGTGATGTGCCATGGTTCTTCTCCTGTTTTTTGTGTCTGCATCACTCGTCACCATGTGATCGGCGACGGCAAACAAAACTCGTCCACCCATGAGGATGTTCCGAGTGCCGGCCAAGAAAGGTGGTCGAAAAACAGCGGCAAAAGCCGGCCCGAATTCCCTCATGACGGGACCTCCGACAATAAATGCGCATCAGGACATGCGCGTCGGGGAACAACGGGCAGGTACGGCTGTTTGGTCACATCACCTAGTCGGATTTGAACGGAAGGAGGATTTCGATGAATGCCACCGGACTCGACGTATTCGACAAGACACTGCAGACCACGAACATCTGGCTCGACGAGATCATGGACGAGATTGGACCGGATCGGCAGGTCGCCTGGCACGTTCTCGGAGCGGTGCTGCACGCCCTGCGCGACCGTATGCAGCCGGATCTTGCAGCCCACCTCGGCTCGCAGCTGCCGATCCTGGTGCGCGGCGCCTTCTATGACCAATATCAGCCTTCCAAAGCTCCCGAGAAGATGCGGTCGCTCGACGAGTTTCTGGCCAAGATCAAGGCGGAGCTGGAATTTACCCGTCCGGTCGATTCCAAGGATGCATTCAGGGTCGTGTCCAAGGTGCTCGCCCATCACGTCGGAGAAGGACAGATGCACAAGGTCTGGGAATCCCTGCCAGGCGAGATAAGACGAGTCGCCGAAGCTCAGCAAGCGGCGTGAACGGCGCAGGCGCGGGCTTCTCGGTCGCAACCTCCTTGGGGAAATAGCAATGCCACTCACCCTTATCAGCCCGGCGTTCCGGGCAGGCGGAAGACTTCCCGAAAAATATGCGCGTGACGGCCAGAACGTCTCGCCGCCGCTGAAGTGGTCCGGTGTCCCGGATGGTACCAAGAGCCTTGTTCTTGTCGTGCGGGATCCCGATGCACCAAGCGGGATTTTCGGGCACTGGGCGGTGTTCAACATCCCGCCGGATGCCGGGGGACTAGCCGAGGCCGAAGACGGCAAGCCCGGCCCGTCGGCACTCAGGCAAGGCACCAACGATTTCGGCAATGCGTATTACGATGGTCCGCAGCCGCCTGCAGGGCACGGCGTCCACCATTACCACTTCCTGCTGGCCGCGCTCGATGTGCCGAGCCTCAGCGTACCAGGAAAGGCGGGCGTGCATCAGGTCTGGAAGCAAGCCCAGAAACACGCATTGGAGGAGACGGAGCTGGTCGGAACCTACGAACGGCCGGCGTGACGCGGGCCGTGTCGGTCGCCGCCTTCACAATGTAATCTGGGCAAGCGGTTTTCGGGCAGGGCCGTGGATGACCGAACCGTCGGCGGCGAAGATCGAGCCGTGGCAGGGACAATCCCAGGTGTGGTCCGCATTGTTCCAGGTTACGGTGCAGCCCTTGTGGGTGCAAATCGCCGAAACCGCCTGGAGTGCGCCTTCGGTGTCTCTCCACGCCGCAATCTTTTCGTCTCCCCTGACGATCACGCCACCCATGCCAGGCGCAATGTCGTGGGTGCTCGAGACGATCGATTGACTGCGGCCGTTCTTGTGGAAGTCCTCGGGATAGGGCCGGGCCGGATCGTAGAGTTTTTGCCATGGGCTTGGGCGGCCGCAGATCAGGTCGGCGATCATCGCGCCCACGGCCGTCCCGTTGGTGATGCCCCAGGCGTTGAAGCCCGTGGCAATGTGGAAGCCGGCGGCCTTGGCGGGATCGGGCTCGCCGGCATATGGAATCCTGTCGGCCGTATCATAATCCTCATTGCACCAGCGCCACGCGACGTCGCCGACCGGAAGGTTCTTTCTCGCCCATTTTTCCAGTTCGACAAACCGCCTCGCCACGTCGCCGTCCCAGCCGGTGTTGAACTTGGGGCCGAGCGTGACCAGCAGTGGACCTTCGGCATCACGGCCCGTCCGGATGGAATGCGTCGGGTCGTCGATGCCGATGAACATGCCGTCGACAGTAAGGGGATCATCGATCCGAAAGGCCATGGCGGTGTGGCAGCGCGGTTGCGTCCGGTTCGCCATGCCGACGGGGCTCTTCACCGTCATGTTGGTGGCGACGACGACGTGCCCGGCATCAACGGCGCCGCCATCGGTGACGACGCGCCAGCGGCTTGCCTCGTCGATCGAGGTGGCGCGGCTGTTTTCGAAGATCCGACCGCCACGGGCCGTCACCGCTTCCGCCAGGCCAACCAGATACATCGCCGGGTTGAACTGCGCCTGGTCGGGGAACCGTAATGCCGCGGCCGTTTCGAAAGGCAGCGGCGCGCGGTCGAGGAGATCGGCCTCCAGCCCGACATGGCGCGCGGCCTCCGCCTCGGCCGCGACCTCCGCGCGCCGGCTTTCATCGCAGGTGTAGCTATAGGCGTCCTTGCTCTCGAGATCGCAGGCGATGGCGTACTCGCGAACCCAATCGCGGATCTGTTTGGCGCCGGCGGAATTCGCATCGGCATAGGTCCGCGCCAGGTCCCGGCCGAAGGTGTCGATGAGATGACGATAGATCAGTGCATGCTGCGTGGTGATCTTGGCCGTCGAGCGGCCGGTTACCTGTCCGCCCGTGCGCAGGCCTTCGAGGACGACCACCGACCGGCCCGCCTCGCAAAGCCGAAGCGCCGTCGTTAGCCCGACAATTCCAGCACCCACGACTACGGCGTCCGCACGGATTGGACCTTCGAGCTGGGGATAGTTCGTGGAGGCGGCTGCCGCCACCCAACAGCTTCCCGGTTTTCCCAAGAGAATGGCCATTTCAACCGCGCCCCTTGCGTCTCCATGCACTTCCATCGACAACCGCGCCGGCGGAGGAACGTTCCCGAGCTTGGTCGCTTTCAATCATTGTCTCGCCACCCCGGGTTAGAAAAGCACCGGGAAGGTGCGAGGTGCAGGCCATCACCCAGGTGATCGCCTCGCGGTCGTATTCGTCGCCGGAGCGCCAGTCCTCGAAGAAGGCGTTCAGCCTATCGACACGCCCCGGCCAGATACCGGCGGCCTGCAGGCCGAGCGAAACGCCGTAATTGGTGAAGGCGAACTTGGTATCGCGCAGCCATGGCGCGCGGCTGAAATAACCGGGCGGGTCGACCCACATCGTTTCCAGAGTTCGCAGCGAACGCCTCGTCTGGGCCTCGGCCCACGGCTCGTCGGGAAAGAAATGGGCGAGCCACAGCATCATGCCGAGGCCGAGGTCCTGGTCGATGTCGAGGCTGCGCCAATCGCGCTCCATCAGGTCACGCATCTGCGCGATCTCGGGCGCCAGTTCCTCGTCGTCGAGCATTCGGTAAGAGACGTAGCCGTCATAGGCATCCATGCTGCCGAGGCCGTAGCCGGGGTAAGGACCGCTCAAATCCTCCTGCATCTTCCAGATCACGCCGCGGCCGGGGACCACAAACGCCGGGTGAATGTCCCGCGCCAGCGTAATGCCGCGCTTGCGGTATTCCGGCTTCAGATCGCCGAGACGCGCCAGGGCGAACAGCCACATCGCCAGATAGTGGAAATACTGGCCGTCGCGATCCGCCGCT